>NZ_JACHDR010000001.1:0-314403 GCF_014201135.1 Neomicrococcus aestuarii | reverse complement strand
TTGCACCATGAGCGGCTGATGAGCCCGCACATCCAGCGCCTTCTGATGCCCTGATTGAAGGGTTGACCAAATACCCATGACCCCGTCAGAGGGACCAAATACGGAGGAATAGCGCTGCCCTGCACGCAACAAAGCGAGCCCAAATTCCTGGCCCGCCTCAAAATCAGCGTTGACCGGAACCACATTGGAACCCACCCAGCATGCGGAACGCAAGCCTGCGTCGTCGTACTGGCCAAAGACCATCGCCCGCCCGCCGGAGCGGTTCATGGGGTGGCCGTTATACAGGTACGAATCGAGGAAAATATTGGAGACGGGATCCAAGGCCACAAGGGCCTTAAGATCCTCGCGCTCCTCTTCACCGAGGACCCGGATGGTCGGGGAAACGAGTTCCCCGGGCTCACCGCGGAACTTAGTGAATCGTGACCACGGGGCCACCTTGGACAGTATCTTCGCCATCCGTTCCCCCGCTTTCCTCTGCGATTCGAAGGGCTTCTTCGATCAAAGTCTCCACGATCTGATCCTCAGGCACCGTCTTGATGACTTCACCCTTAACAAAGATCTGACCCTTGCCATTGCCCGAAGCAACGCCCAAGTCCGCTTCGCGAGCCTCGCCCGGACCGTTCACAACGCAACCCATGACGGCCACGCGCAACGGAACCGTCATGCCCTCAAGGCCAGCGGTCACTTCCTCAGCGAGCTTGTACACGTCCACCTGAGCACGGCCACAGGATGGGCAGGACACAATCTCAAGGCGGCGTTCACGCAGGTTCAAGGACTGCAGAATCTGCAATCCCACCTTGATTTCCTCCACGGGAGGCGCGGAGAGGGACACGCGAATGGTGTCGCCGATGCCCTGCGAAAGCAGCGCGCCGAAAGCCACGGAGGACTTGATGGTGCCCTGGAACGCAGGACCGGCCTCGGTAACACCCAAGTGCAATGGCCAGTCGCCGCGCTCGGCGAGCATCTCATACGCACGCACCATGACTACCGGGTCATTGTGCTTGACGGAGATCTTGAAGTCGTGGAAATCGTGCTCTTCAAACAAGGACGCTTCCCACACGGCGGATTCCACGAGCGCTTCCGGAGTGGCCTTGCCGTACTTGTCCATGATGCGCTTGTCCAAAGAACCGGCGTTGACGCCGATGCGGATGGAGGTGCCGTGATCCTTGGCAGCCTTCGCAATTTCCTTGACCTGATCATCAAACTTGCGGATGTTGCCCGGGTTCACTCGAACAGCCGCGCAACCGGCCTCAATCGCCGCGAAAACGTACTTCGGCTGGAAGTGAATGTCCGCGATCACAGGGATCTGCGACTTCTTCGCGATGATCGGCAACGCCTCAGCGTCGTCGGCGGAAGGGCACGCCACACGCACAATGTCACAACCCGCAGCGGTAAGTTCCGCGATCTGCTGGAGCGTGGCATTGATGTTCGTCGTAGGTGTGGTGGTCATGGACTGGACGCTGATCTGCGAGTCCGAACCCACACCCACCGAACCAACCTTGATTTGACGCGTCTTACGGCGCGGAGCCAAGACGGGTGGTGGTAAGGACGGGATGCCAAGGTTGACGGCTGTCAAAATTCCTCCGAGAAAGACTGACTGAGTATCTAAAGTTTACGCGTACTGGGAAAGCTCGCCAGTGACGGGCTCCCACTCAGTGACCCGGAGATTCTTCACAAATCCAAGGCGGTTGAACGGGTCCTGCGCCAGCACGTCGCGAAGCTTTTCTTCGGTTGCGGCGGCGAAGAGCAAAAGCGCTCCGGAACCATCCGTGTACGGGCCAGAGGCCACCAATTTCACGTTCTCAATATCCGTCAATGACGCCAACAACGCACGGTGATCCGCACGGTTCTCGCTGCGTCCTTCTTCGGAACCGGGCTCATAAACGTACTCGACTGCATAAACACTCATGCATCTAGGCTACTGGTAAGAGACAAACCAAGGCTTCGGTGTGACTGTTTCAAAGGTCTCTTCAGGGGTAAATGTGGGCGAATCCTCATCAATGAAGTTCTTCCAGGCCAGCCATATGCCATCCGGAAGATCCTTCCGCAACGCATTCCAGGTGGCGAACTTGGATTCTCGCCCGCCGTTCCCGTCCGCATGCAACACCGTGGCGAGCTCCGGATGATCGGCCTTCACCTGATCCCGGTCCTTGATCATGGATTTCCGGAATTGGTGCAGCACAAAGATCTTCTGCGGGAGTTTATTCTCACGCGTCAGTGTGGCGAGCCAGTCAGAAACCTCGTTGACTTCCACGGCTTCCACGGACCCGATTTGCACCATGTGCTTCTGCCCCGGTCCCAGTCGCCATTCCGGATCCAGCGCCAATCCCACATGAGGTTTCTTCAGAAGCTCCTCATACAGCTTCGCCTGCGTGAGGAAATCATTGCGCCCCGGTTGCAAATCCAACACCACATACACACCGGCTTTTTCCGCAGCGTCAATGTAGGGCATGAGCTTAGAAATGGGCGTCACCGACGAGTACTGTCCATCTGCTCCCGGCGCGGCCGAAGCGATGGTAGTGATGATCTCGAACGCGGGCTGCACTGGTTCGGTGCTGAACGGCTGATATTCGGCGGCCAGCTCCTTGACTCGGGCAACGGATTCCTCGGGGCCCTGCTCGCCGAGTAGCCCCAACGCTCCGGTTCCCGGATGCCCGTAGAGCGCTACAAAGCGACGGAACGGGAAGACCACTTGCCCGCCTCCGGGCAGTTCCACTCCTGCGGTTGCGCTCTCGGCGAGACCGGCGAATTCCTCCGAAGACGCGAAATCAGTTCCCACCGCAATCGCGTGTTTATCGCCCACGTTTTTGATTGCCTCGATGGTGCCGCTGGTGGCGCGCGGATCTGCGGATTCCAGCTCCACGAGTGTGCCACCTGCGCCTTGCAAGCTGCCCAACGCTGCCGCCGTGCCCACTTCCTGGCGGGACGCGGCGGTAGTGAAGATGATGAATCCATCCGGTCCGGTAGCAGCGGAGGCAGGGGCACTGGCCGAAGACGTATCCTGCGCGATCGCTACCTCATTCACGCTGACATCCCCAAAGAGCGCCTTTTCGGCGTCAGAGAGATTCGAGTTCTCAGGGAGAATTATTTCTGTTGCTTTGAGTCGCTGAATTTCGGTTTCCAACGCTTTTTGCGCCGCGGAGGAGGAATCCAGGAGCAGCATCGGCGCACCCTGGCGCGCAGCTTCAGCGGCAAGGATTACGACGGCGTCTGCTTGGCTCGAGCGCGCCACATACACTTTGGGGCTACTTGCGAAGACGGCCTTGCTCGCGGCCATCGAGGCTGCGGAGCCCTTCGAGTTGACGCTGGAGAAAGCGGCTGAGGGCTTCTGTGTCATGGCGCCGGCGGCGGTGACGTGGTGATCGCGGGAGAGCTGACTTTGGGTCTGATTCTGCTTTTCCGAGGTCTCGTCAATTCCCCCGGTGCAGCCGCTGATTCCCAGCGCGGCAACCAGAGCAATGCTGGTCAAAAGTACAGATTTTCGTGCCACGATCTCCCCCTTGAAATGTTCACCATTCACGCTACCGGCAGGGCCAGATGAGGCGAAGGCGGCGCACCGCTTATGACAAGAATGGCAAGTACGAGGAGATTGGGACGCCTTCTCAGAAGCGAGAGATGACTCTAGAAGAGCGAAATAGGCTTCACGATGTCCGCGTAGATCAGCAGTCCGCCCATGGCGAAGAGTCCAATAGCCACCACATAGGTCAGCGGCAAAAGCTTGGCAATGTCCACCGGTCCCGGGTCCTTGCGCTTGAAGAGCTTTGCGAAGAAACGGCGAACGCCTTCCCACAAAGCGCCCAAGATATGCCCACCGTCGAGAGGCAACAGCGGAATCAGGTTGAAGACAAACAGGGCAATGTTTAGGCTGCCAACTAGGCTCAGCAAAGTAGCAAAACGATCCTTGAGCGGGATTTCCTCCATCGCTGTAATTTCACCCGCAATACGTCCTACGCCCACCACGGACATGGGGCCGTTGGGATCGCGAGGGGCAGATGAGAAGGCCGCATTCGCCACCGCCACCAAACGCGCGGGAAGATCCAACACAATTCCTGCCACCGCGCTGACGTTTTGCCCCACCAAGGCGGGAACTTCGGTAATAGGTAGCGTCATCATTTTGGTTTGAGACCCCATTCCTACAAAGCCAACGTTCACGGTTTGGTAAGAACCGTCGGCGTTGGTAATGGCCCGCCCGTTGATGTCCACAGCGGGACGTTCGGTGAGCAACGGCTTGATGGTGGTCTCGTGAGAAACACCGTCACGAACATAAGTAATAGGAACGGACTGACCGGCCGCGGGGCGGATGAGAGACGTCAAGGTGTTCCAGTCCCGCTCGCCCACGCTCACACCGTTGAAGCTGGTAATAACATCGCCAGGCCGCAGGCCTGCAACGTAGGCCGGTGCAGCTGGGTCAGCCGGCAAACATTCTGAGGAATCTCCCGCGGCTTGGCGCTTTTGCTGTTCGGCTTGCGTCACTACACATTTGTAAACTTCAGAAACGGTAGTGGTGCTTTGCACGGTTCCAAAACCAGTCACCACAATGGCAATAAAGAAGAACCCCAAAAAGAGATTCATGAACGGCCCGCCGAGCATAATGATGATGCGCTTCCACACGGGCAACTTGTAGAACATCCGGTTCTCATCACCCGGCTGCACGCGCTCCGCCTCAGCCTTACGTGCATCATCCGCTAGTTGCTGAAACAACCCCGTGGACGCTTTGCGCACCGAGCCATCGCGAGCCGGCGGATACATGCCTACCATCGCAATGTAACCGCCCAGGGGAATCGCTTTAAACCCGTACTCGGTTTCGCCTTTTTTGCGCGACCAAATGGTGGGACCAAAACCGATCATGTATTGCGGCACGCGCACGCCAAAGATTTTCGCCGGCACCAGGTGCCCCACTTCGTGCAGGGCGATGGACACCGCCACACCTATGGCGATAACAAGAACACCGAGAATAAACAACAAAACCGTCACAACGTACCCCAACGTTCGTGGGCCGCATTTCGTGCCCACCGCTCAGCCTCTAGCACCGCGGCAACTGATAATTCGCGCCCAACTATAGCGGCGTCGTCGTAATTACTGACAACCTCCGCCAAGGTATCCACGATGTCAAGGAAACCAATTTTCCCGTCATGGAACGCATCCACGGCTTCCTCGTTCGCCGCGTTGAAGACTGCCATGTGCGTAGCGCTGGTTTGCGCTGCCTGCTTCGCCACCGTGATTGCCGGAAAAGCCTCGTGATCCACGGGCTCAAAAGTCCACGTGGCAGCTTGACTCCAATCGCACGGCGCGGTGGCACCTGGCACGCGATGCGGCCAGCCCATCCCCAACGCAATCGGCAAGCGCATATCCGGCGGGCTAGCTTGGGCGATCGTGGATCCGTCCACAAATTCCACCATGGAATGCACCACGGATTGCGGATGCACTACGGGCTCAATTCGGTCCAACGGAATATCGAACAAAAGATGCGCCTCAATCAGTTCCAGCGCTTTATTCACAAGCGTGGCCGAATTGGTAGTCACCACCCGGCCCATATCCCACGTGGGGTGTGCGAGTGCTTGTGACGGAGTAACCTGCACCAAGTCGGCGCGCTTTTTTCCGCGAAAGGGCCCGCCAGACGCCGTCACGATCAGCCGGCTCACTTCAGCGTGCGTCCCGGACGTGAGCGCTTGCGCCAACGCCGAATGCTCCGAATCAACGGGGACAAGCTGCCCCGGCGCGGCCGCCTGCTTGACTAGCGCACCTCCCACTATCAGCGATTCCTTATTAGCGAGCGCCAATAATTTTCCAGCGTTGAGCGCGGCGAGCGTAGGTGCCAAACCAATGCTTCCCGTAATGCCATTAAGTACGACGCCGCCGCTTCCCTCCCGCGCAATCCTTTCCGCCGCGTCGGGGCCCGCGAGAATTTCGGGACGATAATTAATTGCCCCAGCCTGCTCGCTCGCTTCCTTGATGGCTTGGGCCATTGCGTCCGTGGAAGCACTCGCGGCACCAACGAGGGGCGCCTTGGTGCTCACTGCTTGTTGCGCCAAAAGCGGCACGTTCGAGCCGCCGGCTAGGGCGGACACCGTGAATCGCTCAGGATTTTTGGCAACAACGTCTAGACCTTGCGTACCAATGGAGCCCGTGGACCCTAGAAAAATGACGCCGCGTTGGCCGGAACTAGATTCGGGAGCTTGGAAAGTCACTCACCCATTATCCCTTTGTGGCTGCCCACTCTTTTCCCTTACGTTCAATGTCCATGGGTTTGGGTTGAGGGCACGCGCGAAGTGCGGCATCGGCATCCCCGCCAGTGTTCATGATTTCTAGCCACGGATACCAGGAGGTTCCACTATATGTTTCAACCCAGACGTCCTCGCTGGGTGCTTCCGAAACACGGAATCCCTTGCTTCTAAGACACGTTGCGCTTTCTTGAAGTAGCGCATACAGACCATGGAAATAGCTTTCGTCAGCGGGCGGAAGTGGCGGCTCTTTGCCCACTTCTTTGATGCAGTCCGCATCCAAGCCTTCTTCGGAAAGAGGCCGCCCCTTTGCATAGGGCTTATCGATGCCTTCGCCGTCCGCAGATATTTTTGCATCCGCTCCGTATCTTCTGGCGCACTCAATGTATTTTGTTCGCCAATCGGCGTAGAGCGCATTGTATTCGTCGTAGTTGCTGGGAGTGGTACTCGCCGCCTTTTCTTGGGGTGCAGAGCAACCAGTCACCGCAACACCAGCGGTGGCAATGGCCACGAATACAAACGCAAGCTTCTTCGCGACTCCTTGCAGTGGAAATCTGTTCATCGACTCTTCCCTTCACCTACGGCACTCGAAGAATTTTGACCGGGTCCATATATGCCGCACGAACTGCAGGCGGAATCGATCCAAAAATCGCGGCCAACACCATCAAGATGCCAACGCCCACACTGAATCCGAAAGATGGAATTCCGCCGGCGAGCGTCAACGTCAGGATGGATCCGGCGACGATTCCGAGGAAGGCTCCTAACACCCCAGAAAGTCCTGCGTTGATGAGAATTTGGGCCACCACAGCACTTCGAGAACCACCGAGCGCCCGTGTTCTTCCGATATCTTTTGCAAGACCCGACACGCGCCCAAACTGGACTGCGCTCAACAACAGAGCTGAAGCTAACAGAAGGCCGGTCACCGTCTGTCTTGCGGTACTCGCCATCTCGTTTTGAACGTCCTGGCTCAACCTGGCAAGCTCGCTTGTCATGGTTACGCGCAACTTTTCCGGCTGGGTGGACACCAGTGTTTCCATCACGGCTTTGGATGTCATTTCCAAGCTACGAACGTCTTTGACGCTGACCCAAAGAGTCATAATATTGCTACCGCTTGATTTGCCATCCGAGACTACCAAGACGTTTTTGTTGAGCGTCGTCAATGGCGATTCGGCATGAAATTGACCAGCGATGTCTCCCGTCAGCGTGCGACTGGAGACCGTCCCCACGTCATCCGCCATACCAAGTTTCCTCAGCACTTCAACGGGCGCAACTGCCTGACCGTCCTTCAGGTTCATGGCAACCGGCGAGTCAATGACAGGCGGGAAGTCACCGAAAACCCGCCGCGCTTGCACTATTTCGCCATCAGAAACGTTGAGGTTATGGACATCTGTTGCCGGCCCCATCCCAAATACCCATTCCACGTCTTCCAGGCTAGAAATTAGCCGAAGAGATTCCGTGGAGATCCCGGCACTTCCTTGAGAGTCAGTGATAGTGATCAGACGTCCCTCTGGAGAATTGATGTTGTCCAGCGCTCGTTGCTGACTCGCCATTGCCAAACCAGTGGTGGCAAAAATTGCTAGCGTAGCCGCGAAAACAATGAAGATGGAAACGATCGTCGGGACAAGAGGTCGACGCAGTCTCAAAAGCGCGTCTCGGACAAAATAGCTCGTTTGGGGGTGCCCTGAACTCGATTTTTCGCTCATTCGCCGAGCCTCAAGTGATGCGTATGCTTTTCCGCCCGGTCCCTGTCATGGGTGGCGACGATTACCGTTGCACCAGCGTCGGCAGCTTGATGAAGCGTATCCCAAACAATTTCGGCTGATTCAGAATCTAGATTTCCCGTGGGTTCGTCGGCGAAAATGATATCCGGATCTTTGACCAGAGCCCTGCATAACGCAATTCGTTGAGCCTGACCACCTGATAGCTCAGCGGGCCTGTGCTGGGCACGATGCGCAACGCCGAAGCGCTCTAAGAGACGGAACGCATCTTCAACGGCTACGTTGTGTGAGATTCCTGCGATCCGAGCAGCTTCCACAACATTGTCCAAAGCTGTTCTGGACAAGTCCAGCATTGCGTCCTGAAAAACGAATCCCGCGTGCATAGCCCGCAATCGCGAACGTGAAGCATCGTTGAGTTGCTGGACTGATGTGTTTCCCCACTGAATAATTCCGGCACTGGGAGTGAGCATCAACGCCATGATGTAGAGCAGAGTAGATTTTCCAGACCCAGACGGCCCAGTGATACACGTCAGGGTACCCGGTTCAAAGGTACGTGAGATCGCGGAAATCGTTGGAGCCATACCAGGCTGATATCGGTGTTCGAGTGTAGAAATGCTGACCTTCAAGGCGTCTGCTCTTCGCTCGCGTCACCAAGCAGGACTCGATCCCCCACATTAATTCCTTCAACAATGCTCTTTCCTTGGTCCGAAACTTTAAGCGTGATTTCACGACGAACGCCATCGGAAATGAAGACAAAGGTCTTATTGTTGGCATCCGATCGTACTGCTGCCGTGGGAATTTGAACGCCAGTCTGTTCTGGAATCAATTCAATAATTCCCGGCAAAACTGTCTTGTCTCCAAGCTTCACCGCTCTAGAACACTCACCCCCACAGATGGAGGCTTGTCCTTGTTCTGGCTCCAGTATGGCCACGGTCTCGGACACGTCGCCGGCGGTATTTTCCAAGCGAGAAACACGTCCGGACCACTGCTCGCCGGAAGTATCGATAACCACCTTAAGCCCGGGAGTGATCTTTGAAACGTTTTCGGGAAGCACCCGGAAACTGAAGACGGGATCCGCCACAGGTCCTTGAAGTAGTTCTTGACCTTGTGAAATTTGCGCTCCCACACGAAGGGATTCCAGAGGAACGAGGACCTTTGGGAGATCTGGCACATAGATCACTCGCCATCGCGGTAATGTGCCGTCATAGCTGAATCCCGCATCCTTAGCCCACTTGGAAACAGCAGTATTGGTGGCATTGTCGAAACGCGTTCTTGTAAAAGTTGTACCGAGGTATCTCTTGCTGACAAGGAACTCCTGAAGCTGCTGAACGTCCGCTCCGCTTACCCCGCTCGAGAGATCACGGAAGGACGGAATCTTGCCATTAATGACAAAGATTGGTTGCAAATCCACCGAAAAGACGCGGCTGCCGGATACCGTTGACTGACCGTCCAACGGCATATCGATTGTAGTTATTGTGCCCGTGTTACCACCAGTCGCCACAATTGATGAAGCCCAAGACGCATCAATTCCGTAGGACTGTCTCACGCTGACGGAACCGTTGACCGCTTCGACACTCGCTCTCGTATGAGCGGGTGCTGCAATAGTAGGAGGATTTGTTGCCTGGAGGGCACCCCACCATCCAACCCCGAGAGCAACTACAAGTGACAGCGCCCATGCGATGCCAACCTTCCACCGTCGGGAGGTACCTCGGCGGACTGATTCCCCGCTTGTCGTCATGAGCTTTGGCCTGCCAATTGCTGACCTTTTTCTTCAGCTTCGCGCGGTTTCGGCTGCGGACAACTCCGAAGAGCCTCATCAAGATTTCCGCCGCTTTCTACATGGACCGCATACATACCCTGCCAAAATTCGGGTGACGAAGGTGGCAGCTCGGGCGGAGCGCCCACTTCTGAAACGCATCCTTGGTCGAGCCCGTCTTTCGAGGTTGGGCGCCCCTTGATTATGGCCCCCACAATTCCTTCATTGTCTGCGGCTACCTTCGCATCTCCACCATATTTTCGGACGCACTCAATAAAATTAGACCGCCAATCTCCGTATTGAGACTCGTACCCTGCGTAGTTTGAGGGACGCGTGGAGTTCGTAGCAAGTTCAGGAGCTGCGCTAGATGCACTGGCTACAAACGGGACAAAAGCGAGACCGACCCCACCTGCAAACCAGTGCTTTTGCATATAGCGGTCCCCCAATTTCAAACATTCAAGATGTGATTCACATCATAGAATCCAAAGCGGGGATCGTCAAAGAAATGCAATAACAGTTCGCTTTTCAGCCGTTTCAACGATTCAACGGCACGCCGCTGGGTGTTCCGGAAATCGGAAATTTCGGCACCCCCGTTCAAAGGTTCCTCAGTAGACACCGACTGAATCAACAACGGGTGATCAAACGCACTCTGTCTTCAAGCCAATATCCGATGGTAACCGCGACAGACAGGAACGCCCAGTATTCGAACGCAAAATAACCATCAAACCACGTGCGACTCACTGAATATTAGGCCACGCGGAGCTCACGGATGGGATCGCGTCGGGCCGCCGACAGTGCTGGAAGTACGGCAGCGATGAGCGCGGTAATGACCGCGAGTATCGCGACTCCTGCAAAGTACGGGGTCGGCGGAAGAGGGTCGCCTGTTGAAGACAGCCAAAGTGCCGAAACCAATGAGCCGAGCACGGCACCGCCCGCAGCCAAAATTCCTATTTGAATTAGGATGAGCGCCAAAATGAGGGTTCGGCTGGCGCCGAGGGCGCGTCGTCGTCCAAAATCCTTGCGCCGCAAGAAAACCAAAGCGTAGAGGACCGCGGCAACCAGCACCCCCGTGAGGCCAAATATTGCCGCGACCAGCCCCGAACTGAAGCTGCCCAACTGATTGTCTACCGTAGCCCGCAATTGCGCGACAGACGCGTCTTTTTGAATGCTGACGCCCTGCATTGATTGCACACCTAAGACCGTTGCTACATATTCTTCGACGCGGTCAAGGTCGGCCACAGATCGCGCCGTGATCACAAGCGTCGCGATCCTCTCATTGGCGTTTGCCTGCTTTTCAGACACTAACAGCGGTTCAAAAGGCTCTGTAAATACGGACGGTTCGAAAGAGCCAATTACGCCCAGCAGATCACCGGAAGCGGTAACAACCGCGCCTGCAGGAAGCTGCATTCCCAAAGTTTCTTGAGCTGGGGTTGACACCCTGGCCGAACCAAGTGCGTCATTTGCGCTGTGCGTTGCTGACGGCTGAAAAAGGACGCGGAAAGGGACGGCATCTCCTCCTTGAATTACCGTGTTCCTTGCGTCCACAGCAGGGCCAAAAGCAAACACTTTAGTCACTAAGCTGTACTGCGCAATGCGGTCGATGACGGCGGAACGCAGCCCGGCGTCCTCCGGTGCCGTGACAATCAGTTGTCGAGCCGAAATGTTATCAATGCTGCCCAGTACGGACTGTTGCGCACCCACGGCACGCCCCGATGTCAAGAGCACCGTCACGCACAAGCCTGCGATGAGCAGAATTGCTAGTAGCGAGGGCACCTTCTGGCTACGTGCGCTCCTGAGCGCCTCCCCGAAGAGCGGACCAAGTTTCATGTCAGCTCCACTCTTCGGTCGCAATGGTCCATGAGAAAAGGGTCATGGGTCGCAATGATGACTATGGCACCGCTGGCAGCGTGATCTCGAATGCCGCTGATAACAGAGGATGCCGAAGCAGCGTCCAGATTTCCGGTTGGTTCGTCGCATAGCAACACTTGAGGGGTGGACAAGAGCGCGCGACACAGAGCAATGCGCTGTGCCTGACCACCTGAAATTTGTCCTGGTTTATGGGTAGCTCTCAACGAGACCCCAAAAGCGTCAAGAAGTTCTAACGCGCGCGGCGTCTGCTCTTCCCGACTGACGCCACGGTACAGAGTTGTTTCCAGCACGTTGTCTAGGACTGTTCGAGTGGGATCTAGTGCAGAGTCTTGAAAGACAAATCCGTATTTTTGGGCTCGCCGAGCGGCTCGTTCGGCGTCGTTGAGTGCGCCGACGTTTTCACCGTCCAGCATAATGTGGCCGCTCAAAGGACTGAGCATCAGGCCCAAAAGGTACAGCAAGGTGGATTTGCCTCTGCCGCTAGGGCCTGTCAGAGCTACTACTTCTTTGCCCTCGAAGTCATGCTCCCAGTCGCGAATAATGAGGTCTTGAGAGGTGTAGCCGAAGTTCAAATCCCTAACGGCGAGTTGTAAGGCGTCCACTACGGTGCAATCTGGGATGGAACTTTGACTTCCTGTCCTTCACGAGCCCCCGTAATCAACGAAATTCCGTTGGCTTCTTGAACTACGGAAACTTCGAAAACCTCTCCGTCTTCGGTTTCGAGAACAGTCTTTCCTGCTGGCGTGCTCATCAGGGCGGCGGTTGGAACAGTCAGCCCATCTTGTGTCGGAAGAACTAAGACTTTGGCCTGCAACTTGGTGGCACCCGTACGAGGAAAGGCACTGCAGTTGTCTTCACAAACGTTTTTGGCGCCGCCTGGTGAAAGGACAGTAGCCTGACTATTTCCAGCTTCCTGATTTTCGCGCGCGGGACCCAAAATGCCTTTGAAGTCATGTCCACCAAATTGGAAAGTGACTTCCGCTTGTTCAGGTAGACGCGCCAACTGAGCGGACGTTCCCGATATTGTGAATGTAGGCTGGCTAGATATTGCTGCCAGCGGGTGCTCTCCACCCACAAGGCTGGATCCAAGTTTCAACTCGTCCGTCCCAGCACGCAGAGTCACCGGCAACTTTGGAAGAAAAATAATAGATGCACGAGACACGGTTCCGGTTTGCGGTTGTTTGTGGGCTTTTTGCCACTGTTTGATGGCCGTGACGGTGGCTTCATCTGCGGAACCACTTCGTGCTTCTCGCTTCAAAAATCCAGCTTCCTGCAATAACTGTTGAAGCTGGCCCACGTCACGTCCCCGCATGTCAGGAATAATGTCTCTAAACATGGGGATCACGCCCTGAGCCGCAATGACCGGCACCTCGTCAACGAGGTACAGCACATCATTTGCCGCTACTGTGTCACCGTCTTTCTTGGAGATTTCGGTAACCACGCCAACGGCTTGGTTGACGCCTACTTCGTGCGACTCCCACGCCACTTGCATTGGCAACAAGACCGTCGAGCCAACGCTTCCTTGCTGGACCGTGACCGTTGCTTGATCTGCTGTGCTCGCTGTCCTGGCTGAACCGAAGACTTGTTGGAGAGACCAGCCACCCAACAGACCCACCGCTAAGAGCAATACAGAAAAAAACGCTGTCGTGGCCCAACGTGAGGGCAATTTTCGCAAGGTTAACCCCAAAACTCATCCTGAGAAATAGGGCAAGCTAGATATGCATTTTCCTGCTGTTCGGTCGAGAGTAGCTCTTGTGGAGTGGAATTGAGCGTTCTATCGCGAAACTTGTCCCGAAAGCTTGCCTCAGTGAGACGACTACCCACGTCGTATCCCTGACCTGCTAAGCAATCCCAGCGTTCTATCCATTTCCTATAGAAGGCCGAAACTTCTGCGTCGGTGTCAACCACCGGACGCGGTGCAAGTTCATTTGTGCATGCTTCCATTGCGTCAAAAAACGCTTTTGACTCTTCCCGCGTGTTAACTCCGACGGGTACAACCACCGACTCGGGGCGACCTTTAGCGTCGCCCGCTGACACTTCATACCCCTTGCCACCTAAGCATTGCTCAAAACCAGTCTGGTACTCGACGGCGGATCCGGTGAACTCAGCGTCACGTGTCGGCGTGGACTGGGCAGGAGCGCAAGCTCCGATGCCAAGAGTGAATAAAGTGGCAAAAATCATCCAAGACCAATTCGGCGATTTCAAAATAGTAATCATCCAAACGTTTGGCAATAGCCAGAAGTATAAGCGTTATCGATGGCCGTTGAAGAATAGACCTCCCAATATCCTCCGCCCGCTGCCCCGGCGTTCGCTCCGGTGTACCAGACGCTCGAACTGAGGTTATAGGTATATACAGTTCTAGAAGTCGAAAGCCCCGGCGCAAGTACGGCTCGAGTCGGTCCTTGCACGCGGTGTTTAACCCATCCATATTTGCCGGAACAGCTGACAGTCCCATTTTCAACCACAGCCGCGTGGGAGGCCGCTGGAACGGAGACGGCCACCAAGGATGCGAACAGAATTGCAATTGAAGATCTAGCGAGTCGTCTTTTCACTGGGCCCCCAATTACTATCGACGGAACTACATTGTGATTGGAATCATACACATAGCTCCAGAAGAAAGGTCAAGGTTTTGATTATTCATCGCAAAACCAACCCGGTCAGCACTCAGAAGATCAATGGAGGACTGATGCGTCTCTCATGGCTCGAAAGCTATAGGATGCCGAGAGTCAGGCCCAGTTTGCTGCACCGTGGGACTGTCCCAGGTTCTGTTGACTCCCTGATCTAGCGAGCATGTGCTCGTGGAAGTATGTAGACCATGCCCGCGACTTATGGGTCGGAGTTCCGCCTGGATGTTATTGATGCCGCCCGCATGGGGGGGGAGGCGCCTCTGGCGCAGATCGCGAAGGATTTCGGGCTTTCGGTCACAACGTTGATGCGCTGGACTACTATCGCCGACCATAAAGAATCCGGGCCGGCCCGGCGATGGTTTCGGCCGAGATACGGGAGCGGCAGAAGTGCAATCGTCTATTGCAGCCGGAGAATAAGATTCTGCGTCGGGCGGCTGACTATTTGGCCAGAGACACCAACCCAAAATGATCTACCCGCTTGCCTCGAATCTTGCCGCCGACACTGTTCCCGTAGGGGTGATCTGCAGGATGTTGAGTTTCAGCAAGTAAGGCTACTACCACTGGAAGGCCAGCCCGGTGTCGGAACGCGACTGGATCGGTGCGCACATGAAACACTCCGCCCTGGACATCCACGCCGACGACCCTGCATTTCGGTGCTGGTTAATCGCCGACAAACTCCGGGAGAATGGCATCACTAGAGGCGAGTACAAGGTCCAGCGGCCACAATCAAGCACTCATCGCGCTAGCTCACCGCCAACTCACGGTGCTCTTTGCCATGTTCCGAGACGGGTCACTCTATGACATCCCAAAGCCAAGAGTTGCTTGACTTTCAACATAGGGGCACCCCCCAATTTGGCAAATAACTCTTACGAGCGCGGGACTGTTTTTCATATACATTTTGATATGTTTCCTAAGCTGGCATTTCGGCTCGCTTCGCTGCGAGCATGTCCTCACGACGTCGAATGTTGATGCAACCCCTCACCATCGAACGAACGTGGATTCCACCCAGGGCAGTCTGCGTACTAACTGATGAAGACGGTCAAGTCTTTCTCAGAGAATAGGCAAGTTAAATTAGGGTTTGAATCCAAGTTCCTTATGCGACGTATATCAAAACCCCTTTTTCTGTGCAGATCACGCCGGGTTCGCAAAAACCTATGAGAGCCAAGAGGTGGATTCTTCAACGCCAAGACTGAAGGATTGGCCCGCCAAGCGTCGGGCCCGCTTCAACACCACTTCGTCCACCATGGCGCCCTCGAAACGAAAAGCCCCCAGCTCATTCTTCGCAGCATCCAATAGACGGTACGCCCACTCCCGTTGCTCACTGCTCGGCCGAAAACCGTCACGAATCACCGACACCTGCCCCGGATGAATACACGCTTTCGCCACGTACCCCGTCGCAAAAGCATCCCGGCTCTCCCCCAAAAGTCGCACATGATCAGCAATATCGAGCACCACAGAATCAATGGACTCCTTACCGAACGCTCGAGCCGCCACATGAACCGCAGCGCGACTAAAGCGGACAACGTCACGGAAGCGGCCGTCGTCGTACCGGGAAGAAAAACCACCCAACGACGCCACCAAATCCTCCGAACCCCACATCAACGCCGCCACGTTCTCCGCCTGCGCAATCTCTTGCGCCCGCGCCACACCCAACGCCGTCTCACACAACGCCAGCACCGAAAATCCACCCAACAATTGCGTTTGCGCCGCCGATTCCGTCTTCGCCAACATCACCCACCGATACTGAGTGCGAGGCAACGCGGCAAGATCCTTCTCAAAATCGTCCGAGCCCACGGGATTCACCCGCACCACCGTGCGCTCCGGATCCAACGGCGTAGAGACCAGGTGCTCGCGCGCGGTGTCACGCGCACCTGGCAGCACGGCATCTTCTAGATCAATAATCACGGCATCCGCACGCTCCGCCGCTTTCGCGAATCGCTCCGGACGATCCCCCGGCACAAACAACATTGCCGGCCCCAGCGTGAACTCAGAACTCATGACCCCTAACCTTTCGAAGAAGCTGGCTCCGAAACCGCCGCGGCATGCGCCGCCTCCGTCCACATCAAACACACGCGGCTCGCCTTGGCCACCACGTCGCCGTGCTGATTGAAGCCGGTGTGTGCAAGCGTCGCAATCCCTTGACCCGGGCGGGACGAGGACGCTCGCAAGGACACCACCTCGGTGTGCGTCGTGAGGGTGTCCCCATGAAACAGCGGATGAGGGAACGCAATGTCCTGCAAACCCAGTTGCGCAACCAACGTGCCTTGCGTCAGCTGCCCCACGGACTGCCCCACCATGACAGAGAGTGTCATCATGGAATTGATGAGCCGCTGGCCGAACGGCTGTTGCTCGGCGTAGGCGGCGTCCAAGTGGAGCGCCTGCGTGTTCATGGTGAGCGTGGTAAACAAGACGTTGTCGGCTTCCGTGAGAGTGCGGCCCGGCTGATGCACAAACACATCACCCTCAACCAACTCATCAAAATACAACCCGCGCTGCTCAATGCGGCGCGGTGCGCGGCCGGCGGAATCGGTCATGACTCAGAGTCCCAACTCTCGGGAGATCAGCATGAGCTGCACTTCGGTAGTGCCCTCGCCAATCTCAAGAATCTTGGAATCCCGGTAATGGCGGGACACCACAAATTCGTTCATGAAGCCGTAGCCACCAAAGACTTGCGTGGCGTCGCGCGCGTTGTCCATGGCAGCTTCGCCCGCAATGAGCTTGGCCATAGCGGCTTCGGTCTTGAACGGCTTGCCGGCCAGCATCTTGGACGCCGCCGCGTAATAAGCCAAGCGCGCACTGTGAGCGCGCGTCTGCATGCGGGCGATCTTGAACTGGATGGCCTGGTACTCGCCAATGTTCCGGCCAAACGCTTGACGCTGCTTGGCATACTTCACGGACTCATCCACGCAACCTTGCGCGGCACCCGTGGCCAACGCGGCAATCGCGATGCGGCCCTCATCCAAAATGGATAAGAAGTTCGCATAACCGCGCCCGCGCTCACCCAACAAGTTTTCTTCTGGCACGGTGGCGTTGCTAAAGCTCAGCGGGTGGGTGTCCGAGGCGTTCCAGCCCACTTTGTTGTACGCCTTTTCCGCGGTGAACCCTGGCGTACTAGTGGGTACCAAGATGGTGGAGATTTCCTTCTTGGGCTTGCCGTCTTTGCCGATGGTCTCGCCAGTGACAGCAGTTGCGGTTACCAGCTTGGTGATGTCCGTACCGGAGTTGGTGATGAACTCCTTGCGGCCATTGATCACCCAATTTCCGTCCCGCAATACCGCGGTAGTCTTGGTGCCGCCCGCGTCAGAGCCCGCTTCTGGTTCCGTCAGTCCGAAGCCCGCGAGCGCCTTCGCTGACGTAAGCTGCGGGAGCCATTCTTCCTTTTGCGCTTGCGTGCCGAACCGGTACACCGGCATGGCACCCAATGAGACTCCGGCTTCGAGGGTGATGGCCACAGATTGGTCCACGCGGCCCAATTGTTCAAGCGCGAGGGCTAGGGCGAAGTAGTCGCCGCCTTGTCCACCGAATTCTTCCGGGAAGGGCAGACCGAACAGACCCATCTCGCCCATCTGCGCGATGACTTCATACGGGAAAGAATGCTCTTCGTCATGCTTGGCGCTAACGGGCGCCACTACCTGGTCCGCAAAGTCGCGCACCATGTCAGAGAGGTCCTGATAGTCCTCTTCAAGTTCAAGATGAGGCATGATTCTTCTCTTTCAGCTGGTTACGCGGCCGCTTCAATGCGGGCCAGGACTTGGTTCTTGCTGACTTGGTCCCCCATTGAGACCAAAATCTTGACGGTGCCGGAAACTTCCGCCACCACGGAGTGCTCCATCTTCATGGCTTCTACTCCCACGAGCGTCTGACCTGCGGTAACTGTGTTGCCGTCCTGCACCGCAATGGACACCACGGCACCCGGCATCGGCGAGCGCGCCTCCGGGTTACCTGCACTGGTTTCGCGTGCCTTGGCGGCTCGGGAGCGCGCTACGGCTTGTGTGCGTGTGAGCTGGCGAATTTCGAAGGTCCCGGACGCGCCGTGCGCCCAGACGGTGCTGGGGTCAGTTGGATGAGGGAGTACGACGACGCCGCTCACTTCCTGCTCTCCCGGAACGGACACCCGGCGCACTTGATCGTCGATGTCGAGCACCACGTGCGGCGCGCGGGTGGCCCCGGTGAGGCACCAGCCGTCGCCCAGCTGCCACGGTGAAGTCCAGCCGCCGCTGTGGCGAGGCGCGGTGGGCGCCATCAACGACACAGCGTGGGCGATCTCCGATAGATCAGCCTCAGAGGGAACTCCCCGTTCTGGTTGCCCCGCGGCGTCGATAAGATTGGTGTTGAGTGCACCTTCCCGGACGTCCGTACGAGCGATGAGACCGCGCAAGAAGTCGATGTTGGTGCGGACACCGAAGACGAGCGTTTCGGCAAGGGCAGCGTCCAGGGTCGCTAGCGCTTGCGCGCGGTCCTCACCCCACGCGATGACTTTGGAAATCATGGGATCGTAGTTCGCGGAGATGCTGCCTGGTCCATCAAGTGCGCTGTCACTTCGAACGTGGGCTCCGGCTGGCGCACGGAATTCGAAGACCTCCCCGACGGACGGCAAGAAGCCGCTGGCCGGGTCTTCTGCGTAGACGCGGGCTTCCACCGCGTGACCCTCAATGCTCAGTTCCTCCTGGCGGAGGCTGAGCTGCTCACCAGCCGCTACACGAACTTGCCACTCCACAAGGTCCAGGCGTTCGCCATTGACGCGCACCACTTCCTCCGTGACCGGGTGCTCCACTTGAAGGCGCGTGTTCATTTCCATGAAGAAGAACTCGTCCGGGTTCTCATGGGAAACCAGGAATTCAACGGTTCCGGCGCCCACGTAGTTAACGGACTTCGCCGCGTTCACGGCAGCTTCACCCATACGCTCGCGAATCTCCGCACCACGGGGCAAATCTGTCAGCAACGGCGAGGGTGCTTCCTCAATGACCTTCTGGTGGCGTCGCTGGAGCGAGCATTCACGTTCAAAGAGATGCACGGTGTTTCCGCGCTGATCAGCGAGCACTTGAACCTCGATGTGCCGCGGATTGCGCACCAATCGTTCAATGAACAAGGTGTCATCGCCAAAAGCCGAGGCCGCCGTGCGCCGCGCGCTGGCCAGAGCGGCGGGCATGTCCGCCATCGATTCCACAGCGAACATGCCCTTGCCGCCGCCACCGGCCGAAGGCTTAATGAGCACCGGGAAACCGATGTTTTCCGCGGCGCGCAAGAGAGCGTCGTCGTCCAATCCCGGCTCAGCGATACCCGGAACCGTAGGAACCGCGTGGGACTCGACGTGTTGCTTGGAACGAATTTTGTCACCCATCGCATGGAGCGATTCGATGGACGGACCGATAAAGACGATCCCCGCCTCCTCAAGTGCCCGAGCGAAGTCCACGTTTTCTGAGAGGAACCCGTAGCCAGG
The DNA here is from genome assembly GCF_014201135.1 of Neomicrococcus aestuarii. NCBI lineage: Bacteria > Bacillati > Actinomycetota > Actinomycetes > Micrococcales > Micrococcaceae > Neomicrococcus > Neomicrococcus aestuarii. The sequence goes on along the minus strand of NZ_JACHDR010000001.1, from coordinate 294,772 downwards.
GTGCACGGCTTGTGCACCGGACTCGAGGCATGCCTGAATGAGGGCAGGGATAGAAAGGTAGCTTTCCGTGGCGGCAGCACCACCGATGCGGACGGCGAGGTCAGCCTCGCGGACATGCGCGGCGTTCTGATCAGCGTCCGAATACACGGCGACTGTTCGAATGCCCATCTTCTTCAGCGTGCGCATGACACGGCGCGCGATTTCTCCGCGGTTAGCAACAAGGACGGTGGAAAACATGTGTCACATCCTGAAGAGACCAAAAGAGGTCTCGCGTAGAGGGGTGCGGGAGACAACGTCTAGTGCCAGGCCCACCACGCGGCGCGTGTCTGCGGGATCGATAATGCCGTCATCCCACAATCGGGCCGTGGAGTAATAGGGGTTGCCCTGGTCTTCGTACTGTTGGCGAATGGGTGCACGGAAGGCCTCTTCCTCTTCAGCGCTCCACGTGGCGCCCTTCGATTCAAGGCCATCGCGCTTGACGGTGGCCAGGACGGAACTTGCCTGATTGCCGCCCATGACGGAAATGCGGGCGGCGGGCCACATCCACAAGAACCGTGGGCTGTACGCGCGGCCGCACATGGCGTAGTTGCCTGCGCCGAACGAGCCACCAATAATCACCGTGAGCTTGGGGACGCGGCAGGAGGCCACGGCGGTCACGAGCTTCGCACCATCCTTGGCGATGCCGCCGGCTTCCGCGTCCTTGCCCACCATGAATCCGGAGATGTTCTGGAGAAACAGCAGCGGAATGCCGCGCTGATCGCACAACTCTATGAAGTGCGCGCCCTTTTGGGCGGATTCGGAGAACAGGACGCCGTTGTTGGCGAGGATGCCTACCGGGAATCCGTGGATATGGGCGAAGCCGGTTACGAGCGTTTCGCCGTAGTTGGCCTTGAATTCGTGGAACTCGGAACCGTCTACCAGACGAGCAATGACCTCGCGCACATCGTAGGACGCGTTCACGTCCACGGGCACTGCACCGTAAATCTCCTCCGCCTCAAAAAGCGGTTCAACCACGGCCTGCGTATCAATGACCGGCTTCGTCGTCTGCGGTAGGGACGCCACGATGTTTCGGACAATCTCGAGCGCGTGTTCGTCGTTGTCTGCTAAGTGGTCCGCGACGCCGCTGACTTTCGCATGCAGATCGCCGCCACCTAACTCTTCCGCCGTCACCACTTCGCCGATGGCCGCCTTCACGAGTGGTGGGCCGCCCAAGAAGATGGTGCCTTGGTTACGGACAATCACGGTCTCATCGCTCATGGCCGGAACGTAGGCGCCGCCTGCCGTGCAAGAACCCAGGACTGCTGCGATCTGCGGGATCTTCGCTGCCGACAAATTGGCCTGGTTGTAGAAGATGCGGCCGAAGTGCTCGCGGTCAGGGAAGACATAATCCTGTTTGGGCAAGAACGCGCCACCCGAGTCCACAAGGTAGATACAGGGCAGCCGATTCTCGAGCGCAATTTCTTGAGCACGCAAATGCTTCTTGACGGTCATTGGGTAATAGGTGCCGCCCTTGACCGTGGCGTCATTGCACACCACCATCACGTGGCGGCCCTCCACCAGTCCAATGCCAGCGATCACTCCGGCGGCCGGGCTGTCGCCGTCGTACATATCCTCCGCAGCCAACGGCGCAACCTCAAGGAACGGCGAGCCCTCGTCCAGTAAGTAATTCACGCGATCGCGAGGCAGCAACTTGCCGCGCGCTACGTGACGCTCCCGCGAAGATTCGGAGCCACCAAGAGCCACCCGATCCAACCGCGCCCGCAGCTCGTCTTTGAGTGCACGCTGGCCGGCGTCGTTGGCTTGGAAGGTTTCAGAATGGGGATCAATCTGCGTGACCAGTTGTTCCATGTGCCTTCTACATCCCCTTGCAGTTAAGCGTCATTTACTGAAATCATGTTAGTTGTCATTAACTGAAAATGTAAAGTGGATCACATTCTCCAGTGCGAGAAAGCCACTCACCACCGGGAACACCCCTGAACCGGACCCATAAACCGGACCCATGAACAAGGAGCACCTATGAACATCGCCACGAAACGTTCAGCTGCGAAGCTAGAACGCCGTGCCGAGCTCCTGACCGCGGCCGGTGAGCTCTTTGGTCAGCAGGGCTTCTCACAGGTGTCCCTCGAGGATCTCGGCGCTCGCGTTGGCATCAGCGGTCCCGCGGTGTATCGGCACTTTCCCAACAAGGCGGCCGTCCTGGCAACTCTGCTGATCGAGGTCAGCGAGAAGCTGCTCTCCGGCGGACAGGGCGTAGCGGAAGCAGGCGGAACACCCGCAGAAATCCTGGGAAAGCTCGTGGATTTTCACGCAGATTTTGCGTTCTCCTCCCCCGAGGTCATTCGCATTCAGGACCGCGAGTGGGGAAATCTCGATGCCGAAAGTCTCGAACGCGTGCGGGATCTTCAGATTCGCTACATCTCAGTCTGGGCACACCAGCTGGAACTCGCCCACCCGGAAGAATCGGCCTCCGATGCGCGCTTCAGAGCACGCTCTGTTTTTGGCCTTTTGAACTCGACTCCGCACACCGTATCCGGCCCCGGATCCAAGGTGAGCGCACGAAAGCACCTCTTGAAGCGTCTGGCCCTCGCGGCGCTTCTAGCGGAATAGATCGCAGTCGCTCTCGGAATACCAGTACCCTAGAGAGCAACGAAAGATCTGCCCGTTGCACCGGGACTTGGAGGAAATAGTGAAGCTGCGCGAAGTACAAACCGCTGACTTGGATAGCTTTTTTGAGCACCAGCAGGATCCGGAGGCCATGGAGATGGCCGCCTTTACCGCAAAGAACCCTGCGGACCGCGGCGTTTTCAACTACCACTGGTCCCTCATGATGAAGGACCCCGACACGTTCATCCGCACCATCGAGGTGGACGGCGAAGTGGCCGGAAACATCGTGGCGTACCCGTACGACGACGCCTACGAGATCAGCTTCTGGACGGACAAGAAGTACTGGGCGCAGGGCATTACGACCTCAGCCGTGGACGCTTTCTTGGCAGAATTCACAAAGCGCCCGTTGCGCGCTCGCGTGGTGACGGACAATGTGGGATCGAAGAAGATCTTGGACCGCCGCGGTTTTGTGGTGATTGGCGAGAACGACGATTTCGCGAACGCCCGCGCCGCCGTGGTCAAGGAATACATCATGGAGCTGAAGTAGTTTCTAGTTCCCAAGGAAGCGGTGCGCCCACCTCGAGCTCTTGCTCAAGCTGGGCGCACCGCTTTCTTTGTCTTCAGGTTTCGTTGCTTTCAGGCTCGTTAAGCCAGACTCAAGAATCTGGCCGGGTCCTCCAGCACGGCACCGATCTCGCTGAGGAACTTGGAGCCCTGTTCCCCATCCACCAGCCGGTGGTCGAAGGACAGGCTCAGCACCATGACGTCGCGCAGCTTGATCTTGCCCTTGTGCGCCCACGGTTGCTGCCGCACTTGGCCCATCGCCAGAATTGCGGCCTCCCCTGGGTTGATGATCGGCGTCCCAGCGTCCACCCCAAACACGCCCACGTTGGTGATGGTAAACGTGCCGTGGGTGAGCTGCTCGGGTGAGGATTTTCCTTCGCGAGCGGTGCTCACGAGATCGTCGATCGCTCCACTCATCTCACGCAAAGACAGCAGGTGCGCATCCTTGATATTCGGCACCATGAGTCCGCGCGGCGTCGCGGCGGCCAGCCCCAGGTTGACGTAGTTCGGAACCACGATCTCCCCCGCGGCTTCATCCCACCGAGAATTCAGTTCGGGGTGACGAACTAACGCTGCGGAGACAATCTTCGCCAGCACCGTGAGCGGACCCAAACGAAATCCCGCGAAGTCCTTTTCCTTGAGCGCACGAATCAGTTTCATGGTTTTCGTGACGTCCACGGTCAGGAACTCGGTGACGTGTGGCGCGGTGAAAGCACTGCTGACCATCGCGGCCGCGGTTGCCTTGCGCACGCCCTTGATCGGCGTCCGCGTCTCACGGTCACTAACAATAGGCGTAGCTTTATTCGCATTTTCAGGAGAAGCGGCCGACTTGAGGAACGCTTCAACGTCCTCCCGCGTGATGAGTCCAGCGGGACCGGTTCCGGTCACGAGCTCGAGATTGACCCCGGAATCGCGGGCGAATTTGCGCACCGGTGGCGTGGAGCGCGGACGCTCCGTCCCCGTGTCGCGAGGCTTTTCCAGTACGACGACGCCGCCAGCTTGCGGAGCGCTGTTCACGGCACCGACTGCAGCACCGACAGCAGCGCGAGCACGACGTTGCGGACGCCCCTTCTGGGCCACCTCGGCGCCGTACCCCACCAGCGTGGGTTGGCGTCGCTCTTCCACTTCCTCCACCACGGCGGTTCCGGAAGCGGTGTTCGGGACGGTAGCTGCGTCGTCGTGCTCCAAAGCGGTCTGGAAGGAGACGATCGGATCGCCGACGGGAACCGTCTGGCCGGGCTCGGCGAGCAGATCCGCCACCACGCCCTCGTACGGGGACGGCAATTCAACAACGGCTTTTGCGGTCTCTACCTCGGCGATGACCTGATTGAGGTGAACGGTGTCGCCGATCGCGACTTTCCAGCTCAGCAGCTCGGACTCGGTCAGACCCTCGCCAAGGTCAGGAAGTTTGAATACTTCGAGCATGGTCTACTTCCCTTCAAATCGAGAGTAGGAATTCGGACGATCCAGCACACGGTCCACGCCATCGAGGATGCGATCCATGTCCGGTAAATGATGCTTTTCGAGCTTCGACGGCGGGTACGGGAGATCCCAGCCGGTGACTCGGACGGGCGCGTGCTCGAGGTAATGGAAACAGCGCTCCGTCACGCTGGCCGCAATCTCCGCGCCGAGACCGCCGGTGAGGGCGGCTTCATGGGCGATCACCAAGCGGCCCGTCTTGCGGACGGAGGCCTCAATGGTGCCGAAGTCGATCGGCGAGAGCGACCGAAGATCAATCACTTCCACCGAGATACCGTCATCCTCGGCGGCAGTTGCCGCACTCAACGAGGTTTTCACGAGGGCGCCGTAGCTCACGATCGTCACGTGCTCGCCGGGGCGGACAATGCGAGCGGCACCGAGCGGCAGGCGATCTTTTCCCTCCTCGATTCCGGTGAGGTCCTGCTTCTCGTGATAGTGACGCTTGGGCTCGAAGAAGATTACGGGGTCATCGCACGCGATGGCATCCTGGATCATCCAATATGCTTCCGCCGGGCTCGAGGGGCTGACCACTCGCAGACCCGGAGTGTGCACGAAGTACGCCTCTGGCGACTCGGAGTGGTGCTCGGGCGAACCGATGCCGCCGCCAAACGGGATGCGAATGGTGATCGGCATGGTGACGGCGCCGCTGGTGCGGTAGTGAATCTTGGCGACCTGGGAAACAATCTGGTCAAAAGCCGGGTACACGAATCCGTCGAATTGAATCTCGGGGACGGAACGGTAGCCGCGATACGCGAGTCCCACCGCCGTTCCGATGATCCCGGATTCTGCAAGAGGTGAGTCAAGCACGCGCTGCTCACCGAATTCGGCCTGAAGCCCGTCGGTGATGCGGAAAACGCCGCCCAGTTTGCCGATGTCCTCGCCCATGAGCAGAACCTTGGGATGATTCGCGAGGGCCGCGCGGAGTCCCGCGTTGAGAGCACCGCCGAAGGTGGTTTTTCCGAGCTTCTCGGTTTGCGAGGTTTTCATCGTGCTGCACCCGCACTTCCGCCTGCGCCGTTTCCATTCGCGCCGTTTCCATCGAGCGAGTCACCGAACTGCTGGAGGTACGCCTCGTAGTGGTCGCGCTGTTCGTTGATGCGCGGGTGCTCCTCGCTGTAAACGTGGGTGAAGAGGTCCCTTGCGGTGGGCTCCACGGTTTGCTTGATTTCGGCTCGTACGACGGCGGCCATCTCATCCGCTGCAGCCTGCGCGTCCTTTTCAATCTGTTCCATGTCAGCGCCGGACTGAGCGAGGTACTTAGCCATCCGGTCGAGCGGATCACGGCCCTTCCAATGCTCAAGTTCGCCCTGATCGCGGTAGCGCGTGGGATCATCAGCCGTGGTGTGAGGTCCCATGCGGTACGTGACGGCTTCAATGAAGAACGGGCCGCCGCCGTGGCGAGCCTGTTCCAGGGCGCGACGCGTCACGGCAAGCACTGCAAGAACGTCGTTTCCATCCACGCGAACGGCCGGAATACCGAAACCGCGAGCGCGGTCAGCGATGTGGGTTTGGGACTGCAAGCCCACTGGCTCGGAGATAGCCCAGTGGTTGTTTTGGCAGAAGAACACAGCCGGGGCGTGATAGGTGGCCGCGAAGACCATCGCCTCATTCACGTCGCCCTGGCTCGTGGCGCCATCGCCGAAGAAGCTCACGGCCGCGGCTTCTTCGCCGTCCATGCCGAGGCCCATAGCATAACCCACCGCGTGGTGGGTCTGGGCGCCAATAATGATCTGCGGGGACGCCACATTGTGGTCGTACGGATTCCACGTAGTGGTACTGGATCCTCGCCACACTCGCATCAACTCCGTGGGGCTGACGCCCCGAAGCACTAGGACGCCGCTTTCGCGATACGAGGGGAAGATGAAGTCTTTATTTTGCAGGGCCCGGGCCGCTCCCACCTGGGAGGCTTCTTGACCTAGCAGTGGCGGCCAGAGGGCTAGTTCGCCTTGCCGCTGAAGCGCCGTCGCCTCAGTGTCTAGCCGGCGAATCACCACCATGTCCTGGTAGAGGCTGGCTAAGTCTGCGTCGGTGAGATCGTTGATCCACCGGTCATTGAGTGGGTTGGGGACTCGTTCGCCGCACGGTTTCAGCATCTGCTCGAAGTGGTCATCTCCGGCAGCGCTCAATTCCATATGTGCTGATCGATCAGTTTGTAGGGACACGGTTAGCACCCTTCTTCAGGTCGGAACCGCCTGGTGCTTGTAAGCCCAAGACAGTCGCAAGTACGCGGGGGTACCCGCGATGATGTGACCCTACTCACAAAATACCGGCTTGGCAACGTTCCCCCGCCCAGCCCCACGAAAACTCGCGCTCGGGCACTCGCGCACGCCTGCGTCGTCGTACTCCCAAAAAGAAAGTCCGCTGCCGCACCCCTTGCGGGATGCGAACAGCGGACTGTCAGCGGGAGTTCCACACACGATCAACGCGACCAACGTGCCGGAAAGGAAAACCCTGATGGAGTGCTTAGTGAGACGTAGCCTTTTCAGCACCCACGCCGGTCAGCGAGCGAACTTCCATTTCGGCCTGCTTCGCAGGATCCTCGCCCGTCTTATCCAAGACCGAGACAATCCAGCCCACGAAGAACGCGAGCGGAATCGAGACGATGCCAGGGTTCTTCAGTGGGAAGATCGCGAAGTTCGCGCCCTGGATCATGGAGGTTGCATCGCCGGAAACCACTGGGGACAGTGCGATCAGCAACAGCGCCGAGATCAAACCGGTGTACATCGAGGCAACAGCACCCTTGGTGGTGAAGCCCTTCCAGAACAGCGAGTAAAGGATCGTCGGAAGGTTAGCCGAAGCAGCCACCGCGAAGGCCAAGGCCACGAGGAAGGCGATGTTCTGCCCCTGCGCACCAATGCCGCCGATGATGGACAAGATACCGATCACCACAACGGTGCGGCGAGCAACCTTGACTTCAGTCTCCGGGCTGACCTTGTCCTTGGCGATCACCGAGGAGTAGATGTCATGCGCGAAGGAGGCAGCCGCGGTAATGGTCAAACCTGCGACCACCGCGAGGATGGTTGCGAATGCCACGGCGGAGATGATGCCCAAGAGGATCGGTCCGCCGAGCTCGAAGGCCAGCAACGGAGCCGCGGAGTTCACGCCACCCGGAGCAGCCTTGATGGTGTCTGGGCCAATGAGTGCGCCAGCGGCGTAGCCAAGGACCAAGGTGAAGAGGTAGAAAGCGCCAATGAGCCAGATCGCCCACACCACGGAACGACGAGCTTCCTTAGCAGTCGGAACCGTGTAGAAGCGCATGAGCACGTGGGGAAGACCAGCGGTACCCAAAACTAGGGCGAGGCCCAGAGAAATGAAGTCCAACTTGGTGGTGGCGTTCTTGCCGTATTGAAGACCTGGGTTCAAGATGGCCTCGTTGCCGCCGGCCGTGACAACTGCGTCAGAGAGCAAAGCGGAGAAGTTGAAGCCGTACATTGCCAACACCCAGACCGTCATCACAGCAGCGCCAGCGATGAGCAAGCACGCCTTGATGATCTGCACCCAGGTGGTGCCCTTCATGCCGCCCACGAGTACGTAGAGGATCATGAGTGCGCCAACAACGGTGATAACGATCGACTGGCCGGCCTTGTCATTGATGCCGAGCAAGAGCGACACGAGTCCGCCAGCGCCGGCCATCTGAGCCAAGAGGTAGAACAAGCAGACCGCAAGGGTGGTGATAGCCGCAGCAATGCGGATAGGGCGCTGCTTCAAACGGAAGGAGAGCACATCGGCCATGGTGAACTTGCCGGTGTTGCGCAAGAGCTCGGCGACGAGCAACAGGGCCACCAACCAGGCTACGAGGAAGCCGATCGAGTACAAGAAGCCGTCGTAACCGTTGACGGCAATAGCGCCAACAATGCCCAAGAAGGAAGCGGCGGAGAGGTAGTCACCAGCGATGGCGGTACCGTTCTGTCCGCCAGAGAAGGAACGACCACCAGCGTAGTAATCTGCGGCGGTCTTGTTGTTTCGGCTAGCGCGGAGCACCACGAACAACGTGACACCCACGAACAAACCGAAGATCAGCATATTGAGCCAGGGTTCGCCCACGCTGGCTGGAGCGCCAGCGGCGAGGAGGCGTGAAGCGTCCATTTACTTTCCTTCCTCAGCCAAACGGGCTTCAAGATCGTTGCGGATAACTTCCGCTTTAGGGTCTAGCTTCTTGTTTGCAAAGGACACATACATCGCCGTAATGATGAACGTTGAAACGAACTGAAGCAGACCAAGAACAATTCCGAGGTTGATATTTCCCAGGACCTTGATGGCCATAAATTCTGGGAAGTACGCGGCGACGAAGACGTACGCCAAGTACCAGACCAAGAAGACAACTGTCATAGGGAACACGAAGCTACGGTGCGTCGTGCGTAGTTCTTGAAATTCAGGGCTTGCTTGGACTTCTTGGAAGTCCACCCCTGGGGTGGCATTCACGCCATTGTGGATCTGGGTCATTTTTCCTCCTGATTACCACTGTGATCAGTACCACAATGCGGCATGACGTAGGTCACAGCTAACTCCAAGGAAGAGGTTTCCGCTGAACGGCTCAATGTGTGCGCTAAGTGGTCACTGATGACGACGAACGGCGCGCGAACACGGGCGTTTGCCGCATAGGCTAAAGCATGCCCGAATCCGCTTTTCAGACGATCCTGCTCACTTCCGTGGTGGCGATCGCCGTAGCGCTGGTGTTCTTGGTGGGTTATCACTGGGTGAAATCCCAGCGCGATCTTGGCACCGACGCCGACCGCGCCACCTTTGAGACCCTGCACATCGTGTCCCTTGCCGCACCGTACTTCCGCGCCGGTCTGACGCGCGAGGGTTCCTCGAAAGCGGTCAAACATTTGCGCACGCTGCTGGGGTCCCGAGGCGTCGCGATCACCGATGCCGCGCGGGTACTGGCAACGGACGGCGACTTTCCGGTGGGCGTGCGGAGCGAGGGAGATTCCACGGACGCTGCCCTCTTCGGGTTGGCCCAGAAAACGCTCGAAGGCGGGCGGACGCGGGTGATTCGTAAGGGAGATTACGACGCCGTGTGCGCACCTATCCAGATCCAGGACCGGTTAGTGGGAACTGTCATTGCAGTAACTGACCGTGCAGATCCTGGATTGGTGCGAGCCGTGACGGAAACCGCGGCGTGGGTTGCTTCGCAGATTGCGGTGGCTGAGCTGAACGAGTCGCGCGCGAAACTGACCGAGGCTGAGCTCAAGGCGTTGCGCGCCCAGATCAGCCCGCATTTTATTTACAACTCCCTCAACGCCATCGCGTCCTTCATCATCACGGATCCGGATCGCGCACGGGATTTGGTGGTGGAATTCGCCGATTTCACGCGCTACTCGTTTCGGCGCCACGGCGACTTCACCACCTTCAAAGAAGAGCTCGAAGCCATCCACCGCTACCTGTTGTTGGAGCAGGCGCGGTTTGGCGAGCGCATCAAAGTGAAATTGGCCATCGCGCCTGAAGTGTTGCCGATTGTCATTCCGTTCTTGAGCATCCAACCGCTCGTGGAGAACGCCGTCCGCCACGGCCTCGAGAAAAAGCCCGAGGGCGGTACCGTCATCATCACAGCTCACGATGTGGGAGAGTTCGCTGAAATTTCCATTGAGGATGACGGTGTGGGCATGGATCCAGGATCCCTCAAAGCGACGCTCGCGGGGACCACGGAAGGCATCCACGTGGGCCTTCGCAACGTCGACGTACGCTTGCGCCAAATCTATGGGCCGCAGCATGGTTTGGTAGTGGAAACCGCGCCCGGGCACGGAACACTGATCACGTTACGCATCCCGAAGTTCCACCCTGAAGCCACTCCGGCGCTAACCTAATATTCATGATCAATGTGATCGTCGCCGATGACGAGATCCCCGCCGTTGAAGAGATCAGCTATCTCTTGGCTCAGGACCCGCGGATCGGAGAAATTCACCGTGCCTCGAGCGGCGCCGCGGCACTCAAAGCCCTCGAAGAATTCCCAGTGGACGCCATGTTCTTGGACATCCACATGCCCGCTCTCTCCGGCCTGGATATTGCCCGCGTTATTTCCCGTTTCGCCAAACCACCGGTCATCGTTTTTGTCACCGCGGATGAAGCTCAAGCGCTCGAGGCTTTCGAACTCGCAGCCGTGGATTACATCCTCAAGCCCGTACGCCGTGAACGCCTCTACGAATCCGTGCGACGCATCGCCGAAATTGTGGAGGATTCAACGCCCGCTCGGGCAGACCTAGTAACCGTGGATCAGGGCGGCGTCACCAAAATGATTCCCCGATCCGAGATCCGCTTTGTGCAGGCCCAGGGCGACTACGTCCAGCTCCACACCAAGGACGCAAAATACTTAGTCCGCGTCACCCTGAATGATCTCGAAGAACAGTGGGCTGCTCGCGGATTCCTGCGCATCCACCGCTCCTTCTTGGTTTCGATTGATCACGTAGACCACATCCGCATCCGAGACGGCAAAGCGACCGTCGCGATCAACGGCGCCGAACTCCCAGTCAGCCGTCGCTCGCTGCCGAGCGTCCGCGACCGGCTCGAAGCAACCCGCGTGAGGCCCTCGTGAGCCAGCCACCGTCTGACGCTCAAGCAACACCCGAGCCGCAGGGTGCCCCGGAGACTGTCGCTGCGCCGTCGTACCGCGTCCGCGTTGTGGCACCCGCTGACTACTTCCCCGCGACCGCACCGAAAGCAAAAACCGGTGCCGACGAGGCTTACTTCGTGCGATCCCTCGTGCGCGCGCAACTACGGCTAGCGCTCATGGTGGCCGGCGGCTTTGTGGTGATTCTGGTGGGCATCGCGCTCATCGTGGCGTTTTGGCCCGAAATCCGGGAGCTCACGCTGTTCCACATTCCGCTGTCCTGGCTGGTGCTGGGCGTAGGCGTGTACCCGATTCTGATGTTCGCCGCGGTGCTGTTTTCACGCGGCGCCACCAAGAATGAGCGCATGTACCGCGACTTGGTGAAGCGGTGACGCCGGAAGGATCGCTCATTGCGATCGCCGTCGTGTGCGCCGCCACCGTCCTCATCGCCGGCTATGGACTGCGTTTTTCGCGCACCACCAGCGATTTCTACGTGGCCTCCCGCACGGTCAAACCGTGGTGGAACGCCAGCTCGATTGGCGGCGAATACCTTTCGGCCGCGAGCTTCCTCGGCGTCGCCGGGCTCATTGTGCTTTCCGGCCAGGATGCGCTCTGGTTTCCCATCGGTTACACCGCCGGCTACTTGATGCTGCTCCTGTTCGTGGCCGCTCCCCTGCGCCGCTCCGGCGCCTACACCCTGCCCGACTTCGCGCAGATCCGCTTCAACTCACGGGCCGTCCGCTCAAGCATGAGCGTCCTGGTGGTGTTGGTGGGATGGATGTACATCATTCCCCAATTGCACGGAGCCGCGCTCACCTTCCGCGTCGCCACGGGCCTGCCTGGCTGGTCCGGCGCACTGCTGGTGTCGCTGGTGGTGTGCTTGACCGTGCTGGCCGGCGGCATGCGCTCCATCACCTTCGTGCAGGCATTCCAGTACTGGCTCAAGCTTTGCGCGCTCGCGATCCCCACCTTCATGATCTTGGAAACCCTCGGCGCCAGCAGCAGCCTCGAGACGGTCCTGCAGGACGGCTTCGGCCCCGAATCCGTGAGCGATGACATGGGACTCTTGGGCACCATCTCCCTCATCATTGCGCTGCTGTTCGGGACGCTCGGCCTGCCGCACGTCCTGGTCCGGTTCTATACCAATCCGGACGGCCCCTCGGCCCGCCGCACCACGGTGATTGTGTTGGCGCTCGTCTCCTTCTTTTACCTCTTCCCGGTCACCTTGGGGACACTGGGGCGCGGGCTTTTGCCGGGGCTTTCCCCGGACGACGCCGATGCTACCGTCCTGCTTCTGCCCTCGGCTGTGTTTTCTGGCCCGGTAGCGAGCGTGCTGTCGGCAATCGTGATGGGTGGCGCGTTCGCGGCCTTCTTATCCACGAGCTCGGGGCTGGTGGTGTCTCTGGCAGGAGTGCTGAGCCAAGGCTTGTTCAAGGGAACCGTCAATGGGTTCCGGGCCGGAACGGTCATCGCGGTAGCGGTCCCCACCTTCTTGGCGCTGCTGGCAGAAACGGCTGGTCTCGCCGGTGCGGTGGGGGCAGTGTTTGCCTTTACGGCGTCCACCATTGCGCCGGTGCTCTTGCTGGGGATCTGGTGGCGTGGGCTCACGAGTGTCGGTGCGATTAGCGGCATGGTCACCGGTGCTGTGACGTGTTTGGTGCCGCTTGGGCTGTCCGTCGTGGAGCTGGGTTGGGATAGCGAAATCGTGAGCGTTCTGTCTCAGCCAGCGGTATGGTCCGTACCGGCGGCCTTCGCGGCTGCCGTGCTCGGTTCCTTGGTCGGCAAGAGCCGCCGACCGTCATCCGATGCCGTGGACGCCGTTATGCGTCGACTCCACGTTCCCGAGGAATTCGGGAGTAGGAACTAGCGGGCGTCGAGCTCTTCGGCGACGCGCTCCAAGAATCCATCAACCTGAGCTTCTTCGTAGCCTTCGGCGCCTCGAGTCACGCGGAACGTGACAGCCCGAATAGCCCTGGACGTCAACGCCCCGGGCTCGGTCAGCAGTCGGTCACACAGTGCGTCGACGTCTTCGACGTTGTAGGAATTCGCGTTGTCATCGCTCGGTGCGCGGAAGCGCTCCCCCGCGGACCGCTCAAGGCGTCCCTGAACTGCAGCACTGAATTCGACGGGATCCCCGTCAGTAGGTATTTCTGTCACGGCCTGCGTGACGGAAGCTGCGTCGTCGTACTCAGAAACTGGGCTCACCGCGGCCGCTGCACCCGCGGTCTTGCGCTGATTCCGCGCCGCGAAAGCCTCCTCAAGGCGCTCGAGGGCCTCGTCCACCTCGGTGGCGTCGTAGCCGCCCTGCGCCGGGAGGAACGTGATGTCACGAATGTCCTGTGTGCTCAGAATTCCCGCCGTGCCCTCGGGCGCGGAGAAGCTCTCCCGCGCACGCGCAAGGAACGCGTCCACCTCATCCACGGCGTAGCCGTACTCGCTACCGCTCACCTTGCCGAACTGGGCGTGGCGGGAAGCCTGATCTGAAGGGAAATTCTGGGTGCTCACAAACTCAACTTTCTCGAAAATCATGCATCGAGGCAAGACCCACGCCTCACAGGCACATGGGATCTAGATAGAACCTGGCATCGTCAAGAGCGCCAGCACATAAGCGACGGGGGATGCGAAAACAATGGAATCGAGGCGGTCCATCACACCACCGTGACCGGGCAGGATGTTGCTCATGTCCTTGATGCCAAGCTCACGCTTGACGAGGGACTCGGACAAGTCACCGGTGGTAGCTGCCGCAACGGTTGCCACAGCCAACAGGAGGCCGGACCACCACGGGGTGTCCAGAACGAACACGCTTGCGAGAACGCCCACCACAATCGCGCCGGCAACGCTGCCCGCGAAGCCCTCCCACGATTTCTTCGGGCTGATCTTCGGCGCCATGGGGTGCTTTCCGAAGGACGCACCCACCAAGTAGCCGAAGGTGTCATTGGCGACCACGAGCAACAGAAGAGTCGCCACTTTGAGGTGGCCGTCCTGTTCGTTGAACAACAGCACCGCGAAGCTGATCATCAGCGGCACCCACAGGGCCGTGAACGTGCCAGCCATGAGGGAACGCAACAAGTGCGGCGGCCGGGCCACCACGTTCCACAGCAACAACACAGTGATGGACACAATGGTGGCGAAACCCAAACCTTCGGGACCCGCGAGGGCTGCCGCTACCGGCAGCGCACCGGCGGCAAGCACCAGCGGCCTCATGGGAACGCGAGTATTGGAACGCTGGAAAGCGCGTGACACCTCCCAACATCCCACCATCGCGAACATGGTCACGAGGATGATGAAAGCTATCGGAAACCAAAACAGGCCCACCAGTACCACTGCGAGGAGAAAAACTCCCACGAGAATGGCGGCTGGTAAATCACGGCCGGCTTTGGAGGCTCGGCCGCGTTCGGCGCGAGCATCTCGCATCGCTTCATACTCGTGCACAAGGTCCATGGGACCTGTGGAGTGGTGCTGGGGGCGCTGTTGTGGATCGGTCATATTTAGACCTCGAGAAGCTCAGCTTCCTTCTTCTTCAACATTTCGTCGATCTGGTCAACGTGCTTCTTCGTAAGCGCGTCCAGTTCCTTCTCACCACGTGAGCCATCATCTTCACCGATTTCGCTGTCCTTGACGAGCTTGTCGATAGCTTCCTTGGCCTTGCGGCGGTGGTTACGGATGGCAACCTTAGCGTCTTCGCCCTTACCCTTGACGACCTTCACGTATTCCTTGCGGCGCTCTTGCGTGAGTTCCGGCATGACAATACGAATGGTCTTGCCATCGTTAGACGGGTTAGCGCCTACTTCCGAGTCACCCAAAGCCTTCTCGATTTCGCGAAGAGCCGTGGTGTCATACGGGGTGATGAGGATGGTACGAGCATCAGGGGTAGCGAAGGATGCCAACTGCTGCAAAGGCGTCGGGGAACCGTAGTAGTCCACCATGACCTTGGCGTACAGGTTGGGGTTAGCGCGGCCGGTGCGGACCGATGCGAAATCTTCGCGGGCCGCCTCGATAGTGCGTTCCATTTTGTCAGCGGCTTCGCTGAGGGTTTCCTCAATCACGATGTCTCCTTTTGCCCGTCCCAGGGCGTAAATCTACTGAAAATAATACTTACTTCATCCTAGACGGTGACGCGTGTTCCCATGCGTTCGCCCAAGATGGCACGAGTGACGTTGCCCTGGCCTTCCATGCCAAAGACCATCATTTCAAGCTTGTTGTCCTTGCACATGGTCATCGCGGTCTGGTCCATCACGCGAAGGTTGCGCTGCAGCGCCTCGTCGTACGTGAGGTTCTCGATGAGTTCAGCGTCCGGGTTGGTCTTCGGATCTGCGGTGTACACGCCGTCAACGCCGCTCTTAGCCATGAGCACCACGTCAGCGCCCACTTCGAGGGCGCGCTGAGCAGCGACGGTGTCCGTCGAGAAGTATGGCAATCCGGCACCAGCACCGAAGATCACGACGCGGTCCTTTTCCATGTGGCGGATGGCGCGGCGTGGGATGTACGCCTCAGCAACCTGTGCCATGGAGATCGCGGACTGCACACGGGTGTCAACGCCGGCTTGCTCCAAGAAATCCTGCAAAGCCAAGCAGTTCATGACCGTGCCGAGCATGCCCATGTAGTCGGCGCGGCTGCGGTCCATGCCGGCCTGGCTGAGTTCGGCGCCGCGGAAGAAGTTTCCGCCGCCCACCACAATGGCCACTTCAACCTTGCCCACGGTGGAGGCGATCTGTTCTGCGATGTTGCGAACGGTCGTGGTGTCCAAGCCCACCTTGCCGCCGCCAAAAACTTCTCCGGAAAGCTTTAGGAGAACGCGGCGACGCTTCTGTTCCGACTCGTTTCCTTGGGGTGCGTTAGCGGTGGTGTCGGTGTTGGTGGTGTCTGCCGTGCTCATAAGTTTTCCTCCCGTGCCGCGTCAATCGCGGCCAAACGTGCTTCTGCTGCGCAGAGAAAAGGGGCGGTCACTTTCGTGACCACCCCTAACTCTTGCATATTTTTTGCCCGTGACGATGCTGTTGAATCGATCAGACTCTTCAGTGTCTCCGGACGGTTATGGTGTTGGAACCCTTAGGCGCCAACGCGGAAACGAACGAATGCGGTTGCATTTGCGTTTGCTTCCTTAAGAACAGCGCCAACGCTCTTCTTGGCATCCTTAGCGAAGGCCTGGTCAACCAGAACGCCTTCCTTGAAGAAGCCGGTCAAACGGCCTTCAACGATCTTCGTCATTGCAGCTTCCGGCTTGCCCTCGGCGCGAGCGGTCTCTTCAGCGATACGACGCTCGTTCTCAACCAAGTCAGCTGGAACTTCTTCGCGGCTGAGGTAGGTAGGAGCCATTGCAGCGGTGTGCACAGCAACGTCGTGTGCAACGGAGCGTGCAGCGGCAGAGTCAGCGTCTACAGCGATGAGAACGCCAACCTGTGCAGGAAGGTCCTTGGAGGTCTTGTGGAGGTAAGCCTCAACAGCTGCACCTTCAACGCGAGCGGTGCGGCGAACCACAATCTTCTCGCCCAAGACAGCGCCTTCTTCGATCACGTAGTCAGCAAGCTTCTTGCCTTCAACGTCAGCTGCCAAAACGGTCTCGAGGTCGCCGGAGCCGGAAGCCACAGCGGTTTCAAGAACCTTGTTTGCAAGCTGGATGAACTTGTCGCTCTTAGCAACGAAGTCCGTCTCGCAGTTAACCTCTACGAGGTAGCCAATCTTGCCTTCAACAACCTGAGCGGCAACGAGGCCCTCGGCGGTCGAACGGCCTTCGCGCTTGGTAGCGCCCTTAAGACCCTTGATGCGGATGATCTCGATTGCCTTCTCAGCGTCGCCATTAGCTTCGTCGAGAGCCTTCTTGACATCCATCATGCCAGCGCCGGTGCGCTCGCGAAGTTCCTTGATGTCTGCTGCCGTGTAGTTGGCCATGTTCAACCCCATTCGTTGAAAGTAGTAACTGTGGGGCTGGGCTCCTTGTTAGGAGCTCAGCCGTGCCGAACACGCGGACGCATCACGAGTGAGTGGCGCGTCCGCGTGTTCGGTTGGTAGTTGGGTTTTCGCTGGTTACTTTTCTTCCGCAGCAGCTTCAGCCGGAGCTTCAGCGGCTGGTGCGGCCTCTTCGGTGGCAGGAGCAGCTTCTTCAGCAGCCTTGCCTTCGAGCAATTCGCGCTCCCACTCAGCAAGTGGCTCAGCGGCCTGCTCGGTGGAGTTGGAGTTGCGGTTGTGACGAGCGATCAAGCCTTCAGCAACAGCGTCAGCGATCACGCGGGTCAACAGGTTGACCGAGCGGATGGCGTCATCGTTACCTGGGATTGGGAAGTCAACTTCGTCAGGATCGCAGTTGGTGTCAAGGATTGCTACCACTGGGATGCCGAGCTTCTTAGCTTCGTCAACCGCGAGGTGTTCCTTCTTGGTGTCAACAACCCAGATGATGGAAGGCGTCTTGGTGAGGTTGCGGATACCACCGAGGTTTGCCTGCAACTTGTCGAGCTCGCGCTTGAGAAGCAACAGTTCCTTCTTGGTGTGTCCGGAGCCTGCAACGTCCTCGAAGTTGATTTCTTCGAGTTCCTTCATGCGGGAAACGCGCTTGGAAACGGTCTGGAAGTTCGTGAGCATACCGCCCAACCAACGGTGGTTGACGTATGGCTGGTTCACGCGGGTAGCCTGCTCGGCAATTGCTTCCTGAGCCTGCTTCTTGGTGCCGACGAAGAGAACGGTTCCGCCGTGAGCGACCGTTTCCTTCACGAACTCGTAAGCGCGGTCAATGAAGGACAGCGACTGCTGCAAGTCAATGATGTAGATGCCGTTGCGCTCGGTGAAGATGAAACGCTTCATCTTCGGGTTCCAACGACGGGTCTGGTGACCGAAGTGAACGCCGCTATCAAGAAGCTGGCGCATAGTTACGACTGGCATGTCGCATTCCTTTCGGCAGTAGCGGCCGGTTCTTGTGAACCGCGGTAACTGCACTGGTGTTAGTGGTTTGACGGTATCTCCAGTGTGGAGAACCCCTAGCTAACCGCCCCGATAAAACCGAGCACTCCACCCCTTCCGGAAACCGGACCACGGGAGGCGCGTTGCATCGATCGAGATTTCAGGTGAATTCTTGATCTTTGCTCGCGATTAGCGCGAAGTCAGCCCCCTAGCGCATTGAACCCGTGCGGGCACAGTGCATCCAAGGAAAACTGCTGTTCCAATAGTACTACAGCTCTGCTTCACTCACAGCACCGAGAAACGTGCTCCACGGCACGTCGTTATCCCCACTTTGGCGGTGCGATCCCCGCCGATTTCCTGAGCTCGCAAGTATGGTTCCAAACAACCGATTCCTGCGGGTTCAAGACGAGGAAAGGACCACCGAATGCAGTTGCTGCCCCGCTCGCTGATACTTCTTTCGCTCCTGCTGACATCGTGGATGACGACGACGCAGCTTGCGTCTAGTGCGCCGGCAACGGAAGCGCCGGGGTCATGGAAATGGCCCTTGCCCGTGGTGGGTTCCGCATCTGAGGCACCGGGCTATCTCACGCCAGTGATTCTGGAACCCTACGATCAGCCCGAATTCAAGTGGTCTCCCGGGCATCGCGGGATCGACCTCAAAGGCAATACCCCTGAGGTGGCGACGGCTCCCGCGGCGGGCCGGGTCTCCTATCGAGGAACCGTCGTGGACCGCCCAGTGCTGTCACTGGATCACGGCAACGGATACGTCTCTTCGTTTGAGCCGATCTCCTCCGAGCTCAAAGTCGGCGACCCTGTCAGTCAGGGTCAAGCGGTGGGAACCATCTCGACCGGCGGGCATTGCACGAATGCGTGCTTGCATTGGGGCGTTCGCCTCAACGGTGAATACGTGGATCCCATGCTGTTCGTCGTGGATACCAGGCCATCTATTCTGTTGCCGTGGGTCAGCGACTAAGCGTGTGCCCGCTCCCCCAGCGCTTCGCGGTACACCTCAAGCATCAGATCAGTCTTAGCACTTTGGAAGAAGCTGGTCGGATTATACGCAGCGGTCGAAGGGCCGGAACCGTTCCGAATATCGTCAACAGCAACCGCGAGTGCTTGTGCCAGTCCGGGCACGTCATCGCCAGGGGTCAGCCAGAAGCAATCTGCCGGAAGATCGGCCGCGATGCGGTGATCCGCCAACACGGACGGTGTACCGAGAGCCGCCGCTTCAAAGACGGCCATGCCCTGAGACTCAAACCCAATGGACGTCTGAATGAGCGCATCCGCTTTCTGGAGTTCTTCCAGCATGGTGGGGTACGGGACCGAGCCACGGAAGTTGATGGTCGCCGGCTGCATCGAAGCCGCGATAGTTTCGGCTTGTTTGCGGAGCGCGCCGTTTCCGAAGATATGGATATCTGCGTCGATGCCACTGACCTTCACCGCCTCAAGGAATGGAATCAGCCGCTTTTCCTGACTGAACCGGCCCGTCCACACCAAGCGAGGACGCCCGTGATGTTCGGTGCCAGACGCAGTACTCTCCGCAGTCGCGAGCAGATCCTTGGCGATGTCATCATCTAAACCGTTAGACACCACACGCACCGGCGAATACACGCCGCGTTCTTCCAACAGCGCCGCGAAATGCGAGGACGGTGCGGTGACGGCGTTGGCCCGCTTCGCAAAGTTGCCCAAGAACTCCCACGCGGTCTTCGCTCCGGGCCCGCGAATCCCCAGCGTCGCCTTCTGCCACGCACCGAGGCCTCGAACCACCAGCCCGGGTGCTGGCATGGTGGCCTCAATGCCAACATCTACTCGGTTATGCATGGTGTGAACTACGGGGATGCGGCGCTGTTCGGCCAGCTGATACCCGGCGATGGCCGCCCAGAAATCGCCCTGCACGTGAATCAGATCAACCGGCGGCAACGTTGCCAAGGCTTTGTCCAGAGCACGCCGCGTCAGCACGCTGGGAAGGACAATCGAATACTCGCCGGGTCCAGCAGGGAGTGACGGCAACTCGATCGTGTCGGCATCCGGTGCGTGATTTCCCCGAACGCCGGGCGAGACCAGCGTGACTCGGTGCCCGAGTTTTTCGAGAAATTTCTTCTGCAATCGCACGGAGGTCTGCATGCCGCCGAGCGTCTCCGCGTGCTGGTCAATAAAGATGACGATGTGAAGGGACACGTGAATCCTTTTCTGGAGCAGGTGCTATCACCGTATCGAATGTGCCAGAGTGTCCGCTGGACCCTCTCATTGAGCTCATTGAGAGGGTCCATAAGTGGTAGGGAGTGCGGGGCTTGAACCCGCGACCAAAGGATTATGAGTCCTCTGCTCTGACCAACTGAGCTAACTCCCCGAGGTGGTCACGCCCCGCTCTCGCCAAGACGCGACCTCTATCCTATAGGCAATTACCGTGCGCTTTGAGGCATTTGCCGGGTGGTATGACGGCTGGTATTACGACGACGCCGGCTCACTCGTGCGGTTCGGATCCTCGTTGAGGAACGGTTTGGCGCTCGATCCTCGGTAGAGAGCCTCGAAGGTGTCGAGCGTTTTCTGCATCGAGTGGCGGACGGCCTTCTGGTGGCCCTTTTCGCCCATCGCAGCGCGTTCCTCCGGGCTCTTGCCCAAGATTTGGTCAATCTTTTCGGCAAGATCCCGCGTGTTTCCGGGCTCGAACAAGTAGCCGTTCTCACCGTTGTCCACGAGGTGTGGGAGCGCCATGGCGTTAGCCAACACCACGGGACGTGAAGCGGAGAGCGCCTCGAGCGTCACAAGCGACTGCAGCTCGGCGGTACCAGGCTGGCAGAAGACATCGCACGCCAAGTACGCTTCGCGGAGCTCTTGGTCGGACACGTGGCCGCGGAAGTCCACGCGATCGGAGACGCCCAAGTCGGCCGCTTTTTTCTCCAAATGGGGGCGCTGCTCACCGCCGCCAATCACCACGAGGCGAGGCTGCGGCGTCGTCCTAGAAAGTGAAATTGCCTCGATCAACTGATCCACGTTCTTCTCTACCGCAAGCCGGCCCGCGAACAGGACCACCGGGTAGTCCGGCTTCTCGATGACTTCGCCCTCGTGGAGTTCGTAGTGGCTCGAATCGATGCCGTTTGAGAGCGGGAGGACTTCGTTGAGTCGCGCGTAGTCCTTCATGGCTTTGGCAGCAAGCGGGGTGGGGGTGGTGACCACGTCGGCCTTGCCCATGATCTTGCCCATGTCGCGCCACGAGTTCTTCGAAATGAAGTCCAGCACAAACTGTGGGAACGGCAAGAACGGCTCGAGGTTCTCAGGCATGAAGTGGTTGGTGGCGATGACGCGGATGCCGCGGCGCTTGGCTTCCTTCACGGCGGCCTGGCCAATCATGTAGTGGCACTGCACGTGCACCACGTCAGGCTGCACTTCATCAAGAATTTTGCCGATGTCGCGGGTGGCGTCCCACGGCAGGCACAAGCGGTAGCTTTCGTGGGTGAACGCCTTGTGGGACTTCAAGCGGTGAACCATGGCTTCGGGCTGCTGCACCGTGGTGTTGGGGCCGGGCTCGTTGCGTGCCGCAATCACGTGAATTTCGTGGCCACGCGCATGCATGGCAGTGGCGAGCCGGAAGCAAAAAACCGCCGCCCCATTCACATCTGGCGGGTACGTATCCGCTGCAATGAGAATCTTCAAGGACTTCTTTGCGACCACGTGTACGCGCTCCTGAGGCTACCGACGACTGTTTACGGTGCGCGCGGCTCGGGCCGTGAGAGTGGCTGGGCTAATCCTCTGCCCGAATCGTAGCCACCGGATGATGCCCGGCTTCTTGACGACGCCGTTGAATATCCGGATGATGACGAGCCAGCGCGGCGACTCCAACGATAGCAACCAGACCCGCGATGATCATGGATATCGAGACCCAGAGAGGCACATTCGCCTCAAGTTCACCCAAAATGATGATGCCAATCAGGATGCCGACGATCGGGTCAATCACCGTCAATCCAGCAATGACGAGCTCGGGCGGGCCGCTCGAGTAAGCATTCTGGACGAAGTATGTCCCCAAAAGACCGGCTACGGCAATGGCGGCGTATTCCCACCAGGACACGTTCGCGAACATGCGGCCGTTAGGGTCGGTGACTTCAATAGCGAGCGTGCGCACCATGACCGCGCAGAATCCGAAGAGAACTCCCGCCGCCACAATGTAGAAGACCGGCTGGTGATGGTGACGGGTCACGAACCACACAATGATGCTGACAATCACCACCGCCGCGAGGATGTACACGGTGGTGAGTTCTTGGCGTTGTGAAATCCGGTGCACTTCCCGGGTGGCCCGCAAGGCGAGCAGCACGAAGGCCACGGATCCCAGCAAGCATAAGGCGATAGCCCACATGGTCTCTTTGTTGATCTTGTGGCCTTGGTCTTTCGCGTTGACCACGGTGGTAATCACCAGAGCCACCGCCCCCAAAGGTTGCACCACTGTCAACGGCGCAGTCGCGAGGGCGTAGATGTTCAGCACCATGCCGATCACCGTCAAGAGCAAGCCAAAGAGCCACGGCGGATTCTTCACGAGTCCTACAAAGTGTGAGCCGCTGACCCGCAGACTCTTAGAGCCCTTACGTACCGCTTTGGATTGTTGCTGTGCTCCCAGCGCAAGAAACACGGCACCGATCAGCGCGCAGCCGATCGCGACAAACATGGCGATACGTTCTGGAGACACTAGCTCTGCTCTCCCTGCGTTGGGGACGGGGTAGACGCTGCGGACGGCGCGGCTGCCATAGCCTGCGCACGGTGCTTAGCCCGCGCTTTGAAGAAGTAGTCAATCGAGGCCACCCAGTGCAAAATGCACGCAACCGCGAGCAAGAGGGTCGCGACGAGGGTGACGGTTAGCTGATGAGGACCGGCAACGAGCGCCACCATCAGGAAAGGAACGGCGATCATCAGCAGGGCCGTGCGCACTTTTCCGATCACGGTCACGGGGAGATCCGGGGAGCCGCGGAAGAGCAGCCACGAGTTCAGTGCGAGCACCACATCCGGGATCAGGATGGCCCAGACCAACCACATGGGTGCAATGCCGGTCAGTACCAAGGTTGCCGAGACAATCAGCAAGGAGAGTCGGTCCGCGAGAGGATCCAGCCACATCCCAACAGTTGAGATCATGTTGAAACGCCGCGCGATGTACCCGTCTATCCAGTCCGTGGAGAACAGGACTATCAGGACAATGGTTGCCGGCCAATAGTCGGCCGCGAAAGCGGTGAGGTATACGAAAACTGGCACCAAAAGAAAACGCACCACGGTGATGATGTTTGGAATAGTCCAAAATCTGTCAGTCACGGTGTAGTCAAATCCGTCTTGAGTGCCTGCGCCAATCAGTCGCATGTTCCTCCTCCCCCATTACGGCCTATTCTAGGCAAGAAATTGAAATAACAGTTGCTTCTAGGGCGTATTTAGCGCACGAAGAGGGCGGATCATCATTTCGGATGATCCGCCCTCTGACGCTTCCAATCCAGCGATTACCGCTGAGTTGAAGAAGAGACTACTTTTCGCCGAGCTTCCTGATGAAGTACGCCATGGCCGCGAGAGAGCCGCCCATGACTGCTAGCGGCTGCCAGCGATCCTTGACGAGCTTTGCGGCGTCGTCGCGGATGGGCTGGGAGGTGTCAGAGAATGCCACGATTCCGCGGTCAAGCTTCTCTTGTGCCGTTCCTACGAGTGCGGTCGCGCGCTGTGCTGCCGACGGTCCAGAGTTCTGGGGTGCCGTGGTTTTGTGCGCGGCGCGTTCTGCTTGAAAGCGTGCCTTAGTTCCAGCGAACTGGGACTTCACGTCGACCTTTTCGCCCAGACCGTCACGAAGTTCGGTCAGGTGCTGGCGGCGACGATTAGCGCGCGTCAAGAGCTCGTTGTAGGACGGTGCTTGAGGCTTGACCTCGTGAGCCTGGGCAGCCTTTTCACGCTGCTTTGCGGCCTTCTTCTTGGCTTCTTCTGCAGGATCCTTGTCCAACGTGCGAGCGTCGAACGAAGAACCCTCCTTCAGAATGCCGAGGTCGTACTTGATGCCACGGATGGCATCTTCGGGGACCAAGGGAAGTGCTGCTTTCACGCGAGTCGCGGCGATGGCGCCGAGAATCGCAGCGATGATCAGAAATACGCCAGCCACAATGAGCGCTGCGGCCCATGGCTGGAAAATGTTGGAAAGTCCGGCAATGATTGCCACGATGAGCGCGATGGCCATGAAGGCGAGAAGAACCAACGCGACGGCGCCAAAGGCACCAGCAATACCAACCTGCACGCCCTTTTTCTTCATTTGCTGAAGAGCGAGCTGCCCTTCGTCGATCAGCTGCTTTGGCGCAAGGCGTCCAGCAACTTTGACCGTCGAGAGCAAGGACAATCCCAATCGCGATTTTCGTGTTGGGCTGTTTGCCATGAGTAAGTCCTCCTCAAACTTCCGGCCCTTTGGTAGACCGGCACACGTAGCAAAACTACCACTTCGACACGCTCGTAATAACGAAAAATGGCTAATCTGAGCCGATCATGGCACAGGATCACAAATTTTCTTGCGGTTCGCGGAGAAAAGTTCAGTCGCAGACCTGTTCGCTGGGTGAGCTGGTGTGATGTGCTTGGGCCATGTTCCACGATCAGCCCACACCATTCCTGGCCGTCGATAAATCGGTGATGACGGCCAATAGTTTGCGCATGGCTCGCTTCGCAGCAGCACGCGGGGTGAAGCTTCGCCCGCACGCTAAGACGCATAAATCGTGGGAGATTGCTCGGCTTCAGCTCCTGCATGGGGCGGTGGGGCTGACGGTTGCGACCGTCTCTGAAGCAGAGAGCTTCGCTCGCGGTGGCTTCCTCGATATTTTTATTGCCTACCCGCTGTGGGTGGACGCGGCGAAGGCGGCGCGCATCGCAGCCCTTTTAAGTACGACGACGCAGCTCACCCTGGGTGTGGATTCCTCCGAAGGTGCCACTCGGCTCGGCGAGGCTCTGCGCGAGATCAACCTGAGCTCTGAACTTCAGGACCGCTTGCGCGTACGAGTAGAGGTGGATTCTGGTCATCACCGCTCCGGGCTCATCCCGGAGCGCTCCGGTGATGTGGCGCTTGCGGCTCAGCGCGCGGGCCTGACGGTGGACGGAGTCTTCACATTCCCCGGGCACGGTTATGGCTTGGACCGCACGCGTGAACGAGCCGCTCAGGATGAAGCCCGTGCCCTCACCTTGGCACGAGACTCCCTCCTAACCTCCGGAGTGAATTGCAAAGTGGTCAGCGGCGGCTCCACCCCCACGGCTTCGCTCGTGAATCCTGAACAGTCATCGCTCGATCCGGTGATTAACGAAATGCGGCCGGGGGTGTACGTCTTCAACGATGCGCAACAGTGGGAGATGGGATCATGCCAGCCTGATCAGATCGCTCTCACGGTGGCGGCCACGGTGGTGAGCAAACGCGGCCAGAACGTGATCGTGGATGCCGGCAGCAAAATTCTTGGTGCAGACAAAGCGCCGTGGGCGTCCGGCTATGGTCGAGTGCTGGACTTCCCAGACGCACGCATCACGGCACTCTCCGAGCACCACGCGACCATCGAGGTCGCTTCGGAAGAGGAAGCTAACAACCCAGCCTTCGCTCTGGGAACTCGACTTCGGCTAGTTCCCAATCACGTCTGCAACACCGTGAACCTCGTGGATCACTTCTTCACGTTCTCGAGCGCCTCGGACGCGCCCTCCCTCGAGGAACGCTGGCACGTCAACGCTCGCGGGGCCAACACGTAAAGCACACGGCGCAACCACTCATAGTCCGAACCGCCGTGAGATGAGGCGCCGCGGGACCTCGTTAATACTGGGTACTCGTGGTGTGCGTTTTGGTGTTGTGCAGTGATGGTTGCGGTACATTGAATCGCGGTCCGACACGCCTTATCGGGCCGGGATGCTGAGCAGGGGTCGGCTTCCCAAGCAGGACACGCGGGTTCATATCCCGTCGCCCGCTCTCGTTTCTCCCCCGCAGATCGAAGGAGCGGCATGTCCTCTACACGGTTCCGAGAACTCGACGGGCTCAGGGGTATCGCTGCCCTCGCAGTCGT
Source organism: Neomicrococcus aestuarii (assembly GCF_014201135.1). Taxonomy (NCBI): domain Bacteria; kingdom Bacillati; phylum Actinomycetota; class Actinomycetes; order Micrococcales; family Micrococcaceae; genus Neomicrococcus; species Neomicrococcus aestuarii. The sequence continues at coordinate 268,657 of NZ_JACHDR010000001.1, read as the reverse complement.
CCTGCTCCACTTCACGGTGGTCTTCGAACAGATCTTTCCTGGTCACGAGCCTCTGGGCGTCTCCTTCCCGTACGGCGGGCTCGGCGTACAACTCTTCTTCTTGATCAGTGGCTACGTGATCCTGATGACCAGCCGCCGGTATGGCCACCCGGGTGAATTCTTGCGGGCGCGAGCCATCCGCCTGTACCCAACCTATTGGGTGTCGCTGACCTTGACCGTGCTGGTGGTCTTCGGCCTCGGAGTCGATCGGCTCTTCCGCCCTTTCTGGGAGATTGCCTCTAACTACACAATGTTCCAGAGCTTCGTGGGGATACGTGACTTCGACGGCGTCTACTGGTCGTTGGCCCGCGAGATGGTCTTTTACCTTCTGATCGCGCTGACCTTGTGGGTCTGCCGTCGCAAGGTCCCAGACTGGTTCGTCCACTGGTTCTCGTTGGCGTGGGCCGTCGGCGGACTGGCCTTGATTGCCGCTTACGCAGCGACCGACAGTTCATTGGTGCGTGTGTTGGTGCTGGCGTCCGTGGCGCAGTACGCCCCGTTATTTGGCTTGGGCATGAACTTCTACCTCTACGCGACCACAGGGAAGATGCATCCGGTCGTCTATCCCCTCGGCGCCCTGGTAATCGTCAACGAAGGGCTAATGACCAACTGGGTAAACGGCTTGCTGTGTGGCGGGCTGGTGTTACTCTTCGCGTGGGTCATCGTGGTGAAGGACGTCCCGGTGCTGCGGAACCCCGTGCTGGTCTGGCTGGGAGCAGTGTCCTACCCGCTGTACCTGCTCCACCAGAACATCGGCTACTCGATCATGGATCAAACGATCGACACCATTGGACCGTGGCCCGCGCGCATTCTGGCTCTAGCGGTCGTGTTGCTGTTGGCATGGGCCGTCCACGAGCTCGTCGAAGTGCGACTGAGCCGCGCCCTCAACCGACGAATTAGCAAGGGACGCAAACCAGCCGTCACGGTGGACAAAGCAGAAGCTTAAAAAGTAAACGCCGCCCACCTTCCGCATTGACCTTTATCCGCAATGAATTGCGAACTAAAGAAAAAGCGAGAAGTGAGCGGCGTCGTCGTAATGGAGTAACTGAAGCTAAGCCTTGACGGCCAGCACCGGGGATTCAGCCTGCAGCAGGATGCGCTGGGCCGTGGAGCCCATGAGCAATTTGCCGACCGGTGAGCGCTTGCGCAAGCCGATCACAATGAGTGACGCGTTGCGGCGCCCGGCCAACTCCAGGATCTCGTCGGCCGGATCGTGACCGCGCAGGGGTTGCAGGATCTCATGATCCAAGCCCTCGGCGGTGAGCCGGGAAGCAACCTCTGCAAGCTCATCTTCTTGAGCGAAATTCTGATCCACGAGTCGGTCGCCACGCGTGGTGTTCAACACCAACAGCTTCTCCCCCGTGAGTTTCGCATGAGAAATGGCAGCCTCGAACGCGGCTTCGCCTTCATCGGATGAAATGTAGCCAACCACGATGGTCATCGGTTGTCCTCCTCAGGGGTGTTCTTGTTGATAGCAGCTGATCGAGTCTCGATTGCGGTGTCAGCATCTGGAATGTCTCCAGCCATGACCTCAGCGAGCGCGGACTGCGGGTGGGACTTGCGGTACATCTTGATGAAGATGGGAGCAATCAGCACCAGGACAATGATCACGTAGCACGCTATGGCTACAGGTTCACTGAACAAGCCGCTGACCTCGCCCGAGCTCAACTGCAAAGACTTACGCAATTGCTCTTCAGCGCGGGGGCCAAGAATCACACCGATGATGAGTGGCAACACGGGCAAGCCGTAGCGGCGCATCAGGAAGCCCAGCGCGCCAAGCACAATCAAGATGATGAGGTCGAAGGTTTGCAGGTTCACCGCGTACGCGCCAAGCGTCGCGAAGAACAAGATGCCGGCGTACAGGTACGGACGCGGGATCTGCAGCAAGCGGGCCCACATGGGTGCTAGCGGCAAGTTGATCAAAAGCAAGAGCGTGTTGCCGATGAAGAGGCTCGCGATGAGCGCCCAAATCAGGTCCGGTTCCTTTTCAAAGAGCAACGGGCCTGGCTGGATGCCGAACTGCACGAAGGCGGCCAGCATGACGGCTGCCGTGGCGTTCGTAGGCAAACCGAGCGCCAACATAGGCGTCAGCGTGCCAGCGGCGGCCGCATTGTTTGCAGCCTCCGGACCAGCAACACCTTCAATAGCGCCGTGACCGAATTCTTCAGGGTGCTTCGAGAGCTTCTTCTCCGTGATGTAGGAGAGGAAGGTAGGAATCTCAGCGCCACCGGCAGGAAGAGCGCCGAATGGGAAACCGTACGCGGTGCCGCGCAACCATGGCTTCCACGAACGCTTCCAGTCCTCTTTGCCCATCCACGGACGGCCCACAGGAATGGTCTTGAGCGGAGTGCGGCGCAAGTGCGCGGCAATCCAGAGAGCCTCGCCGATCGCGAAGATAGCCACGGCGACCACCACAATGTCCAGGCCGTCGTTCAGGAATGGGATGCCGAAGACCAAGCGCTGCTGGCCGGTCACACGGTCAATACCAATCAGACCAATGGCCAAGCCCAGACCCAGAGACGCGAAACCGCGAATCTTCGACTTACCCAGCACCGCGGTGACGGCCACGAGGGCCAACAGCATGATGGCGAGGTAGCTCGGCGAGCCCAGGCTCACCGCGAACTGCACCACGAGTGGAGCGAACGCCACCAGCAGTGCGGTACCGATGGTGCCAGCGACGAAGGAGCCGATGGCTGCGGTGGCCAGCGCTTGAGCAGCGCGGCCGGCCTTTGCCATCTTGTGGCCTTCGAGGGCGGTAATCACCGTTGCTGATTCACCCGGGGTGTTCAGCAAGATGGAGGTGGTCGAGCCGCCGTACATGCCGCCGTAGTAGATGCCCGCGAACATGATGAACGCGCTCGTGGGTTCCATCGCGTAGGTAACAGGCAGGAGCAGTGCAATGGACATGGCCGGGCCGATACCGGGCAGCACGCCAACAGCGGTTCCCAGCATGACGCCGATCGCCGCGAAAAGTAGGTTCATGGGCGTCGCCGCAGTGGCGAAGCCATCCATGAGGAGTCCCCAAGTATCCATTAGAGAATCCCTCCCAACAGGCCGGCAGGAAGCTTAATTCCCAGGCCAAGATAGAAACCATAGAAGGACACGAGGGCCAGAACTATGGAGATGATGGCCATGCGGATGTAGCTGCGTCCACCAAGGGCCCACACGCTAGAGAAGAACAGGATGCTTCCAGAAATCACCCATCCCAGGGTGTCGATGAGCAAAATGTTGAGCACAAACGCTCCCACGAGAGGGAGCAGAGTTTTCCAGTCGGTACCGGAGGCGAGATCTACATCCTCGCCGTCTTCTGCCTCACCGTGTCCGCCGCGCCACACATCGATCGCCAGTAGGACCGCGACCACCACAAGCAAACTGCCAATGATGAACGGGAAGGCGCGCGGCCCTACCGGATCGGTGTGAGAGAACGGTGCCGTCATGGTGGCACCGTTCCAGAGAACGACGGCGCCCACTACAAAGAGGAACGCCGCCACTCCCAGCTCGGACCGGCCTTTGAGGCTGGTCGTTGCGTTGGTCATCCGAGACCCAGTTCCTTCAGAACGTCCGCAACGCGGGTGTCCTGATCGGTCAAGAAGGTCTTGAATTCATCGCCCGTGATGAAGGCGTCGGTCCAGCCGCGCGTCTTGAGCTCGGCCTTCCACTCGTCAGATTCGTGCATCTTGGTCAGTGCGTCGATCCACTTCTGGCGATCCTCATCAGAGACCTCGGGTGGAAGGACAACGCCGCGCCAGTTAGTGAACTCGAAGTCGATGTTGGACTCTTTGAACGTCGGTGCGTCAATGCCCTCAAGTCGCTCGTCGCCCGAGACAGCGAGAACGCGCACGGAGCCCTTCTCGATCTGGTCCACGTACTCGCCAGCGCCGGAGGCTGCGAAGCCCACCTTGTTGCCCAAGATGGCAGGAAGCAAGTCGCCGCCGCCGTCGTAGGACACGTAGTTCACGGTGGTGGGATCAATGCCAACAGCCTGTGCAAGCTGCATCGGGAGCAAGTGGTCCGGTCCACCAGCGGAAGAGCCGCCGCCGACGGAAATCTTGGAAGGATCAGCCTTCCAAGCCTTCACAAGATCATCGATGGTCTTGTACGGGGAATCCTTGGAAACCATGATGGCGCCTGGCTCTTCAATGAGCTTGGCGATCGGCGTGGTGTCCGTCAGCTTCGATGGGGACTTGTTGGTGTAGGAAGCACCCACCACGCCAAGGCCCATGAGCATGCCGAGATCGCCATTGCCCTTTTCGTTGACAAGGCGAGCAAGGCCCACAGTGCCGCCGGCTCCAGCGAGGTTGAACACCTCGGTGTTCTTAGCAACGTCAGCATCTTCCATCACCTTCGCGGCAACGCGAGCGGTGGTGTCATAGCCACCACCAGCAGTGTTGGGCACCATGATGCGCAAGTCGGTAACGGGTCCAGCAGCAGCGGAGGAACCGGAGTTGTTAGCGGAGCTCTGCGTTGAGCCTCCGCTAGTGACGCCACAGCCTGTGACGGCGAGAATCATCGCCGAGGCCACGGCTGCGAGCCGAAGCTTCTTTCCAGCGAACATGTTTTTTCCTTTCAAGGAAAGTGAGAGAGAACACAAGAAATCTACGTTCACTTGTGACCGAGGTCATACTTGCGTTCGCAATGGTCTTTATGAACATTGTGTAAACGCGATCTATGTCACTAAAGCGCGGTAATCTCGAACAGCCATGTCTGCCACCCCAGCACTCCCCCACGCAACGATGCCAGCGGTCCGCCGCGAGCGTCGTCGTACTTCGCGCCATCTCACCCTCGCCAGCCAGTTCTTGCTCTTGCAACTGCTCATCGTGGCAGCCGTCGTCGTGGGCACTATGGGATTCTCCCTTGCCCAGTCAACGGCCGCTTTCGAACGCACGGAAAGCCGGCGAGCGCTCGCCGTCGCCGAGACTTTGGCGAGCGTGCCTACCGTGCGCACGCTCATGCAGGACCCCGCCACGCGTCACAGCGCAGCCCTTCCCGCCGTCACCCAATCAACGTCCGGCACCTCCGGCTTCGAGTACGTGTTCCTCGCCGACTTGGACGGCACCATTGTGAGCTCCTCCCAGCCCACGCTTCTGGATGACACACTCCCTATCGATTCGTGGGCAGAAGACCTCGGCCGCGGCGTCACGGGTTCGCTGGACATCGACCGAACCCAAATCCTGATGGCCCGGGTGCCCATCATGAATGACAGTGGCCGCATGGTGGGCCTCGCGGGTGTCGCGCGCACGTATCCGTCCTTGTCAGAGCGCGTTGAGCAATCCCTGCCGAACGTCATGATTTACGGCGGCCTAGCGCTTGCGATCGGCGCCATTGGATCGCTCTTGCTCTCCCAGCGCATCAAACGCCAGACCTTCGGCATGGAGCCCCAGGAAATCGCGGATTTGGCCACGCACTTGGATACCGTGGTCAACGGCGTCAAGGAAGGCATCGTGGCCCTGGACGCCGCAGAGCGAGTGAGCCTCGTGAACCAGCCGGCGCAGGATCTGTTGCGGCTGCCTACCGAGGTGATCGGCGAGCGCATCGATCAGATTGCGCCGAATCCGTTGGTAGCCAAGCTGCTCACCTCAGACCAGTCCACCCCGGACAGTTTGGTGATTGTGGGTCAACGGCTGCTCGCGTTCAACCGCAAACCGCTGATGTCCTTCGGCAAACCTGTAGGTTCCGTCACCACTATTCGCGACCACACGGAGCTAGCGACGCTGGAACGGGAACTCGGCATGCAGAGTGTGAGCACGGAGATGATGCGCGCGCAGACCCACGAATTCGCGAACCAGCTTCACACCATCTCCGGACTGATCCAGCTGGGCGAGTACGACGAAGTGGTGAAGTTTGTGGACGGTATCCGCTGGAGCATGACGCGCTTGAATGAGGACGTCACCTCCATGATTCACGAACCCGCGATCGCCGCCCTCCTGATCGCCAAGGCCAGCATTGCCGCCGAGCGCAACATCGACTTTGACCTCACCGAAGATTCCTCGCTCCCCCGCTTGCCGGATACCCTGGCTCGCGAGCTTTCCACTGTGGTGGGCAACCTGATTGACAACGCAATGGACGCCGTCCATCATGAGACGGATCGCCATGTCAGCGTCACTATTAGCGCCGAGGAGGACGCGATTCACGTGACGGTTCGCGACTCTGGCGCCGGGGTGGCGGAGGATTTGTTGGACCGCATTTTTGTGCAGGGATTTTCAACGAAGGACGACGCCGCAGCTCCCCACGCGCAGCGCGGCTTCGGTTTGGCGCTAACTAAGTTGGTGTGCGAACGCCACGGCGGTAGCGTGACGGTCCGTAACGGCGGAAACCTGCTCACCTCCGATCATCACGGCCCGGGCGCGATTTTCGAGGCGCACCTTCCGTTCAAACCCGCAACAGTAAGTGAGAACCACTCGTCATGATCAAGGTACTGGTAGTCGATGACGACTTCATGGTGGCCAAAGTCAACGCAGGTTTCGTCAGTCAAGTCCCCGGGTTCACCGTCATTGGGGCCACGCACACGGGTGCTGCCGCTTTGGAAGCGGTGCGCGCGTATGCTCCGGATCTGGTGCTTCTAGATATCTACTTGCCGGACATGAGCGGTCTAGAGCTCTTGCAGAAGCTACGTGAGCTGGACCCGGAGCTTGATGTGTTGATCATCAGCGCGGCCCGCGAAGTGGACACGGTTCGCAAGGCGTTACGCGGCGGCATTGTGCACTACTTGATGAAGCCGTTCTCCGCCGCTGACCTGCGCGAACGCTTAGTCCATTACCAAAACACCTACCACCCGCTTTCCCAGGTCTCTGAGACTGCGGATCAGCAAGACATCGACAAGATCTTTGGCTTCAGCGTCCCGGACAAGAGGCTCCCGAAGGGCTTCAGTTCCGAGACCCTGGAGAAGGTCGTGGAGATCTTGAAAGCAGCAGACGCGAACATCTCTGCAGCCGAAGCCGCCGATCTGTTGGGCACCTCTCGCGTGAGCGCCCGCCGTTATCTCGAGTACCTCAATGAGCAAGGCAAGGTGGAGATTGATCTGCGGTACGGAATTGGTCGTCCTGAGCGCCGCTACGGCTGGAAGCGCTAACGCCTACTAGAGCCGGTCAGCCCAGTACCCCCACGGGTGCGCTTGAAGCACTGGATCACCCTCGCTTGAGAGCACAAAGGCATACCCGGGAACATCGGCGCGATCCTCGGCCAAGCGCTGCTGAATCAGCGGCAATACCTTCTGCCCTTCGAGCGCTTGCCAGCGCACGCGCGATCCCAACGAGTCAATGAGTGTCTCGAATTCGGACGGATCTGGCAAGTACGCAATCACGGCCGTGTGGATCACCACGATGGTGGCCCGTGGCGCTTCGCGTTCGGCGCGTTCCACGAGGGCCGGCAGTTCTTTGAGCAAATCCCCCGTCACTGACACCCAGGGTCCCTTAGCACGCGCTTCGGCGGCGGCTGCCGCGGCGTGCGGCAAAATGCGAGCGCGATGCTCATGCCCTGGCCAGATCAGCGCCTTCATCCACTGGATCTGGTCGCGGCCCGCTTCGGTCTCCGGATTCAGTTCGAGCGGATTCAAGTCAATGCCAGCGCGCCACACAATCTGTGGCACTGAGGTCGGCGCCGACCATGTCTGCGGGAGGTCACCGCGCAGCTCGCACGTCAGCTCTACGGCTGAGGGGCCCTCGCTAGGATCGGCCCGAGCAATTTCCTCACCGGACTCATCCACGTAGCGGTAGGAATAGTGATCAGGGATCAGCGTCAGACCAGCAGAGTGCCCCACCTCAATGAGGGCGATCGGCCCGCTGATCTCCGCAAAGAGCAGGTTATGGATCGCGCAGCGACCGGCCTCGTTCGTTTGCGTTGAGCGTTCCAGGATGATCGGACGAATCTGATCCCACTGCTGCTTCAGGAACGCAATAAAAGCGGCACCGTCCGCGGTATCGAGAGCCCACGCTGCGTCGTCGTGCGGGCCGGAAAGAAACCGCGCCGCCGCGAAAACCAAATTCGGCTGGCGCTTCATCTCGGGAAGCCCCGCAAGCAATTCTTGGGCCGCCGCGGACTCCACCACGGCAAGGCACCACTCCACGTACACGGGCGCGTTGAGGATCTCCCGCTCCGCGAAGCGTCGATAGCTCGAGGCAACGTCCTCGAAGTTCATGTCCATACTGTGACTCTAGTCTCCAATGGGAGAATCTATGGCTATGGAAATCTTTCGCGCCGAAGCATCGCATGCGGCTCTGATTGGGCAACTTTTGTGGGACTTCAACTCAGAATTTGGGAGTACGACGACGCCTGCTAGCGATTTCGCTGCCCGTTTCGAAACGCTGTTGGAGCGCGAGGACGTGCTGGTTTACGTGTCCGGGACCCCGGATTCGCCTACAGGTTTCGCGTATTTCACGCTACGGCCCACCCCCTATTTTGATGGGCCGTTAGCGCAACTCGAGGAACTCTATGTGGTGCCGGAGTTCCGTAACCATGGTCTTGGCACGCTCTTAGTGGGCATGGCACAAGAAGACTTAATGGACCTCGATTGTCGAGAAATTCATATCAATGTTGACGAAATTGATACGGATACCCGCAGGTTTTATGAAGGCTTGGGATTCTCCAATATCCAGCCAGGCGAGGATTACCGCATGCTGTGCTATCTCAAGGAGCTATAGCGCTACGGGTTGACCACTTCATGGCGCAACAAGACCGGAAGCGACAAAGAGACAATGCCTTTTACGGTACGGCGAATATCGGCTCGTGTGGCGGAATCGAGGTCTTCCCACGGGCGTGAAAGGTTCATGCCCCGCGAATAATTGCTGGCGATTTCGTCAATCATTTCCGGAGAAATTTCGTCCATCAGGACTTGCGGGTTTGCGTAAAACGCTTCCCGATCTTCGACTATTGGGCTTGCGAATTCTTCGAAAGTTGCAAGTTTGGTCCCTTGGTTCATGATGCGCTCCTATGTGCATGCCGCCCCGTAGCCCGGGAACGTCCAAGCTTCGAAGCGGCGATCTGAACCCCAACGCAAATATTCTAGGGGCGGAGTCAGCCAAACCGCTTGACCATTCGTCTAAAGATGCCCTGGCACCCCTTTCTCCGTGTATTTCCGGCGCCCCGCGAGACCCTGCTCGATTGTTCCACAATAGTTGGATTACAACGTATATATATCTTCGCATAGGTGACGATTAATATGATGGATGATTTTCCAACTTACCTTTAATCCACTGTTAAACATGCTCTGACTATGAGTTATATGTGCTTCATGAATTTGTTTAACTATTGAGGTGGCGAAAAATTGCACAGTCGCCAAATCCTCCGTTAGGCTACGAGTAATGATCCTGGGGGGGTGCCTCTATGTTCTGTGTCAAGCTATTTTCAGCTCCGGAACATCATAAAGTGAGCCATCCCGGATCATCGCAAACAGGACCGTCGGTCGACGGTGCGCCAACGCGATGAGCGCCTGGTTATGGCGTTTACCTTGAGCTCGTTTCCGGTCGTAATATTCCCGGCTGGCTGGATCGAAACGGATGGCCGCGAACGCCGAAAGGAAGAGCGCACGTTTCAATCCTTTGTTGCCTGAATGGCTGACTCGCTCGGACTTGATCGAAGTCCCTGACTGGCGCGTGGTCGGTGCCAAACCAGCGTAGGAAGACAACGCTGCGGCGCTGGTGAAGGTCTTGCCGGAGATCTCGGCGATGATGATCGCGGCGGTCCTGACAGCGACCCCTGGCATGGATGTCAGGACCGGGTAAAGAGGGTGGGCCTCCACCATGGTTTCAAGATGTGCAGCAACATCAGCTCGCTGTGCGTGCAAGGAAATCATTTGTCGTGCTAGGTGAGGGATGACCAAGCCTGCGGCGTCGGTGCCGACCACGATGACGCTCTGTTCATCCAAGGCGTCGATGACGGTTGAAGCCCACGCTGTGTGCCGGCGAGCTCCGTATTTCTTCAGCTTCGCATCGATCCGGGCTTTGCCGGCATGCCTCAGCGCGGCTGGGGTGGGCCAGGCTGCGAGGACTTCAAGTACCGCGTCGTGTTCCAGCCATGGGCCGAGGATTCGTTCAAGTGGTGGGTGGATTTGGGTCAACAGTCCGCGGATCCTGTTGCTGGTTTGGGTGATCTGCCTGGCTAGATCCAGATCAAATCCGGTGAGCATGCCCAAGGTGGCTTCATCCTCATCAGAGACCTGGATGCTGCGCAGCGTGTGCGGCATGGTGCGGGCCGCGTCCGCGATGATGAACGCGTCTTTTTCGTCGGTTTTCGCCGTGCCGGGATACATATCTGCGATCCGCCGCATCGAAAGTCCGGGCAGGTAGGCCACCGGAATACCGAGGTTCTGGGCGACCGCAACAGCGAGGGCTCCGATGGTAGCTGGCTGGTCCACGACGACCAGGACGGTGCCTTTGGCACTGAGATTCTGGTAGACCGAGACGAGTTTGGCTTCGTCGTTAGGCAGGGTCTTGTTCCAGATTTTGGTGCCGTCCTTAGTGACGGCGCAGGCCCAGTGGTCGGTTTTCCCTACGTCGAGTCCGAGGAAAATATCGATGTCCGTGGTGATCATGGCTAGTGCTCCTTTGAACTAGTTTTTGTTCAAGGTCGACCAACCGTCGGTAGCGAAGTCTTACATCCACGTTATGACAGGCGTCCATTTTCTGGCGCCGCGCCCCTCATCAGCAATCACCACGCTGCCATCCCAATCTCGGTGGCAACACCCCCCGGATCATTGGTTAGACAGGGGCAAGACACCATGCCGAGATTGGTCGGCCGACAGTCCCTATGATCCTCTTTTTAGGGACTATCAAAAAGATAACGAGGCTGCTCCGGCATGTGCATGCCACGGCGGTGGAATGAGTGGTGGGTTCTTGCCATTTCGAACCTGCCGGTGGAGATAGCTCGTACGTTCATTTGCTTCTGAAGCTGTATTTCAGCACGTTCATTCCCATGCGTGCACTTCTGGCACTGGTCACCGGGATCAATCCGGGCGCTCTAGATTGAGCTCTGGGGGGGCGGAATCGGGTTCAGTGCCAATCCCGAGCCAGCCGCCATGACGTTTCTGCGCCGTTCGGGTGGTGCTGTTCATTATGGATTTTGTATCCGAGTTCGAATCCTGGAGGATCCGATGGAAAGGAAAAGAGATTGAAAAACGTGCGACTATTTCCGTTTCGATTTACCGGTAGCAGCGGGTGAAGGTTTACGCTGGTGCTGAACTCGCGAACTCATCGAGGAAGGAAACGAAGCATGTCAGATGAATCAGTGCCGACAACCGGCGCAAAGCTCGCGGCCGAATTCCTGGGCACTTTTGTGCTCGTACTCGGCGGTTGCGGCTCAGCTATTTTCGCCGCAAAAGTTATCGCAGACGACACCGTGAACATGGGGATCGGATTCCTGGGCGTAGCCCTGGCCTTCGGTCTGACCGTATTGATCATGGCCTATGCGGTGGGCCATATTTCCGGTGGACACTTCAATCCAGCGGTTACTGTTGGCACAGCATTAGCTGGCCGTACGCCGTGGAAGGATGTTGCCCCGTACATCATCACGCAAATCATCGCCGCTAGTGTGGCAGGTGCTGCATTGTTCACCATTGCCTCGGGCAAGGACGGATTCAACGCGGTTGAATCAGGATTCGCTTCCAACGGCTATGGCGATCGTTCACCGGATGGCTACTCCCTGATGGCTGGCCTGATTGCGGAAATTATCTTGACCGCGATTTTCCTTTTTGTGATCCTCGGATCCACCGACAAGCGTGCTCCACAAGGATTCGCGCCGATTGCAATCGGCTTGTCCCTGACACTGATCCACCTGGTCGCAATCCCAATCACCAATACCTCGGTGAACCCTGCACGTTCGTTAGGCGTGGCATGGTTTGCGGGCCCGGAAGCGCTGGGGCAGGTATGGCTGTTTATCGTGGCACCAATCATTGGTGCTGCGATTGCCGGCGTCAGCTACAAGATGCTGTTCCCAGCTTTTGTCGATAAGGCGCGTGAGGGATTCGATAAGAACTAGCGTGCATCCGTCAGGTCGTTACCTGCACGGCACGGACTCCCGGAGCAGTTCAAATTTCGCTGCGCCGGGAGTCCGTTTTATGCGTTCGAATAGAAATTCCGCGTCGGACCGGCTCACGGGGGTGCCCCTATGTTCTGTGTCAAGCGATTTTCTGCTCGGGAGTTTCGTATAGTGACCCGTCGCGGATCATGGCGAACAAGACGGTGAGCCGTCGGTGAGCCAATGCGATGAGCGCTTGGTTGTGACGTTTACCTTGAGCTCGTTTCCGGTCGTAATATTCCCGGCTGGCTGGATCGAAACGGATGGCCGCGAACGCCGAAAGGAAGAGCGCACGTTTCAATCCTTTATTGCCTGAATGGCTGACTCGCTCGGACTTGATCGAAGTCCCTGACTGGCGCGTGGTCGGTGCCAAACCAGCGTAGGAAGACAACGCTGCGGCGCTGGTGAAGGTCTTGCCGGAGGTCTCGGCGATGATGATCGCGGCGGTCCTGACAGCGACCCCTGGCATGGACGTCAAGACCGGGTAAAGAGGGTGTGCCTCCACCATGGTTTCAAGATGTGTGGCAACGTCATCGCGTTGGGAATGCAAGGAAATCAGCTGCCGGGCAAGGTGAGGGATGACTAGACCTGCCGCGTCGGTGCCTACCACGACGACGCTCTGTTCATCCAAGGCGTCGATGACGGTTGAAGCCCACGCGGTGTGCCGGCGTGCTCCGTGCTTCTTGAGCTTCGCATCGATCCGGGCTTTGCCCGCATGCTTTAGCAGTGCTGGGGTTGGCCAGGTTGCGAGAACTTCCAACACCGCGTCGTGTTCCAGCCAGGGGCCGAGGATACGTTCTAGCGGTGGGTGGATTTGGGTCAACAGTCCGCGGATCCTGTTGCTGGTCTGTGTGATCTGCCTGGCTAGATCCAGATCAAATCCGGTGAGCATACCCAATGTGGCTTCGTCTTCGTCGGATACCTCAATGCTGCGCAAGGTATGCGGCATGGTGCGGGCCGCGTCCGCGATGATGAACGCGTCTTTTTCGTCTGTTTTCGCGTTTCCTGGGTACATGTCAGCGATGCGCCGCATCGAAAGTCCAGGCAGGTAGGCAACAGTGATTCCCAATTGCTGGGCGACCGCGACGGCCAGCGCACCAATGGTGGCGGGCTGATAAACAACAACCAGCACGCGGCCCTTGGTGCTGAGATTTTCATAGATAGCGGTGAGTTTGGCTTCGTCGTTGGGCAGGGTTTTGTTCCAAATTTTGGTGCCGTCTTTGGAGACGGCGCAGGCCCAGTGATCGCTTTTCCCCACGTCGAGGCCAAGGAATATGTCGATATCCGTGGTTTTCATGGCTAGTGCTCCTTTGAACTCGTTCCTGTTCAAGGTCGACCAACCGTCGGTAGCAAAGTCTTACATCCACGTTATGACAGGCGACCGTATCTTGGCGCCACGCCCCTCATCAGCAATCACCTTGCTGCCATCCCAATCTCGGTGGCAACACCCCCCCCGGATCATTGGTTAGACAGGGGCAAGACACCATGCCGAGATTGGCCGGCCGACAGTCCCTATAATCCACTACTAGGGGCCGTCAACAACATAACGGGAAACTAATGACTGAGTTGTTGGGAAATAAATATGCCGACAATCCGTACTTTGAGGATCTGAGTCGGCATTTGGAAGCTGGCCTGAACGGCACAGACGACCATGAAGATGTCGCCATTTTCGGGGCAGAAGAACCTGTACCAAGCCGCACGTTGCCAGACATCTTCCGGGCAACCGCCAAGGAATTTCCGCACGCTACCGCACTCGAAGGCAGCGATGCATCGCTGACCTATGCGGAGCTCTCTGAACTACTAGACCTGCATGTCAGCCGGCTTCGCGATGCCGGCGTGGGACGTGGCGACCGCGTGGGACTGCGCGTCCCGTCCGGCACCACCGATCTTTACACCGCCATTCTGGCGATCCTCTTCGCCGGAGCAGCTTACGTTCCCGTGGATTGGGATGACCCAGACTCTCGCGCTGACACGGTCTTCACTGAGGCCAACGTGTGCGCCGTCATCGGTGCCAATCTGGAAATCACCCCACGCATTGACGGTCACCGCAACATGGATCACAGCGAGCCGTCCATTCACGACGACGCGTGGATCATCTTCACTTCCGGCACCACCGGTGTGCCCAAAGGTGTGGCAGTCACACACCGATCAGCGGCCGCACTCGTGGACACTGAGGCAACGTTCTATCTCAGCGAGGAGCCACTGAACCCAGATGATCGCGTCATGGCCGGCCTCTCCGTTGCCTTCGACGCCTCGTGTGAGGAAATGTGGCTCGCATGGCGCCACGGCGCCACCTTGGTCGCCGCGTCCCGCGACACCGTCCGCTCCGGCGAAGACCTTGGATTGTGGATCCGAGACCACCACATCACCGCTATCTCCACCGTCCCAACCCTTGCCTCGATGTGTCCGGCCGACTCTATGGAACAAGTTCGTCTCCTGATCTTTTGCGGCGAAGCCTGTCCCCCAGAGCTGATCGAACGGCTCTCCGTTCCCGGTCGCGAAGTATGGAACACCTACGGCCCCACGGAAGCAACCGTCATCGCAACGGCGGCACTGTAGGAACCAGGCGACGTCGTCCGGATTGGCCGCCCCTTGCGGGGCTGGAACCTCGCCGTCGTGGACAGCGAAGGATTCCCCGTGCGCTGGGGCGACACCGGCGAACTGGTAATCGGCGGCGTAGGACTGGGCCGTTACCTCGATGACGCCAAAGACGCGGAAAAGTATGCACCGCTGCTTGCTCTTGGGTGGGACCGTGCTTACCGGACCGGCGACCATGTGGTGGCCGACCCCGAGGGTCTCGTGTGTTTGCCGGCCGCATTGACGATCAAATCAAGATGGGCGGCCGTCGCCTGGAACTTGGCGAGATCGACGAAGCGATCACTTCCCTTCCTGCGGTTCTTGTGGGCGCTGCTACGAAGCAGACACCAACGGTGGCTCAGATGTCCTTGTGGGCTACTTCGTGTCTCGCACCGGCGAAAAATTGGATGTCAGCGAGCTTCGTTCGGCACTGTCCAGCAAACTGCCGGGCGGTG
Organism: Neomicrococcus aestuarii; assembly: GCF_014201135.1. NCBI lineage: Bacteria > Bacillati > Actinomycetota > Actinomycetes > Micrococcales > Micrococcaceae > Neomicrococcus > Neomicrococcus aestuarii. The sequence continues at coordinate 253,580 of NZ_JACHDR010000001.1, read as the reverse complement.
TGGCTCCATCCTTGTGCCAGCTGGATTCCATGCCGCTGAAAACCTCGTGCAAGGTGGACCGTAAGGCGCTGCCGTGGCCGCTGCCCTTCGCCGACGATGTGGATGACGAGCCCATCGATGAATCTCTCGAGTGGCTCCGCGACGAGTGGGTTGACCTGCTAGGGCCCATTCCTTTGAACGCCGAGAGCGACTTCTTTGCCAACGGCGGAAGCTCCGTGTTGGTGGCGAACCTGTTGACCCGCGTTCGCGCGAAGTTCCCGGACGCAACCATCGCCGGGATGTACGCGAATTCGAGCCTCCAAGCTATGGGCTTCTATTTGCAGGGAATCGGAGACGGTTCGGGAGGAGGCGGCGGCGAACGCGCGCCGCGAGACGAACCGCAGGCGCCCCGCGCCTCCGCGGGCTGGTACCAAACCGCGTTTTTGGGCTTCCTCTACGCGATCACCGGCTTGCGCTACGTGGCGGCTGCTCTTGCAGTGGTGTGGATTCTGGCAGCCTTCTTCCGAGCTGGCTGGGTTCCACTGCCCGAGTGTTACATCGCGCTCACACCATGGCTCCTGTTCTTCACGTTGCCGGCTCGCGTGTTCTGGACGTCACTGGGGGTCCGCTTCTTCAACTCCTTCGTCAAGCCTGGGGACGTTGAACGCGGCTCCTGGCCGCACTTGTGCCTCTGGAGCGCCGAACGACTCCTCACGTTCCAGAAGCTTGATGTCCTCTACGGAACTCCGTTCAACACCCCGTTGCACCGTCTCTTTGGCAACAAGGTGGGAGACGACGCGGTGCTCTACAACGCACCTCCGGTAGCGGGACTTGCGAGCATTGGCAATCAAGCGTCCGTTGAAGTGGAAGCAGACTTGAGCGGCTACTGGATCGACGGCGACACCGTGCACGTCGGCAAGGTCACCATTGGGGATCGCGCCCGAATTGGTGCTCGTTCCATCGCCCCGCCGGATGTCACCATCGGTGACGACGCAGAAATTGAATCGGGTTCCCACTTTCACGGCACTGTTCCGGCCGGAGAGTTCTGGGGCGGTTCGCCGTTCCACATCATTGGGGTGGCCGGAGAATCGTGGCCTCGTGAATCCTCCACGGCCGAACCACGTGTTCAGTGCTGGAGCGAACGCAAGTACCGTCGAGCATCCGCTCTGGCGATCTTCTATGTCTCCTTCATTCCGATGCTGGCCATCATCCCTGGTGGCGCCATCATCATGACCTTGCAGATCGACACGCAGTACTACGAAGACGTGTTTGTAGCGTTGGCTTGGTATGTCCCGATTTTCACGATCCTCACTGCGTTGACGTTGCTGACCTTGATTGTGGCAACCGTCCGCGTGGTGACGGGCGACCTTCGGCCAGGGTACTTCTCCGTGCGCAGCCGTGAGGGTCTCTCGGCGTGGATCACATGGTCGTTGTTGCAGAGGTCCTTGATTCAGGCCTACCCCATTTACGCGTCCTGGTTCACCCCCACGTTCTTGCGGTTGTTGGGAGCTCGCGTGGGAAAGAACGTGGAGATTTCCACGATCGAAACCATTCCGCACCTGACCCGCTTGGATGACGGCTGCTTCATTGCCGATCACGCCTCGCTGACCAGTACGCGGCCCCGGACAAGCCAGCTCAGGGCACCACCTGGATTGGCAAGACCGCCACGGAGATCCCGCGCGCTCAGGTGGAAGCGGACGCCGAGAAAACGTACAACCCGTCCCGCTCCCTCAAGAGGAAGCGCGTCTTTGTGGAGTTGTGCCGCCTCATTCCGCTCATGATCACCTCCTGGGTGGATCTGTTCGTGATCTATTGGCTCACGATGATCTACATGAACGGAGACTCTCCGCTGGATGGGCTCATCGCGGCCATCTTGGCATCCCCGTTTGTGGCGATGGTGGCAGCCAGCATCTTTGCCATCATCCCGCTCATCCTCAAATGGGTACTGATTGGTCACTACCCTGTGGGGGATCGTCCGCTCTTTAGCTCCTTCGTGTGGCGAGGAGAGCTTGTGGACGTGTTTGTTGAACAGCTAGCAGTTCCGTCCTTCGTGCGTCATGCCTTGGGTTCACCGCTGTTCAACGTGTATCAGCGCCTCATGGGCGTGAAAATCGGTCGCGGCGCGTGGGTGGAATCGTGGTGGCTTCCTGAATTTGACCTCGTGAACATCGGCGAGCGCGCCACCATCAACCGCGGCACCGTCCTTCAAACCCACCTTTTCCAAGACCGAGTGATGTCCATGGAGCGCGTCTACGTGCACGATGGCGCCACGCTGGGCCCGAACTCCTTCATTTTGCCGGGCTCATCTATTTGCGAACGAAGCACTGTAGGACCGGGCTCTCTGGTCCTAAGACAAGAAGTGATCCCGCCTGATGGCTATTGGGCGGGTAACCCAGCACAACGAGTTAATGAGCAGGAGCTGGTCCACCATGGCTGAACCAAAGACCGAACTCATGGAGCAAGTCTCTTCGTCCCACCCGCAACCAGGACCTCGGCCCGCGCATTCCATTTGGGTGGGCGGCGAAGGACCCGCGCCTCGCGAAGCAACGAATACTGACGCCCGGCCTTTCGCTACGGAAACTCACGACCAGTTCACCGAAGTTAGCCCCAACTACCGCGGTCGGCATAATGCGAAGCGCCGCAAGAGGAAGCGCACCATGAAAGAGAACGTTCCACAGAAACGGTTGCGCGGCGTTGACGTCGCCCGAGGAATCGCCTTTATTGGCATGGTGGTCATTCACACGTTGCCGTCCTACGACCGGACCACGGGCGAACCGACTGCCGCGTGGTCCATCTTCTCCGGCAACGCTTCAGCACTCTTCGCTCTGCTGGCCGGAGTGAGCCTCGCGTTCATGACCGGCGGTTCCAACCCGTACCACGGCGATAAACGCGTTCGCGGTCTACCACGCCTACCAGGCCGGATTTGAACCGCTCACTGGTAATCCCACGTTGACAGATCTGATGGCGAGCCCCGGCGATGTCGCGATGATCTTGACTCTGACGGGTACCTATCCAGCGGTCACGTGGGCTGCCTATGTTTGCTTGGGCATCGCGATTGGCCGTTTGTCTTTGCATCGCGAACGGACTCAGGTTGCCGTGATGATCACTGGCTTGGTGGTTGCTGTTCTCAGCAAGATCGCCACGTACATCTTGCTGATCCGTCAGGACGGCCTGCAGCAAATCATGAATGCCACCGAGGGACTCACTCGCGAAGAGCTCCGCTCCTACCAAATCTTCGGCGCCGAAAGCTACTTCCCTACCACCACCTACTGGTGGCTAGCGCTGGATGCACCGCACACCAACACGGCGTTCTCCATTGCGTTCGGCGCAGGCCTGGCCATGTTCGTCTTGGGCTTGGTCTTGATCCTGAGCAAATACATCATGAGCTGGCTGGGTGTTTTCGCGGCCATGGGCACCATGACCCTGACTTTGTACTCGGCTCACTTGGTGTTCGTCAATCTCATCAACGTCCGCGAGAATTACGTCATCTACTTCATCGCGCAGATTGTTGTAGCTGCGGTCTTCGCCATGGCGTGGGCGAAGATTCGCGGCACTGGCCCGCTGGAATTCTTGGTCTCCAAGTCTTCCAAGGCAGTGGGCGCAGCCTTCGTTCCCGAACGAAAAGATCGGTCTACCAGGGCGTAGTTCTCCGCCAGTAACCACAAAGAGCCGGCAACCAGTCATCCTCACAAGGATCTGGTTGCCGGCTCTTTTGCGCAGTTATCGTTATCGACTACTCACTTTGCCGAACAGTCGAGCGATCGGCGCCACCACACTGGGTCGCGCTACGATCCACGCGCCAGCGATGATCACCATGGCTCCCACGAAGAACCAGAATCCGGTCCAATCCCCCGCGAGCGCCGCCGCATCCACCGAGCCGCGAGCGGCAAACATGTGGTTGAGATTCCTCAGTGCACCCGTGGCGAAGACCAGGGCCACGTGCACCACAATGAACGCGACGAAGTAGATCATGACGGGGAAATGCAGTTTGCGGGCGATCTCCGCTGGGTAGAGCTTCGCGAGCGTCTTGTTCTTTTCCGGCCACAGCGTGCTCATGCGGAAACCGGTGATCGCAGCCAGCGGCGCAGCGATGAACACCGTGACAAAGTACGTGAGTTGCTGAAGCCCGTTGTAATGCACCCATCCGTTCTCGGTGGGCCAGTAGAGCGTCGCGTACTGAAGCCCTGCGGAGATGGCGTTCGGGAACACATCCCAACTGGTGGGCACAATCTTCATCCACTGCCCCGTGGCGAACAGCAGAATCACAAAGATCAGCCCGTTCACCAGCCACAACACATCGAGCGCCTGGTGTAGCCAAATGGTCAGGCTGACTTTCTTGGACGATCCCTTCGGCGTCCAGTACGCGGCCGGCTTAGTTTCGCGGCGAACCTGCAGACCCGATCGAATAATCAGCACCATCAAAAACATGTTCAAGAAGTGCTGCCACGCGAGCCACGCGGGCACTCCCACGGGCGCGCTCTCGGGCAGTTCGGAATGCCCCGGGTACGTCTGCACGAAGTTCTGCACTGCGTCGATCTGCATCAGCCCGCGTGCCACGAGCACCACCACAAGCGCCAGAATCTGGAGTCCCACGATGACCGCGGCGATGGTTCCAATCCACTGCCTCAGCGTGTAGGCGCCGTATCGCTTCGGTTCGGCCTGCTTCGGTTCGGGTTTGCCTGCCGGCTTTGGGTTCGCTTCTGCCTTCTTTACCGGCGAGGACGACGACGCAGCTTGCGTCCGCGACTCCACCTGCGGTGTCGCCGGGCTTACCACCGGTGGTGCAACGACCGGCGCCGCAACCGAAGCCTGAGCCACTGCAGGTTCTGCCACAACGGGCTCTGAAACGAGTGGTTTGGCAACTGCGGGCTCAGCAAAGACGGGCTCATCGACTGCAGGCTCTGCGACGACCGGCTGAGAGACTTCCTGTTTGACCTCGATCGGTTCGGCCGGTGCCGGAACCACAGGAGTCGAAGTTGCCGTTGCGTCCAGCGGCGGCCACGCGGGACCTCCGGCAACGCGAGGCAAGCCCTGACGTAAGGAAATCTGCAGGGCCGGGGCTGCGTCGTCGTACTCAGGTTTTGTACTTGCCGCAACCGTGCTGGTCGCCGCAGAAGCAACAGCGGGCGGCCACGGATCGCCGCCGGGAGTGCGCGGCAAGCCGCGGCGCAAGGACAGTGGCGTGTCAGTAGTCATTTCGCCTACTTCTTCCGCGCATCGAGAGCGTCAATGAGGGCGGGCACTACCGTGAAAACGTCCCCGACCACACCGAAATCTGCGATCTCGAAGATCGGAGCGTCCGCGTCCTGGTTGATGGCGACGATGGTCTTGGCGGTCTGCATGCCGGCGCGGTGCTGAATGGCGCCGGAGATGCCCAAGGCAACGTACAACTGCGGCGAAACATACACGCCGGTCTGTCCCACTTGCGACGACGGTTGCGTGAACCCAGCGTCGACAGCTGCTCGCGAAGCACCGACCGCGGCGCCCAAAGCGTCGGCGAGTTGTTCTACGAGCTTGAAGCCCTCCTCAGAACCCATGCCGCGGCCACCAGAGACTACCTTCTGGGCGCCGCGGAGATCGGGGCGTTCGGAGACTGCAGTCTGCGCCTCAGCCGATTCGATGGTGACCGAACGACGCTGCGTGCGCTCCACCGTCAGGCTCTCCTGAGTTGCCTGTGCCGGTTGTGGACGGTGTTCCACCGTGCCGCGGCGCAGCGTGATGACCGGGGCGTTCAGCGTGACGGCGGCAGTTACTTGGTACGCGCCGCCAAAAGCCGAGTGTTGGGCAATGATGCCCTCTTCGTCCCGTGCAACTCCCACTACGTCCGTGAGGAGACCGCGGCGATGCCTGGCCGCAAAGCGCGCAGCAACGTCACGTCCTTCGGCGGAATGGGCCACCAGGATAGCGTCCGGTTCTGTTTGGGCAGCCACGTGTTTCTCTGCAGCCGTCAGCAGGTCAACGAGTTCGTTGGGATCCTGCAGATGCTGCACCTCGCCGGTGAGGATTGCGGCGGCACCGAACTGTCCAAGCTGCTGGACGGCGTCTTCGGTGGTAGTTCCGGCGGTGTGCGGGAGAACCGCCACAGGGGTGCCGATCTGCGCTGCGGCACCCATCAGCTCCGCGACGGATGCGTCAATGTGCCCGTCCAGCGTGGTGCCGACGAGGACAAGGATGGATTCTTTCGCAAACTCAGTCATGAGAGGTCCTCCTAGGCCAGTCGGTTCGAAATCAAGAAGTCGGCGAGCTGCTGCGCGGCATCGCCTTCGTCAACGATTTTCACGCCGGCCTCACGCGACGGGCGCTCGGAGACGGCCGTCATGATGGCGCGCGGAACGCTGAAATCTTCCGCATCGATCCCGAGCTCTTTGAGAGACATGACCTCAAACGGCTTCTTTTTGGCCGCCATGATGCCCTTGAAGTTGGGGAATCGTCCCTCCGGAAAGGCTTCGGTCACGGCGACGAGTGCTGGGAGTTCGGCGCTGAGCGTGTACGTCGCCGTATCCGTGACGCGGGTGCCACGGACTGTTTGTCCTTCGAGCGCTACTGAGGCCAGATCCGTGAGCGCCGGAAGATCCAGGAGTTCTGAAATCATGGACGGGACCACCCCGCCGGCACCATCTGTGGACTGGTTTCCGGTGATCACGAGGTCAAAAGGTTTGGTCTTCAGAGCCGCGGCAAGAACCTCGGCGGTCAGGGTGTTATCTGCACCCACGAGCGTGGGATCCACGACCTGGACGGCGCTATCGGCGCCCATGGCCAGACCTTTACGGATCACTGACAGTGCCTCCTCTGGAGCCACGGACAACAACTCCACAGTGGAATCCGGCACCGTTGCTGCGATCGTCAGCGCGGCTTCAACGGCGCGCTCATTGATCTCATCTAGCACTTGATCACCCGAGGTGCGGTCTGTGAGACCGGTTTCGAGATTAAGCTTCCGGTCCCCATTCGTGTCGGGAACGCTCTTTACCAGCACGACGATGCGCATCGTCGCTCCTTTCCACAGTCAGAGGTCACGTCCAATGTAGCGGAGGACAGGCCTGTGTTCGCGGCTTGTATGCGCGAGCTTGATCCATCTTTCCAAATTCTGGCGGAAAGTCGGAATTTCCGCGGCGCCGCTTGGATCAGTTCATCCTGTTCCAGACAGTGAATGCTCCGGAAATCCGTGGACTTGCGGGGCATTCACTGCGTTCACCTTAGGGCTGCGGGACAGACTCCACCGAAGCTTCCTGAATGTAGGACTTTCTGGACTTTGATTCACTCACCTCTGCTGCACCGTACGCTCGCTCGAGAGCCGCATATTCATCTGCTGATTAAAGGGTCTCGAATTCGTAGTAGTTCATGACGCCATACGGGCTGTGCTTGTGGGACAGGCCGAATGCGTGGCCGATTTCGTGCGCTATGGTCTTCGCGTTGGATCCGCGCCATGACTGTCGCGTCGTGAAAACGCGTGGGTTGAAAGCCACTTCCACCGCGTTGGTTCCCACCGTCTGCGCGTAGCCCGCGTAGGACGCATCCGTGCTCCAGTAGGTGAAGTCCACAATGGAAATGCACGTGGCCTCTGGATGTGCCGCGCAGGTGCCGGTGGTGACGTTGAGCGCGGTCTTCGAGTTGACCGCGTTCATGACTGGCGCGAAGTCGAGTTTGAAGGTGGCATGCTCCACGCGCCGATCCTCAATCACGAAGTCTTGCTTCCCGGTGTCGTCGGCCTTGCGCGGCTTCATCTCCACCATGGACGCGTACCAATAGTGGGGACCCTCGCCCCAATAGCTGGTATCAAACCAGTTGGACGCCGCCGTTCCGTAGAGGCCCGAATTCATGTCTTCCACCCAGTTGGGCTGAAGATCGTCGTAGAGCGGCTGAACAAATCCCGAGCGCGATGGCCCATAGGGATCATTGACATCTTCCGGTGAGAGCTTGGACGGACCCGCGTGGGCGACGCCCGCGCCCAAGAGAGAAGCGCTCAATACAGCGAGTGAGGCGAGTGCCGCACCAGTCTTGGCAAGCACTGACATAGTGAAGACCTTTCGGATAGTCGGGTTGCCCCGGCGATCCCCCAACCTTCTTTATGTAAGTGCAGTACGTCAGCTAACCCCAAAAAGTTCAGGAATGTGACGTTGACTTGGCTGCTTTCATCTCCGCACGGCTCGTGACCCGCACACATGGTGACGTAGCGATTGTTGCGTCGTCCAATCCACGCGTAGCTGGAGTTGCGTGATCGTCCGTTCAGCGCCGACGTGTACGCAACATTCCGGACGTGCGGGTGATCTGTTGGTCCGCCACACGAGTTTTTGGGCAAAGAAAAACCCCGGAAATCCGTGGATCTCCGGGGCATTGGCTCCCCCGACTGGACTCGAACCAGTAACCCTTCGATTAACAGTCGAATGCTCTGCCAATTGAGCTACGGGGGAAAGCAACAGAGAATACTCTATAACAACTTTGGGCCAGAATAAAAATCGAGGGCTCTTTTCAGCCTATGACCTCCATCACGCGATTGTTCGTGAACAATGAATCGCTGGTGGTCAGCCGCGTTTCTAGGACTGATCTGTTTCGTGGAGGGCTCGTCGTTCCAGCTCAAGCTCGAAAAGCTCCCGGTTCAACTGCGTGAATTTCTCGCCGTCCGCGGTGGGATCAAGACGTTGCAAACGCCCCAGCAAATCTTCCTTGCGATGGCGAATCTGTAGCTCTTGGAGCCGGGACATGATGTCCGAGCAGTACCGCGCGAGCGCATCCTCGTTGCGTGCAGGCAGAGGCTGCACGGCCAGTTCGGACACGTAGTTGTGCAGTTCCGCTGGAGCAGCCTCACGGATGGCTTCTACCCAGAGCGCCGCGGCAGTCCCCGCGGCCGCAGCAGTCCGAATCGCCTCATGAATGGCAGTGTGTGCAGGGGCCACAAATCGCGATCCGTAGAACGCATGCCATTGCGCTTCCGTCACGAGCCCAGGCTGTTGAAGCACCACTTCGAGCGACTCACGTTCCATGCGCACCATGGGATCGCGGGCGTCCGGTTTCTCCAGCAACGGCCGAGGCGCCTCCCCCGGGTTGGGTGCGGGCTCGTTTTCTTCCCGTACGACGACGCTGCTTGCGTCCGCGGCATCGCTCAGTTTGCGGGGTTGCTGGCTTGCGAGGTGGACTGCTCGGTTCACTTCGTTCAGGTCCATGCCCAGCCAGCTGGAGAGCTCGCGCGCGTAAGCGGGACGCATCGCGTGATCGCGGATGGCGGCCACGATAGGCGCTGCCGCGCGTAGCGCGTTGACGCGACCTTCAACGGTGTCGAGGTCGAACTTCTTCAGGCTCGCTTTGATGGCGAATTCGAAGAGCGGGCGTTTGGAATCGATGAGTTCCCGAACGGCGGTGGCCCCGCGTTCTTGGCGAAGATCGCACGGGTCCAGCCCGTTGGGCTCCACGGCCACGTAGGTTTGGGCCAGGAAGCGTTGGTCTTCATCGAACGCGCGGAGGGCGGCTTTTTGGCCGGCGGCATCACCGTCGAAGGTGAAAATCACGGAGCCGCCGGTGCCGTCATCGGAAAGCAGTCGACGAACAATTTTGATGTGGTCGGTTCCGAAGGCAGTGCCACAGGTTGCTACCGCGGTGTCGATGCCGGAGAGGTGGCAGGCCATGACGTCTGTGTAGCCTTCCACCACCACGAGTTCACGGTTCTTGGTGATGGCTCGCTTGGCGAGGTCTACTCCATACAGGACTTGGCTCTTTTTGTAGAGCTGAGTCTCTGGGGTGTTGAGGTACTTGGGGCCTTTGTCATCGTCAAAGAGCTTTCGCGCGCCGAAGCCGATGGTGGCACCGGAGAGATCTCGAATAGGCCAGATGAGTCGACCCCTGAAGCGGTCATAGATTCCGCGCTGGCCTTCGGAGAACATTCCGGTGGCTTGAAGTTCCTCGGTAGTGAAGCCTTTGCCCGTCAGGTGCTTCAGAAGTGCGTCCCAGCCTTGAGGCGCGTATCCCACACCGAATTGAGCGGCTGCAGCGGGATCAAAGCCGCGACCGGCGAGGAACCGTTGAGCGGTGACCGCACGACGATCTTGGAGCTGGGCACGGAAGAATTCTTCGGCAATCTTGTGGGCGTCCAGCAGGCGTTGACGCCGGCCGGTTTCTTGCTTTGAGGGACCGGTACCGCCGTCTTCGTAATGCAGCTCGATTCCCAAGCGACCTGCCAGGCGCTCTACGGTTTCGGAGAACGTAGTGTGGTCCATCTTCATAACGAAGGAGATGACGTCTCCGGATTCGCCGCAACCGAAGCAGTGGTACGTGCCTACTTGTGGGCGGACGTGGAACGAAGGTGAGCGTTCATCGTGGAAGGGGCATAGTCCCTTGAAGGAACCGATGCCTGCGGAACGGAGGGTGACGTAGCCTTCAATGACTTCTTTGATGTCACTGCGGGCGCGGACTTCATCAATATCTTCACGCTTGATCAGTCCCGCCATGGCTTGTGGCCCCGTGTCCTTTCGTTATCTCTGATATCAACAGTCTCATGTGTTCTGACTTTGCCGGAAACGTCAGAACAGTTCAGTGCGGTAGCTCTTTCCCTGCACTAGGGTGGAGTGCCATTCGATGGCGCTCGCATCCGTCAACGACGCCACTTGGTCGATGATCGCTCTCAATCGGGCTTCGTCGGTGTCGGCTTCGTTCCAGTCCGCGGCGAACATCGGCTCCAGGTATTGATCCCCGGTGTCTTGCAAGAGCGCTACGAGCTCCCCGAGTGCTTCGCGCTGGCGCACGTAAATGGGTTGACGCTCTTCCGAGGTCATCACGTACGCGGTAGCGAGACCCTTCATGGCGGCAATCTCAAACTCGGTTTCCCGAGGCACAATCAGTTGGGCGTTGAAGCGCGTCAGGGGCTCATCGCCGTATTCTTTGCGCGTCGCCACGAGGGCAGCGGTGCTGAAGCGGCCAATGAACTGGCTGGTCATATCTTTCAGCGCGGCCAAGGACCGGCGAGATCCGTTGACAGCGGGCACCCACTCTTGGGTTGCTTCGAGGCGTTTGAGCGCGGCGTCGATTTCGTCGTCGTCCGCTCCCGGCAAATACCAACGGCGCGTGTACTCGATAACGCGAGCACGCTGGTCCGGATCTGTAATCCAGCGCAACTGGAAGCGTCCAGCGACAACCGAGTCTTCGACGTCGTGCACAGAATACGAAATGTCATCGGCCAGGTCCATGACTTGGGCTTCAATGCACCGGACGCCGGAGTATTTTTCGTTGCCGGAGCGCAGCCAGTCGAACACTGGAAGGTCATCTTCGTAGACGCCGAACTTCCGGGTTTGACGGCCATCTGCTTGCAGCGGCGCGTCCTGACGCGTCCACGGGTATTTGCAGACCGCGTCCAGGCTCGCGCGGGAGAGGTTCAGGCCGGCGGATCGTCCATCCGCGCGGAACTTCTTGGTTTCCAGGCGCGTGAGCAGACGGAGCGTTTGGGCATTTCCTTCGAAACCGCCAATGCCCGCGGCTAGTTCGTTGAGGGCTGTCTCGCCGTTGTGACCGAAGGGCGGGTGGCCGAGGTCGTGCGAGAGGCACGCTGCGTCCACTACGTCCGGGTCACAGCCGAGAGCTTGACCCAGCTCGCGGCCCACTTGTGCCACTTCGAGGGAGTGCGTCAAGCGGGTGCGCACAAAGTCGTCACTGTAGGGAGCAACAACCTGAGTCTTGGCGCCCAAACGTCGAAGCGCCGACGAGTGAAGGATGCGCGCGCGATCCCGCTCGAACGAGGTGCGGTACGCCTTCTTGGGTGGTTCTTCTACCCAACGCTCTTCATCTGCTGCGGTGTATCCGGGAATGGCCCGGGCATCAGTCCTGTTTGGCAAGCGATTAACCACCCGAAACGTCGAGCTCGGCGGCCGAGATCATGGCGCGGTGGTTCTCGTCCAACTCGCGTGAATTAAGCCAACCGTCCGGTAGTGCTGGGCGCTTTGGCGTTCCGGCACGACCACGCGGACCCTCGGCATCCTTGCCGGGGTAAGGCGCGCTCGAGTCGAGCTGGCTCAAGAGTTCTCGGAGCACTTCGAGGCTAGGAACCGTGGCGAGCGCGGCGCGTAGATCGCCACCCACTTGGTAGCCCTTGAAGTACCAGGCCACGTGCTTGCGGATATCGCGTAGCGCCTGAAGTTCGTCCTCGAAGTAGTCCACCAGAAGTTCCGCGTGGCGGTAGAACGTGTCCGCAACCGTGGAAAGACCTGGCGTGAAGCGATCCTCGCGGCCTTCGAAGGCGGCTTGAAGATCGCCGAAGAGCCAGGGGCGTCCTTGGCATCCGCGGCCAATGACAACACCATCGACGCCGGTCTCGCGGACCAGGCGCACAGCATCCTCGGCGCTCCAAATATCGCCGTTGCCCAGCACTGGAACGTCCGGCAACGCTTCACGCAGTGTTGCGATGGCGCTCCAGTCTGCGGTGCCCGAGTAGAACTGATTGGTGGTGCGGCCGTGCAAAGCTACCGCGGCAACACCGTGATCGCGCGCGATCTTGCCGGCGTCCAGATACGTCAAGTGGTCTTCGTCGATGCCCTTGCGCATTTTGATGGTCAGCGGGATATCACCCTTGGCGGCCTCTTCCGTGGCGGACTTGATGATGGCCGTGAAGAGATCCGTCTTCCAGGGAAGCGCTGAGCCGCCGCCCTTGCGAGTCACCTTGGGGACCGGACAGCCGAAGTTCAAATCGATATGGTCGGCGCGGTCCTCCTCCACCAGCAAGCGCACTGCAGCGCCCACCGTTTTGGGATCCACACCGTAGAGCTGCACTGAACGCACCTTTTCATCATCGTCATGGGAGATGATGCGGAAGGAAGTCTTGTTGCGTTCCACGAGCGCGCGACTCGTGACCATTTCCGTCACGTAGAGACCGCCACCGTATTCGCGGCACAACCGGCGGTACGCCTTGTTAGTAATACCCGCCATCGGCGCCAGGACCACGGGTACGTCAACAGTGAGCTTCCCCAATTTCAGGGGTGGAAGCTCGAGTCGAGCGGTGCTGGCGGAGTTATCGGCGGTCAAAGTCACCTATCCATTCTCCCAAATACCACCAAATCAAACCATCAACGCACGGCGCACTGGGCAAAAGGTGGCGCAACTTACCATTCACCTACCGCCTGTGGGTGAAACAAAAGTGGCGTTTCGCGATTCTCAAAGACCTCCCGAGCCACACTCTCAGTTCTAAATGTCATAGCTCGTTCGCATGCTTGAGAGGTGTTCAGGGCACGGCAGGACAGCGGAAACGCCGCCTCCGTTTTCTGAGAACACGCTTCCCTTTTCACCACTCAATCTAAGGAGCAACAGGTGTCTAACACTTCGTATCCTTCCGGCGCAGCTTCCTCTCCGGACTACGCCGAACAACCAAATCCATACGCGACTAATCCCTACGCGGCTGGCCCGCAGCAGTATCCTTCGGCTTCTGGCAAGTCCTTCCTTGTCACGTGGCTCTTGTCCTTGTTGATCGGCTACTTCGGCGCCGACCGCTTCTACCTCGGCAAGATCGGCACGGGCGTTCTCAAGCTCGTGACCCTCGGTGGGCTCGGCATCTGGTACCTCGTGGATCTGATCATGACCCTCGCGGGTGCCACGCGGGACAAGGCGGGTCGTCGCCTTGAAGGCTATGAGAAGCAAAAGAAGGTCGCGTGGATTGTCTCGGCAATCGTCGTGGTGTTCGGCATGATCACCGGCCAGCAGAACTTTGATGGCGGTACGTCGTCCTCGTTTAGTTCTTCGGCTTCAGATTCCAGTACGACGACGCCTGCTGCGGCCGCGTCGTCAGCTCCGGCTGATGCGGCCTCGGCTTCTGCGGAAACTGCCGTTGAAACGACCGTGACCGAAACTCCGGCAGCGGAAGAAACAGCAGCCGAGGAAACGGTTGCTGAAGAAGCAGTTGCTGAAGAAACTTTGGCCGAGGAGCCCGAAGGCTCTGGTGCCGCCGCCTGGGCCGCCGGAAAGTTCGGCGAGTTCGCCACCATCACCAAGAAAGGCACGGGCGATACCGTCATCAAGTTGCCCGCTGGCGTGACCACCGCGATGGTGACGGCAACCTACAACGGTGAAGGCAACTTCGCGGTGATCGGACTGGATGAGGCGAATGATTCCACCGATCTGCTCGTGAACACTATCGGCTCCTACAAGGGCACCACGGCCCTCGGCGTAAACGCGTTCCAAGAGGTGAAGAGCCTTCAGGTTCAAGCGAGCGGTCCGTGGACTCTGAGCATCGAAACGCTCGGCAACGCCAAGGCTTTCGCATCGAAGGGTTCCGGTGACGCCGTGATGTTGTACGAAGGTTCTTCGGCAACGCTCACCGCAACACATAGGGGCGAAGGCAACTTCGCTGTCTTCGAGGAAAACGACGAGCTCTTCAACATGGGCTTGCTGGTCAACGAGATCGGCAACTACTCCGGCACGGTACCCCTGTCATCCGGACCGTCGTTGATCATCGTCCAGGCGGACGGATCGTGGACACTCGCCACTGAATAACCGCGACGCCGGCGAGTGAGAGTCGCCGGCACCACTGGCTCAACGCCAGAAAACCATGCCGAGAGTGACCGAGTTGGGGTGCGGCCACTCTCGGCACCTTGCGCTTTAACGCAAGCCAGCGTCGTCGTTCTGGAAATCGAATAATCTACGATCCACAACACACAGCGTCACAATTTCCGGAACAAGCTTTCACAATCGCAAGAAATGTGGTCAAATTGTTTCACCATCCCGAGCGGCCGAGAGATCTGGTTCTATGACGCCGCAGCAACTCCCGGCCCACCCGGATAAGTGCTACCGCCAGAAACGATGGAGAAAGCACAAGCTTTCATGGACGTGCGCGCTACCTGCGCACTGACGCCGTTGTACGGGATTCCTCACGAATATTGCCCCAAGGAATCACAACATGAGCCAAGTTGATGTCACCCCAGTAGCCGACCTCGAGACGCCACTGAAGTTCGCGTACTGGGTACCCAACGTCTCCGGTGGACTAGTCATCTCCACCATCGAACAGCGCACCAGCTGGGACTTCGAATACAACAAGAAGCTCGCGCGCATCGCCGAAAACGTCGGCTTCGAATACGCGCTCTCCCAGACCCGCTACGCCGCGAGCTACGGTGCTGCCAAGCAGCACGAGGCCACCGCCTTCACGCTCGGCCTCCTCGGCGCCACCGAACGCCTCAAGATCATCGCCGCCGTTCACCCCGGCATGTGGCACCCCGGCGTGCTCGCCAAGTGGCTCATCACCGCAGATCACATTTCCAACGGCCGCGCCGCCGTGAACATCGTGTCCGGCTGGCTCAAGGACGAATTCACGAACTTCGGTCTTCCGTGGCTTGAGCACGATGAGCGCTACGTTCGCACCGAAGAATTCATCTCCATCCTGCGCGGACTGCTCACGGAGAAGGACTTCTCCTTCGAGGGCAAGTACTACAACATCAAGGACTTCACGCTCTCCCCCGCGCCGCTGGATATCCCAGGTCGCCCGCACCCGGAGATCTTCTTCGGCGGAAACTCCACCGCGGCTCAGGCTGCCGCCGGCCACACCGCTGACTGGTACTTCTCCAATGGCCGCTCGCTGGAAGGTTTCCGCGACAACATCGCAGGCGTCGTGGCGGCCGCCGAATCCGGCAAGCGCACGGCACCGCAGAAGCCACGCTTTGGCATCAACGGTTTCGTGATCGCTCGCGATACGGAGAAGGAAGCCACCGAGACCTTGCGCGAGATCATCGCGAAGGCGCACCGCCCAGCCGTTGAGGGCTTCGCATCCGCGGTCAAGGAAGCCGGCCAGTCCACGAAGGACGGCAAGGGCATGTGGGAGGACTCGAGCTTCGAGGATCTTGTCCAGTACAACGATGGTTTCCGCAGCGAACTCATTGGCACTCCGGAACAGATCGCCGAACGCATTGTGGACTTCAAGAAGATCGGCGTGAACCTGGTTCTCACCGGCTATTTGCACTTCCAGGAAGAGGTTGAGTCTTTCGGTCGCGACGTGCTGCCGATCGTGCGCGAACTCGAGGCTGACTTGGCCCGCAAGAACGGCACCGAGCTCAACACCAGCCTCCTGCCCGTCGTAAACCTCGAAGGCGCCTCCGCTTAGTCGCGATGATCTGGGCGCTGCCTGATTCTTGCGCAGCGCCCTCCAAGCGCCGTTGAGTACCACTTTGTACGACGACGCAGCTCGGTTTTCGAGCGACCCTCAGCTCCCGCTGTCCTTCAGTGCGCCCAGAATCGGGCTCCAACGAGAGAAATTTTTGATGATTAGTCTGCGCCAACTCACGAAAGTGTATGGTCACGGCCCTGATGCCGTGACGGTGCTGGAAAACCTCGATATTGAGGTTGCTTCCGGCGAAATCCTGGCTGTTGTGGGCCCTTCGGGTGCCGGTAAGAGCACCCTTGCCCAGTGCATCAGTCTGCTGGAACGCCCGACGTCCGGCAGCGTGATCGTCAACGGCGAAGAGCTGTCCGGTCTGTCCGAGGCAAAACTACGCGTGGCGCGCCGTCGTATTGGCACCGTGTTCCAATCCGCAAGCCTCCTCTCCCGCAAAACCGCAGCCGAGAATGTTGCGTTGCCGCTCGAGTACTTGGGCGTCACGAAAGCCGAAACTAAGGCTCGCGTGGACGAGCTGTTGGACCGAGTGGGCTTGTCCCACCGCGCCAACCACTACCCGTTCGAACTTTCCGGCGGACAACGTCAGCGCGTGGGCATTGCCCGCGCTCTGGCCTTGCGACCCAGCGTGTTGCTCTCTGATGAGGCCACCTCCGGGCTGGATCCTGAGACCACCCGTTCGGTGGTCAAGCTGGTGCGGGAACTGCGCGATGATCTGAACTTGGCGGTGGTGTTCATTACTCACGAGATGGACACCGTGCTTCAGGTAGCGGACTCCGCGGCGCGTCTTGATCACGGCAGGATTGTGGAGCAGGGGCGTCTGGTCGATCTGCTGACGAATCACGATTCGGCTCTGGGCCGCGCACTTCAGCCCAACCTGAACCCGTCCGCTCCCCTGCTGGGAACTCGCTCCTGGGTGGTCACGTACGATTCGCGCACCGTTCCCGCCGACTGGTTGCAACGGGTCTCGGCGGATATTGGCGAGCCGGTGGCCTTGCTGGCGGCAACTATCCAGAGCATCGACGGCGTCGGCACCGGAAACGCCACGGTTGGCGTTGCTGCCAGCGATGACGTTGCCGTGGAGCTGGCGTTCGCGAGGTACGGATTGCAGGCGACGCTCTTGACGTCGGCCGAAGCCGCCTCCGCGACGAACTCAGCCGCCGGCTCCTCCTCTACCTCTGCAACTCCGGACACGAAGGAGGCCGCGCTGTGGGCGTAACTTCATCACTTCTTCCAAGCACTCTCATCGGCTCCGTTGTCGCCGGAGGCCCTCGGCCTGCGAGCGCGCTCTCTGACACGGCGCTTGCGGATCTTCCGGCGCTGTTGCTTCCCGCGCTCGGGGAAACGTTGACCATGGTGGGCATCGTGATGGTGCTCGTGGTGGCTATCGGCACCCCGATCGCCGTGTGTCTTCACAACATGGCGCCGGGCGGACTGTTTGAGAATCCCAAGGTGTACGGAATTCTCAGCTGGATCGTCAACATTGGCCGGTCCTTACCGTTCTTGGTCCTCATGGCCGCCATCGTGCCGTTCACGCGCTTCATCACGGGAACGAACATCGGCATCGCCGCTGCAGTAGTTCCCATGACGCTGGCAGGTATCCCGTTCTTCGCGCGCATTGTGGAGAACTCGCTGCGCGATGTTCCACGGTCGGTCACCCAGGCTGCGAAAGCGTCCGGAGGTTCCACCCTGCAGATCATCCGTACCGCTCAGCTTGGCGAAGCGGTGCCGGCGATCATGGGCGGCCTGACCATCAACACCATCGCGATGATCGAGTACTCGGCCATCGCAGGAACCATCGGTGCCGGTGGAATCGGCTACGTCGCCGTGACCTACGGCTACCAGCGCTTTGACAACACGGTCATGCTCGCGACCGTCATCCTCTTGATCCTTCTTGTTACCACCGTCCAGTTGGTAGGCGACCGGCTGGTGAAGGTCACCACGCCGCATTTGCGTCGTCGCGCCTAATAACCACCTCCCAAGTTTCACCGTACGTATCTCTCAACCCCTCTCCCGCTGAAAGGCGACATCATGACCATCACAGAAGAACGCACTACCGAGCCTTCGGGCGAACACGGCTTCACCATCACCAAGAAAAAGAAGTGGCCGTGGGCCGTGGGTGGCGTCGTCGCTATCGCGGCGATCGCGGCCGGCATTGCCTTCGGTGCAAACTCAGGCGCCAAGTCCCCTAACGAAATCGCGGGCGCAACCCTCACCGTCGTCACCGCCGAAGGTAACCACGCTGAGCAGGCCCTCGTGAACTACGTTGCCGAGGAAATTGCACCGAAGTACGGCATCAAGGTGGAATTCAAGGGTCTCGCCGATTCCACCACGCTAAACCGCGCGGTCTCCACGGGCGAGGTTGCGGCGACCGTCTATCAGCACAAGCTCTGGCTGGCCCAGGTTCTTGAAGCCAACCCGGATTTCAAGGAAGAAGCAGCCATCCCCGTGTTCCGATGGGGCTTTGGCATCTGGAGTGAGAAGTACAAGAGCGTCGAGGACATCCCGAACGGCGCCACCATCTCGCTCTACTCGGATCCAGCTAATGAGGCTCAGGGTCTCTGGTTGCTCGAGCGCGCCGGCCTGATCACCCTCAAGGATGGCATCAACAAGTGGGAAGCCACCCAGAAGGACATCGCCGAGAACCCGAAGAACATCAAGTTCAAGCTCCTCGACTTCGCGGCACAGTCCCGCTCCTTGCCTGACTTGGGTGCAGCCGTGGGTTACACCGAGTACTACGTCTCCGCGAAGGTGGACATCTCCAAGCAGATCTTCGCCCCACCAGCACCGGATGAGTTCGCCGGCCAGCTGACCATCGGTTCCGAGTACAAGGACACCGAGAACATTCAGAACCTCATCAAGGCGTTCCAGGATCCCGCCGTGCAGGAATACTTGCGCACTGATCCAGCCGTGAAAGATCTCTTGTTGCCGGTGGACAACTAAACCGTTAGTTTCCACTACGAAAATGCCCGCCCCGGCTAGAGCCTAAGTGCTCAGCCGGGGCGGGCGTTGTTTCGTGGGCATCACTCGATGCCACTTGAGAAGGTACTAGTCAGCGTCCGCTTCCGAGGCGTCAACGGAGCTTTCCTCACCGGAGTTCTCCCCGGCATCCGTGGCTACCACAATGGTCGCGGCGATCACGGTGGCTGATCCGCTTACCAAGAGCGCATCCACCAGATCGGAGAGCGGCTCCATGGAATCGTCCACTTCTACCTGCACCGGATATTGGTGGACCAGCATGGCCAGCAGGCCGCGCACGCTGTCGCGGATATCTACGTCGGCGAGCGCGGGATCCCACCCAATGAGCACATCGGCGGGGGCGTCCACGCGAGCGGGCTCGTAGCTCACGGCGAACGTGAGAATCCGGCCGCCCTGCGCCTTGGGCTTGTCGCGAAGAACAATGCAACCCTTGGCGCCGGTGTGATCGCCCAGCAACATGGTTTGCGCGCGGCCTAGCGTCATCTCGGAACGATCCCACGCGTGCGTCGCGTTGTAGAAATCCGCCACCACACGCGTGAGCTCCACGGATCCGGTCGCGATTTCTTCGAGCGTGAGCCCGTTGTCATCGAACACCGGCAAGGACAGTGCCTCGGGTTCCACCACTACCAGGCGCGAACGCATGATGGGTGCCATCCCCATGGCCATCGTGAATACTTCGGCCGGATTCGCGTCCTCACCGGTTCCGGCGGCGAACGTGAAGCGGGTTTTCACTTCGGTGGAGGACGACGACGCAGCTTCAGCACGCAGCTGACGCATCAGTTCCGTACCAATTCCTTGGCGACGGTGCTCGCGAGCGACTTCCACGTAGACCCAGTTGCGGTCCGGGTGCAGTGAGGAAGCGTAGATGGTTCCGGCGGCGACCGGGATTCCCTGATCCTCGACTACAAGAGTGCGCGCCCAGGGTTCGTTCGAGTTGGCGCGCAACATGGTGCGGTCTTCGTGAGCCTGCGGGCTCGTGGGATCGCCCCACACCTCAAGGAGGCGCAGGTCATCCCCGTCTTCCCACGGACGAATCGTAAAACCTTCGGGCAGTGTTGCGGAATCCATGCTCACCTACTTCTGGCCACCTACCAAGCGTGCCGCGAGATAGGACGTCACCTGATCCAAGGACACGCGCTCTTGGGTCATGGTGTCACGCTCGCGAATGGTCACTGCCTGATCTTCGAGGGTGTCGAAGTCAACGGTGATGCAGAATGGCGTACCAATTTCATCTTGGCGGCGGTAACGGCGGCCGATCGCGCCAGCGTCGTCGTAATCAACGTTCCACTGCTTACGCAACTGGGCCGCCAAATCCTTCGCCTTCGGGGACAAATCCTCGTTACGGGACAACGGCAAAACCGCAGCCTTCACGGGAGCCAAACGCGGATCCAACTTCAAGACGGTGCGCTTGTCCACGCCGCCCTTCGCGTTCGGAGCCTCGTCCTCGGTGTAAGCGTCCACGAGGAACGCCATCATGGAGCGGGTCAAGCCGAAGGACGGCTCGATCACGAACGGGGTGTAGCGCTCGCCCGAGGTCTGGTCGAAGAACGCGAGGTCCGTGCCGGAAGCCTTCGAGTGGCTGGAAAGGTCATAGTCGGTGCGGTTGGCAACGCCCATGAGCTCGCCCCACTCGTTTCCGGAGAAGCCAAAGCGGTACTCGAAGTCGATGGTGCCGGCGGAGTAGTGCGCGCGCTCGTCCTCAGGGACGTCGAAGCGGCGCATGTTCTCTGGGTTAATGCCCAAGTCGATGAACCAGTTCCAGCAGTCCTCAACCCAACGCTTGAACCACTCGTCAGCTTCGGTAGGAGCGGTGAAGAACTCGATTTCCATCTGTTCGAACTCGCGCGTGCGGAAGATGAAGTTTCCGGGTGTGATCTCGTTACGGAAGGACTTACCGATCTGGCCGATGCCGAACGGCGGCTTCTTACGGGAGACCGTAAGGACGTTGTTGAAGTTCACGAAGATGCCCTGGGCGGTTTCCGGGCGCATGTAGTGCAGGCCGGATTCGTTGTCCACGGGGCCGAGGTAGGTCTTCATGAGGCCGGAGAACAGCTGTGGTTCGGTCCATTCGCCGCGCGTGCCACAGTCTGGGCAGACGATTTCTTCCATGCCCGTGGCTGGGCGCTTCTTCTTGGCCTCGAACGCCTCCATGAGGTGATCTTGGCGGTGACGCTTGTGGCAGTTGGTGCATTCCACGAGTGGGTCCGTGAAGGTGGCGACGTGTCCGGAGGCTTCCCAGACGGCCTTTGGCAAGATGATGGAG
The DNA here is from genome assembly GCF_014201135.1 of Neomicrococcus aestuarii. Lineage (NCBI taxonomy): Bacteria > Bacillati > Actinomycetota > Actinomycetes > Micrococcales > Micrococcaceae > Neomicrococcus > Neomicrococcus aestuarii. Next base: position 232,296 of record NZ_JACHDR010000001.1, on the reverse strand, counting down.
GAGTCTAGGCCCACCATGTCTTCGCGTCCGCGGACAAAGTTCTGCCACCATTCGCGCTTGATGTTCTCTTTGAGTTCGGTACCGAGTGGTCCGTAGTCCCAGGCGGAGCGGGAACCACCGTAGATCTCACCGGCCTGGAAGACGAATCCGCGGCGCTTCGCCAGCGAGATAACCAGGTCGAGGGTGGACTGAGGTGCCATGTAAATACGCTCCCAAAAGTAACGCGGCCGCTGGATGCGGTCCGTTCTGCGGTTGATTGTGCTCGGCGTTCGCATCCGGGTGATGCGGTGACGGGACGAGCGTGCGCCAGCTGGGCGCACCCGTTAAGACTAGCGTTTCTCCCACGGCATGCGCGCGCTGGACGGAATACTGGCGATCATCACGGCCACGAGCGTGAGGGCGGTCCCCCACAAAGTATTCGCATCTACGACGGATCCGGGGACGGGCGCGAACAAGTCCAGGGCTAGGCTGCCTAGCAGCTGGCCGGCGACGAGTCCCAAGCCAGTGAGCAGCACGCCCATGTGGCGGACCAGGATAGCGCCCGTGGCGATGAATACGTTTCCGAAGGCGCCGCCGAGGTACATCCACCACTCAGTTGGGAAGTGGCCCGGTAGCGGATTGCCGAAGGACGTGATGAGAACTACGACGCCGAGCGCTAGCGTTCCTGCGGCAAAGTTGAAGAAGGTAGCTGGTAACGGCGTGCGGTAGTAGCGCGTTTGGGTGCCGTTCATGGCTTGCTGGAAGGCGAAGAGCAGACCTGCGGAGAGCGGGAAAAGCACCGGGAGCAGCCAGTCACCGCTGGCTCCTTGCACCGCGATTTTCGGCCAGACTGCCCAGAGCACGCCCACGATCGCCAGAAATGAACCAATGAACCGGATGCCCGTGATGGGGCGTTTCCCGCCGGGGCCGAAGCCGATCGCGTCCGTGAAAAGCCCGGAGATGGTTTGACCCGCTACGTTCGCCACCGTAAAGAGCGCGACTCCCAAAAGCGTGATGGTCAGGCCCTGACCCAACACAAAGTAGGCGCCGATGACACCGGCGAGCATGTACCACCAAGGGAAGCGCTTTTCATTGAGGAACGTGGGCAGCTGCTTGATGGAAGAGCGGCTCTTGGGAAAGATGAGGACGCCGAGGCCCACGATCACCAGACCTACCGTAAAACTGACGAGCGCCGCGAGCGTGCCGCTACCGAGCTCTGCGGCAAGGGCGCCGTTGACGCGGCCCTGAGCGGGCATCGCGATACCTGCCACTGTGGCGAGCAGAAGTCCTAGCGGGGTAGGAATGGAACGCTCTTGAGCTGCAGTGGTCACGCCGGATCAGCTTTCTCTTGTTTAGCTGTAATTGCCTACTGGTAGTTAGCGGCGCTTAATAAAGCGCTGCGTGGGCAATGATGCCACGATGATCGCGAGCACGGTGATTGCCACTCCCAGCACTTCGGTGACTTGCACGTGTTCGGGCGCTACGAGGTAATCGAGGAGCAGCGATCCCACCAGCTGTCCGGTGACCAAGCCGATTCCGGTCAGCAAGGAACCCAGGATCGGGACCAGGGTGATACCGGTGGTGACAAACAGGATTCCCAGCGGGCCGGCGAGGAAGTGCCACCACTCTGGCGGTTGCTGCGCAAAGGCGGCGGGCACGTGAAGAAGTGCGAGGATCACTCCAATAATCAAAAGTGTCACGACGGCCACGAGGTTGTTGATGGCGGTGACGGTGGTGGTGGATTTGTACGCTTTACCAGCGTGGCCGTTCATGGACTGCTGCACGGAAAGAAGCGCGCCAATAATGGCCGAGAGCACCAGCACCACCCAGGTCATGGGTGAGTTTTCGGCGCGGGCGCCGGCACCGGAGGAAGCCACGACGGCCCCGACTAGTAGCAGCGCGGCGCTGAGCGCACGTTGCCTCGTCAGTGGCTGCTTTCCTGCGGGGCTGAAGCCTTTGATGTCGATCACCATGGAGGAAATGGTGCGCATGGCGACGATGCAGACTGCGAAGATTGCCAGCCCAATGGTGTCCAGCGCGGCGGCCATGATCATGAGGTAGCACGCACCGATCACGCCGGCGAGCAGGAAGTAGCGAGGGATGGTGCGTTCTTTCCAGATGGTCACGCCTCGCGCCCAGGCTTGCCGGCCCTTCGCGGTAAACAGCGACGTGACCAGCAGCAGGACGAACGCCGTACCCAGCGATACCACTGCCGCCCACAGCACGCTTCCCATGTGCGTTCCGGCGCGGCCCACAATGAGTCCCTGCACGGGCATGAGCGCACCGGCGAACGCGGCGAACGCCAGCGGCAACGCGGGCGAAGGGCCTTGCGAGGTGGCTCGCGAGGCGCGTGGCGAAGTGGCGCCCGTGGTTTCTTCTAAACTCTTACTCATGAGCACTTCTCACCCAGATGACATCCTTATTCGCGACGAATCCATTCGACTTGGGCAGTTGCTCAAGCTTGCTAACCTCGCCGAGGACGGTCTGGAAGCCAAAGCGTTCATCGAGCACGGTGCCGTCAATGTCAATGGCGAGGTTGAAACGCGCCGCGGCCGCCAAGTTCGCCACGGTGATGTGGTGGAACTCGACGGCCACGCAATTCGCGTTGTGTCTGAAGCGCAAGCCAACTAACTCTCAGGCTTGCACGTCAGCGCTGGGGAAACTTACGCGGAGAGTACTTTCACGCGCAGGTACTCGTTGATGTGCGCGATCTCCTGAGCGGAGATGGAGTGCATCATGTTGGAGTAGTTGATCTTGGTCAGGTCCACGTGAGCGCGTGACCACTCGTTGGTGTATTCCACCTTGTCCTGGGTGATCACTGGATCTTGCTGATCGCGGCCCCAGAACATGGGCGGCTTGCGCTCGGCTACGGCAGCGTCATTGAAGAAGTCGTCGCCGTGGGCGTCAATGGCGAAGCCCGAGCAACCGATAACAGCTTCGTACTCGTCTGGGCGGTGGCGCAGGAGCGAGGTGGCCATTGCCATACCCATCGAGAAGCCGAAGAGCACAATCTTGGAGTGATTCGCCTTGACCTCATCGAGCCACTTCAGTGCGAGGTTCACGGAGTTCTTGACCTGATCAAACGAGTAGTCCGGGGTGTGCACCAGGCTGAACCACTTGTAACCCATGCCTTCGCGCATGGGGGCACGCAAGGATGCGATCGTGAATTCTTCGGGCAAGTGTGGTGCCAGGCCAATGAGATCAGCTTCGTTGGAGCCGTAGCCGTGGAACATCACCAGCAGTGGGGTGCCAGCGCGCTCTTCTTCGGGCTTGGACCACTGGACAATAAGATCTTCGCCGAGGTTTCCGGCAGCGTATTGCGTGTTTTCAGACATATTGAACATTCAACCATTCTTGCCGCGTGGGCAACAGTGCTAACGGGCTTTCGTGCCCATTCTCACGTATAGGTCGCAAACTCTGCCACTTCCCTACGCGGCGTAATAGGTGCAAGTATGAAGGCGTGAACGATGTATCTCTTCAGCACACCATTCCACCCGTACCTCTTACTACCGAAACTCACCCTTGGCGCCGCTACGTAGCCATCGGAGATTCCTTTACCGAGGGAATCGGCGATCCTGATGAGAATTCACCGGGTGGACATCGTGGCTGGGCGGACCGCGTGGCTGAAGAACTTGGTCAGAGCGTGGACGATTTCGCGTACGCCAACTTGGCCATTCGCGGCCGCTTGCTCCAGCAGATCATGGACGAGCAAGTAGCCCCCGCACTCGAACTCAAGCCGGACCTCATCACCATCTGCGCCGGCGGAAATGATTCATTGCGCCGCGGCGCGGATCCCGACGCGCTCGCCGAACGATTCGATGCCATGGTCCGCATCTTGGGAACCTCCGGCGCCACCATTGTGGTGTTCACCGGCCCCGATATTGGAAATACCCCCGTGCTGGGATCTGTGCGCGGTCGCGTGGCGATCTACAACGAGAATCTGCGCGCAGTAGCCCAGCGTCACGACGCCATCGTGGCCGACATGTGGGCTCTTCGCGACCTGCAGCAGCCAGAGATGTGGGCCGAGGATCGGCTGCACTTCTCCGCCGTGGGCCACCACACCATCGCCGCGATGGTCCTTGATTCTTTGGGCGTGGAGCATACGCTCAAGCCGTTTGAGGCTAAGCCCGCTGTTGCTAAGAGCTGGCGGACGGCTCGCACGGAGGATCTGGTCTGGGCGCGCACGCACTTGGTTCCGTGGGTGGTTCGCCGTATTCGTCACCAGTCCAGCGGTGACGGCATCACGGCGAAGCGCCCTGCCGCCAGCCCGGTTTTCGGTGGCGCTATGCCTCCGGGCCACGCTATTTCCGACAGCTAGTCGGCATCCCTTCAGCCCCCTACAACACAAAGGAATTCTCATGTTTGGAGCAGACAGCTTTGGACCCCCAGCCTGGTTTCCTCTGATTTTTGGGCTGGTGAGCTTACTGGTTGTTGCTGCCTTCATCTTTGTGATTGTGGTGATGGTCCGCAACGCCTCCGCCGCCCGGCGCCAGGGCTACGATCCCGTCACAATGCAGACTGACATTGCGGGGCAGTTCGGCAACAACCTGCGCAATAGTGCGCCAAAGTCCGCTCAGGAGCGGCTTGCGGAGTTGGATGCCTTGCGTGATTCTCAAGCGATTTCGGCTGCGGAGTACGACGACGCTCGCTCGCGTATTCTGCGCGATCTCTAGTTCCACACGGGGTTGCGTCGGTTCCCTAGTTTCGGCACGATTTCTTTTATCCCTCGGATATAGATTTAGCCCTCCACTACGTCTATAGTGGATTTAGAGGAGCCCCGATTGGGTCTTCGAACACCCTGCTTGAGGAACCACCATGTTTAGCATTGAGCCCATTATTTGGGTCCTAGGGATCATCACCGTTATTGCCGTTGTCATCGTCGCCACCGCAACCATCCTGATTGTTTCGCTTGTCCGGAATTACCAATCAACCGCATCTAACCCGTATAAGTTTTAGGCGTCTAAACCAGATTTTCGCGCGGAGATTAGTCCTCCTGCGCAGATTCTGCCGTGACCACCCAGCGGCCTTCATAATCGGCCTCGGAGACAACGCCTCCGGATTCCACCGTCATCAGCATCAAGGTTTGTGATTCCGGCGCGCTCATCTCCGCGCTTGCTTCGGGAACCGTCAAGACGCCTTCATTCTCGACCGGCTCACTCGACGTGACAGTGAATTCTTGTTGCTCATCCCCGTCGAAGTACGTGATGGAATCGCCCTGAACTAAGCGAAAAATAGCGCTGAAGTCCTTTGTGGATAGGACTCCGTCATCGCCTGGCTCGCTCACGTGCGCAGCGACAAACAGGCGCTTCTGATCGTCACCAAGATCCACCAAGGCAGCGGTGCCTTCGGGCACGTCAAGACGGTCTCCGGTTGCAACACCTTGCTCGACCAGCTGAACGGCAGTAAGAACTGCTCCTGCATGAGTCACCACCAGCGACTGGTCCACGGATACATCCGGTGTGGACGCGCTCGGCTGAGGCGTGCTTGGCGCTTGGGAGACCGAGCTTCCGCCTGCCGAACCCGGGCCGACGGAGACAGAGCCTTGATCACTAGCGCAACCGGACATCAGCACCGCGGTAACTGTTGCTGTTATAAATCCAGAGGCACGTAATAACCCGCCGCGTCCCTCGTTTGAAGAATCTTCGTCAGTTGCCCTGCGGCGCCTTGCTGGCGCTGAAAACCTGTTCATTGAGCACCGGCCCGAGTTGATGGATATCCGTTAAGAACCCATCATGCCCGATTGGGGAGTCAATAATAAATACTCCATCGCCGTGTGAAACGTGGTTAACGATTTCATCCGATTGAGCCGGCCAGTAGAGCCGATCCGAGTTCACAGCAGCCACCATAAAGTGAACGTTATCGGCGCTAGTCAGGGCCGCTTCGACCCCGCCGCGCGAGCGTCCAACGTCATGACTCATGAGCGCTTCCGTCAATACCACATACGAGTTTGCGTCGAAGCGATCCACTAACTTGTTGGCCTGGTGGTCCAGGTAGCTTTCCACGGCGTAACGACCCCGCGTGTGCGCGAGGGTTTCGCCGTCGAACGGGTTTTCCTCATGCTGGTTCTGACGGCTAAAGCGCGCCTCAAGCTCCATCTCCGAACGGTACGTCACGTGCGCAATCCGCCGGGCAATGCCGAGACCCGCGGAAGGCGAGCTGGCGGCGTCGTAATAATCCCCGGAACGGTACTGCGGATCCAAACGAATCGCGGCCGTCTGAGCCTGAGCGAAAGCGATCTGCTCGGCGGTGGACTTCGCGCATGCCGCAACGACGACGCAGTGGTTTACTTTTTCCGGCGCCGTGACAGCCCATTCAAGAGCTCGCGCGCCACCCATCGAACCACCCAGAACAGCGTGGAACCTGGTGATTCCCAGCTTCTCGGCCAAACGCAGCTCGAGATTCACTGAGTCGCGAATGGTGGTGAAGGGGAAGCGACTCCCCCACGGTCGACCGTCCGGAGCGATCGAGGCCGGACCGGTGGATCCGTAGCAAGAACCGATCATGTTGGGAGCCACCACAAAGTAATGGTCGGTATCAACAATCCCGCCAGGGCCTACGAGCTGATCCCACCATCCGGGTTCAGCCGACTCGCCGCGTGCAACGTGGGTGTCACCCGTGAGCGCGTGAAGCAACAGCACCGCATTGGACGCGTCCGCATTCAGCGTTCCCCACGTCTCGAACGCAAGCTTGACGTTCGGCAGGTAACCACCGGTTTCGAAGGTGTAATCCCCCACCTCGACGAATTGGAGGTGACCGTCGGGGGTGGGCTGCTCTTGCGAGTCGATCTCTCTAATCGTCAAGGTCACGCGCTCTCCCCTGCAACCACTGGGCCTGTCTGAATCCCCTGATCGCGACCCTTCAGGACGCGCTCGAAGCCGAGCTTGAGGTCATTGATGATGTCAGTGATGTTCTCGATTCCCACTGACAAGCGAACCAATCCCGGGTGCACGCCAGCCTGTAGCTGCTCTTCCTCGGTGAGCTGGGAGTGCGTGGTGGAAGCGGGGTGAACCACGAGCGATCGAACGTCGCCGAGGTTCGCCACGTGGGAGTGCAGTTCCAGCGAATCAACGAAGAGCTGGCCTGCGTCCTTGCCACCCTTGATGTTGAACGCCACGATGGCGCCCGAGCCCTTCGGCGCATACTTCTTTCCAAGCTCGTGCCACGGGCTCGAGGGTAGACCTACGTACTGGACGCTTTCTACCTGTTCGTGGCTTTCAAGGAATTCTGCGACCTGCTGCGCGTTCGAAACGTGGCGTTCCATGCGCAGGCTCAGCGTTTCCAAGCCCTGCTCAATGATGAAGGCGTTGAAAGGGCTCAGCGAGGAGCCGAGGTCACGCAGCAACTGGACGCGTGCCTTCAGGATGTAAGCGAGATTGGCGCCAAGGGCACCGTTGACGCCCAAGTCTCTCGCGAAAACCAAGCCGTTGTAGGACTCGTCAGGGGTGTTGAATCCCGGATACTTCTCTGGATCCTTGCCGAAATCGAAGTTGCCGGAGTCCACAATGACGCCACCAATAACGGTTCCGTGCCCACCCAAGTACTTGGTTGCACTGTGCACCACAATGTCCGCGCCGTGCTCGATAGGACGGATGAGGAATGGTGTGGCCAGCGTGTTGTCAACGATCAGCGGGACGCCAGCTTCGTGAGCAACGTCAGCGACCTTCTGGATGTCCAGAACATCCTGGCGAGGGTTGGAGACGGTCTCGGCGAAGAAGGCCTTGGTGTTGGGCTTGACGGCTTGCTTCCACGATTCGATGTCATCCGGGTTCTCAACGAAGGTGACCTCGATGCCAAGCTTCTTGAGCGAATGCTTGAAGAGGTTCTGCGTTCCACCGTAGAGAGACGGGCTCGCAACGAGGTGATCGCCAACTTCAGCCAAGTTCAGGATGGAGAAGGTTGTGGCTGCTTGACCGGACGCCAGCAAGAGCGCGCCGACTCCACCTTCAAGGGCTGCGATGCGCTGCTCCACCACGTCCTGCGTGGGATTGCCAATGCGCGTGTAGATAGGTCCAAGATCCTGCAGTGCAAACCGGGCGGCCGCCGTTGAGGCGCTCGGAAACTGAAAGGACGTGGAAAGGTAAATAGGGAGCGCGCGAGCACCCGTGCTGGGATCGGGCGTCTGACCTGCGTGAATCTGAAGCGTTTCGAAGTTCCATTGCTGGGACATGTCCATCTCCTCAAAAATCTGAGGGTGCTCCCATGAATGGTTGCACCGCGTTTGTCCTGCACACTTCGTGCAGGGCCTGGTCTTCACCCGGGGCACCCCACCGCGGTTGGAGGGTTGCCGGCCAGCAAGCCGGGGCTATCTGCTGGCACTCATGACCTAGTTCATTTTCACTGGTGGATCGAGGCTTTTCAAGCCAGAGCCAATATTGCTTCATACTGCTCAACGAATTTTGGGCCTCCAATCTTTCGTCACTTCACATCACGATGTAACTTAGGCCACCCTAATTCGTGCCTCAATTCTGTAAGTGCCAAGATGGAGCAATGAGACTTGATCACGTTTCCTATGCATGTGGCCCTGACGGACTTGAGAAGACCGCCAACCGGATTTCCGAGGCGCTAGGACTCGAGTTCGTCAAAGGCGGTGTTCACCCGCGATTCGGCACGCGCAATGTGATCTTCCCGTTGAAGAACAGCCAGTACCTCGAAGTCGTTGAGGTCTTGGACCACCCGTCTTCTTTGAAGGCGCCTTTCGGTCAGGCCGTTCGCGCTCGCTCCGAAATGGGCGGCGGATGGATGAGCTGGGTCATCGCCGTCGATGATTTGGCACCTTTCGAGGAACGCCTCGGCCGCGGCTCCGTCCCCGGCAACCGTCGCTTCCCTGACGGCCGTGAACTCTTGTGGCAGCAGATCGGCATCAATGACGTGATCGCTGATCCGCAGGTTCCTTACCTTCTCCGTTGGGACGAAAGCACCAAGGAGCTGCACCCGTCTGGGGCGCTCGAAGCCGTGGGCAGCATCGACCGCATCACCATTGCAGGCTCCGCTTCGCGCGTACGCGAATGGCTTGATTTGCCGGCCGACGATGTGGTGGAAGAAGTCACCGTGGAGTTTGTGGCGCCTTCCGGCGCTCCGGGCATTCTGTCCGTGGAGTTTGAGACGCCTAAGGGTACGGTCACGCTTTAGTGGGCCACGGTCCCAAGTACTTCACGATGTCATTTGTGGGACGGTTTTCTGTCACAAAAGCTCTTCCTGAAGTATCCATAAATAGAATCCAAATGTGAATAATAGCGTGGGCTTAGAAGTCTTTTCTGTCATTATCCCGACTTTGCAACGCTCTGGAGATCTGCGCGCGATAGTGAATCAGTGCGCTAAGCATCCACTAGTTCTTGAGATTCTAGTTATTAACAACTCATCGACGCCATTGTTCTGGGAGTCGCCCAAAGTACGCGTCTTACAACAGGACGAGAACATTTTCGTGAACCCCGCCTGGAACTTGGGCGCAAGAGAAGCGCAAGGAAAGTACCTTGCTATTGTCAACGACGATGTTCGCTTTGATGACGAAATTTTCGACTACTGCGCCAAGATCTTAGACAGAGGCCTATATGGGATGATCGGAATCGACGGTTCCATCATCAATCAGAAGTCGACGGCTAAGATAACGCACCGTTTGGCGACGTATGAGCATGTGGCGATTGGTTTTGGCACATTCATGGCAATGCGACGAAATGCATACGTTCCCGTTCCTGACCCCATGAAGATTTGGGGCGGCGACGATTGGCTATTCCTCTCCCAAAGTCGTCCCAACGCAGTTCTTCGAAATACCAAATTCGAGACAGATATGAGCATTACAAGCGGTTCACCCGAATTCCAACGGATGCGGATGGAAGAACTTCGAATTACCAATCATCATCTAGGATCAATCGTCGGCAAGAAATGGTGGCACCGCCCGACGCGGATCGTAGGATCTCTTCGCAGATTTAGGGCTAGCTTGGGCAAATAGCCAGTTAGGGTGGGCCGTCTTTGTCCCACGGAGCCATCACCGAACAATCACATACCCCGCGAGACCCAGGTCTACGTCCCAAACCCGATCGCCGGGCCAAGCAGTGCGAAGCCGACGAACCCGACGGCATCGAGCAAGAAGTGCGCATAGACGAGCGGCATCACGCGGCGGTACTTCAGGTAGAACGCGCCAAACACCAGCCCCATCGCGAAGTTGCCAACGAACGGCCCTATCCCTTGGTATAGGTGGTAGGAACCGCGAACCAGCGCGCTCACCAGAATGACGGCTACGGGCCCCCACGCCAAACGGCGCAGCCGGTCAAAGAACCAGCCAACAATCACCACTTCTTCAAGTACCGCATGACGACCAGCGGAGAGCAAGAGAACCGGAACGGTCCACCAATACTCGTCCAAAGCAGAAGGGACAATCGCGGTGGTAACACCCAATGCCCGTCCGGCGGCATAGACGCCAAGAGTTCCCAACCCCATCGTCAGAAATAACAAGAAGCCCCACAACAAGTCAAGCTTCCAGTGTGCAAAATCGAACCCCAGCAAGCGGAACGGCGACACTCTCAGGGACATAAACAGCAAGAACAGCACCAGCACCACAGGCACCAGGGTGAAGAAGATATCTAAGATCTGGTAGGTCAGATCAAAGATCTCGCGGCTGTTCAAAGAATTATTCAGCGACGTGGTCTGAGAGCCCAACGGCGCCCGTGTGGCTTTATCAAGAAGATTCACGACGGCATACACGCCGGATTTGCCCAGCGAGAGCGCCAGGACAATCAGAATTTCCCAGATCAGTACTCGCCTTAGCAGTGCCCGCGAAGAACCCTCCGAGGAGGGCCCTGCAAGAGACGACAAACCCCACACATCCTCGGAAGAAACACGTGGATGCATGGGGTCAGTCAAACGCAACGCAGGACTTAGCTCAGAGCTGCGAGGGCGGCGTCGTAATCAGGTTCTGAGGAAATCTGGGGAACCAGCTCAGAGTGAATGACCTTGCCGTCTTCATCAAGGACCACGACGGAGCGGGACAAGAGTCCCTCCATTGCGGTGTCCACGAGCGTCACACCGAAGTCTTCACCGAACGACGAGCGGAACGAGGACGTAGGCACAACGTTCTCAATACCTTCAGCACCACAGAAGCGGCCCAAAGCGAAGGGAAGGTCTTCGGAGACGGTGACCACGGTGGTGTTCTCGAGGCCAGCGGCGATCTCGTTGAACTTACGCACCGAGGCGGCGCAGACGCCGGTGTCGATGGACGGGAAGATGTTGAGAACCACGCGCTTGCCGCGGAGGTCTTCGGAGGAGATGGTGCCGAGGTCGGCGCCGGTTAGTTCAAAGGTGGGTGAGTTCTCGCCAACGGTAGGGAGGTCGCCAACGGTGTTTGCGGGTGTTCCGCGGAATTTAACTGTAGCCATACCTCTTTACTACCACGACTCCTGACGTGCGCGCTGAGAAGTGGCAGGATGATGAAATGACGGCAACTAAGGCACTTGTGATTGTGGATGTCCAGAATGACTTCGTCGAAGGCGGCGCGTTGGGCGTAACCGGTGGAAATGCGGCAGCGGGTGGGATCGCCGATTTCCTAGCGAACCGTGCTGACGAGTACGCGGTGATCGCTACCAGTCAGGACTGGCATATTGAGCCCGGGGAGCATTTCACGCGCTGGCCGGTGCATTGCGTTGCGGGTACTCCCGGCGCCGAATTGGTAGAACCATTGAAGAAGGCGCTGCGGCTTATGGAGGTGCCTTTGCGCCATTTTCACAAGGGTCAGTACGACGACGGCTACTCGGCTATGTGGGCCGTTCCCGCTGGTACGGAGCCCGGTAATCCGCTGACGCTAGCGGTGGTGCTCGCCGATTTTGGGGTGACCGAGATTGACGTTGTGGGCATCGCTACGGATCATTGCGTGCGCGCCACTGCGTTCGATCTTGCCGCGAGCGCGGAGCCTAAGTTCAACGCTGTGACAGTTCTTGAGGATCTCGTAGCAGGCGTGTCCGCCGAAGATTCTGCCAAGCTACTCGCGCGCGGGTTCGGTGCTGCGGGCGTGAACGTTAAGCGTTCGGCCTAATTTCAGGGACTCGCCTATGCACGCGGTCCGTGGACCATCTGCCCGCGCTTCCACGTTTGGTAGGTCAATGGCATGCCTGGCCGGTAGGCCAAGTGCACCGCTGAGGGCGCGTTGAGGACATGCAGGTCGGCGAACTTTCCTACTTCAATGGAGCCGGTCTCGCGCTCGACTCCGAGTGCGATTGCGCCCGAATGCGTTGCCGCACGAAGAGCTTCGGCCACGGTGAGACGCATCTGCAAAACAGCCGTGGTCACGCAGTAATTCACCGATGACGTGAAGCTCGTACCGGGATTGCAGTTACTTGCAATGGCCACCACTACCCCGGCGTCCAAAAGTTCCCGTGCTGGAGCCAGCGGTTCTCGAGTGGAGAGGTCGCAGGCCGGAAGAACGGTTGCGACAGTTCCCCGCACGGACGCGGCTGGAGAAGTCGGGTTTGAAGCGTCCGAAACAGAGTAGCCGCTCCATGAATCTGCGAGCGCGGCAAAGTCATGAGCGCTCAAGTGGTTGACGTGATCCACGCTCGCGGCGCCGAGCTCCACGGCAAGGCGGACACCGGGGCCTTCGCCCAGCTGATTTCCGTGGACGCGAAGACCTAGTCCCGCTGCCTTGCCTGCTTCGAGCACCGCTAATGATTGCTCGCGATTGAACGCACCGGTTTCGCAGAAGACATCGATCCATTCCACGTACGGCCTAACGGCATCAAGCATCGGGCCGGTTACGAGGCGCGTGTACTCGTCGGCGTCCCATCCTGCGGGGACCACGTGCGCTCCTAGGTAGGTGACGGTGTCCGCGATGGTAGAGGCGAGGCGCGCGTGGCGGGCTTCTTCATCCACGGTCAGGCCGTAGCCGGTCTTGGTTTCCAGCGTGGTGGTTCCGCCAGCAGCGGCTTCCGCACAACGGCCCAACAACAAACGCGTGAGATCGTAATCGCCCACCGCGCGGGTGGCTTCGGTGGTGCCGCGAATGCCACCGGCGGCGTACTTCTCCCCCGCCATGCGCGCTTCGAATTCTGCCGAGCGGTCCCCGGCGAACACCATGTGCGAGTGCGAATCCACCCAGCCAGGTAGTACGGTTCTGCCTCCGGCGTCAACGATATCGTCGGCAGCCGGTGCGTCAGCGGCCGCGCCTACCCACGCAATTCGTTCTCCCTCAACAACGAGGGCCGCATCGCGTATAACGGTGTCTTCGGAGTCGATGGTGCGTAGTTCAGCGATGTTGGTGATGAGCAGGCTCATTGAAACTCCGGGTGTTCGGCCATGAAGGCGCAGTAGAGTTCTTCAACGCTACCGAGTTGGGCGTGGACACCATTTTCCGCGACCACGCGTTGGTTGATAACCACTTGCTGCACGTCGGCGGCGGTGGCCGTCAGTGGAAGCTGAGAGACGCGCGATCCGAACGTGCGCATCGATTCGCAATCCACCATGAGGTAGTCATCGAGGTCGGTGGAATCCGTGGCAGGGCTAGCCAGTCCAAGGCTCCGTGCGCCACCAGAAACAGCAGCGTCTAAAAGCTCGGCAGGTTGGAATCGGCCCCGCTGACCGGTAGACAAACGTTCCCCGTGTTCAAGGGCGCGCATCTCCAAATACGGATCGATCGACGCGTGCTGATCCGTTCCGAGAGCGATGGTTGCTCCGGCATCCGCGAGCGCGCGTGCAGGACCAATTCCGTCCGCAAGATCCGCTTCGGTAGAAGGACACATGACGATGGTTGAGCCGCTCGAACCGAGTAGCTCAATGTCATGGGGCGTCAGGTGCGTTGCATGCACGGCACTGAAGTTGGGCCCTAACAGGCCAGAAAAGGACAACAGCTCGGTAGGCGTCACGCCGTAGGCCGCGAGGCAGGCTTCGTTCTCGGCGGGTTGCTCGGATACGTGCGCGTGCAACACCGTGCCGGCAGGCAGTTCAGCACCGATCCGTTCAAGTTCGATCTTCGGCACTGCCCGCACCGAGTGTACGGCGGCCCCAAGAGTCACCAGCGGCGAGTTGATCTCGGCTATCACGTCGTGAAGCGCATTCCACCGTTTCAGCCACCCCTCAGCGCTGCCGTCCGAGAACCGCGACTGCACTTCGTTGAGCGGAATCGCTTCACCTGCCGCGGACAGTCCGCCTTGCAGGTAGCACGTGTCCAGGAGCGTGAGTCGAATTCCGGCAGCGACCGCGGCGTTGATGAGCGCGCGTTCCATCGCAAGCGGTTCGCTCAGCGTCCCGGCGGTCTGCCCACGGTGCACGTAGTGGAACTCCCCCACCGCGGTCCACCCGCACGTCACCATTTCGGCGAAAACGGCGGTTGCGAGTTGCTCGTAGGCTTCCGGGCTTAAATACGACGCCGCCGCGTACATTTGGGTGCGCCACGTCCAGAAGTTATCCGTTGAGTAAGTGACGCTGGTTTCGCTACGCTCATGAGTTCGCCCACGCAGAACGCGGTGGAACGCGTGCGAGTGGGCGTTCACCAATCCTGGTACTTGAACTAATCGGGATGAAGAAGACATGGTCAGTTCTGTGGTTCCTCGGTCAGTAGATCAGCCAAAGCAAGGGTCAGTGCTTTCACGCCGTGCTGGGCGTCGGCGTCTTCCACGTATTCTTCAGGGGCATGGGAGATGCCCGTCGGGTTGCGTGTGAAGATCATGCCGGTGGGAACGGCGGACGCAAGAATTCCGGCGTCGTGCCCTGCACCGGAGGGAAGTAACTGCGCACCCGGGGCTACGCGCTCCACGGAATTGAGTAGTCCGCGCGCTAATTCGCCGTCGAAGTTCACCGTTCCCGTCATCGATTCCTCGGACATCGTTACGGTGCAACCCTCAGCAGCAGCGAGAGCCGTCGCACGGTGATGCAACCGCTCCACCAGACCAGCGGTCACGACATCATCCGGATGCCTAACATCCAGCCACACATCCACGCGAGATGCGACCACGTTCGTGCCACCCGGGATCGGTTCGAGTCGGCCCACAGTTCCGCGCGCCCCAGACTCGGCAGAAACCTCGTCCCGCACGGCCACCACGAATGCTGCTGCGGCGATCATGGGATCGTGACGGTCCGCCATGAGCGTGGTGCCGGCGTGGTTGCCCTGCCCTGCGAAGCTGAAGCGCCAGCGTCCATGGCCCAGGATCGAGCTTGCGACGGCGACGGCCGGCCCCAGGGGATCCTTACCGAGGAACTTGCCCTGCTCAACATGCAACTCAAGGAATGCATCGAGTCCAGAAAGGCGTGCGGGGTCGGCACCCATGTGCTCTGGGTTCAATCCCACGGCACGAGCAGCGTCCGCAAATGAGCTGCCGTCCCGGTCAGTGAGTGCTAGCGCGCGCTGTGGCGTGATAGCACCTGTGATGAGCCGCGAGCCGAGGCATGCGACACCGAAACGGGATCCCTCTTCCTCCGGGAAGACAGCGATGACCAGGGGCTTAGTGCGACGTAAGGTCCCGTTTCGCTCTTGTTCTTGCAGCTGATCCAGACTGGCGAGCGCTGACGCGACGCCCAGCGGCCCGTCGAAGGCGCCACCACCCGGTACCGAATCCAGATGAGATCCGGTAGCGATCGCGTGGGCACGGTTCGGCTTGTCATCGGAGTCTGCGGCAGAACTGGCGGCTGATTCCGGCAGGTCCCACCAGGCCCACGTGATGCCGTTGCGGTCGCGTTCGATGTCGAGTCCCCGAGACTCAGCCTCGGCCACGAACCACTCGAGCAGCCTGAGCTCGTGGGTCCCGAATCCCGGCCGCGAGTAACCGCCGCGAAGCGGATCGCGGCCGATGGATTCGAGATCGCCCATGAGCTGGGCGACGTTCTTAGTCATCCGTGGCTACTCGGTTATCGATCATGGGAACCTTGACGCCGCGTTCGCGGGCAACATCAACGGCTCGGTTGTAGCCGGCGTCCACGTGGCGGATTACGCCCATGCCTGGATCGTTGGTCAACAAGGCCTTGAGCTTGGCTGCGGCAAGCTCGGTGCCGTCTGCAACGGATACCTGGCCTGCGTGGATGGAACGTCCAATGCCTACACCGCCGCCGTGGTGGATCGAGACCCACGTGGCACCGGAGGAGGCTGCGGTCAGGGCGTTCAGAAGTGGCCAGTCGGCAATCGCGTCTGAACCATCTGCCATGGCTTCGGTTTCGCGGTATGGAGATGCCACGGAGCCGGAGTCCAAGTGGTCGCGGCCGATCACAATCGGCGCCTTGACCTTGCCTTCGGCAACAAGCTGGTTGAAGAGCAAGCCGGCCTTGTCGCGTTCGCCGTAGCCGAGCCAGCAGATGCGTGCCGGGAGGCCTTCGAATTCAACGAACTCGCTCGCGGCGTCGATCCAACGGTGCAAGTGCTTGTTCTCTGGGAAGAGTTCCTTGATGGCTTCGTCCGTGACGCGGATATCCTCTGGGTCTCCGGACAGCGCAACCCAACGGAACGGGCCGAGTCCTTCGCAGAACAACGGGCGGATGTAGGCCGGCACGAATCCGGGGAAAGAGAAGGCGTTTTCGAGTCCACCCTTGCGGGCTTCGTCGCGGATGGAGTTTCCGTAATCGAAGACTTCGGCACCAATTTCCTGGAATCCCACCATCGCTTCTACGTGGCGTGCCATGGCTGCTTGAGCCTTCTTGGTGAATCCCACGGGATCGGCCTTTGCTTCGGCGTCCCACTGGTCAATGGTGAATTCCACTGGCAGGTAGGACAGCGGATCGTGTGCCGAGGTCTGATCGGTGACGATATCGATCGCGATTTCACCGGCCTGTTGGCGGCGCAAGAGCTCCGGGAAGACTTCGGCTGCGTTGCCCACGTAGCCCACGGAGAGGGCGCGCTTTTCGGCCTTAGCGCTCATGACTTTTTCAAGAGCGGCATCGAGATCCAACTCAACGTCGTCGAGGTAACGCTTGGACAGGCGTCGTCGTAATCTCTCCTCCGACACGTCAACAATCAACACCGCGCCACCGTTCAAGGTGACCGCAAGCGGCTGCGCGCCGCCCATGCCACCGCAACCACCGGTCAAGGTCAGCGTTCCGGCCAGCGTTCCGTTGTAGCGCTTGCGGCCAATGGCGGCGAAGGTCTCGTAGGTGCCTTGGAGGATGCCCTGCGTACCGATATAAATCCACGAACCGGCCGTCATTTGGCCGTACATCATGAGCTCATCGGCCTCGAGCTTGCGGAAGTACTCCCAGTTCGCCCAGTCGCCCACCAGGTTGGAGTTCGCGATCAGCACGCGAGGAGCCCACTCGTTGGTGCGGAAGATACCCACGGGCTTTCCGGACTGCACCAAGAGGGTCTCGTCCGCTTCCAGGTCTTTGAGGGAAGCGATGATCGCGTCGAAGGATTCCCAAGAACGCGCTGCACGACCGGTTCCGCCGTAGACCACAAGGTCCTCGGGGCGCTCGGCAACCTCGGGGTCAAGGTTATTCATCAGCATGCGCATCGGCGCCTCGGTCTGCCAGGACTTGGCGGAAAGCTCGGTGCCGCGCGGTGAGCGGATCTCGCGGGACGGATCGTGCTGTGTAAAGGACTGATGACGTGCCATGGTGGGCCTTTCAATCAAGGAGCTCAGCGTAGGAGCGGAAATAGAGGAAAACTGCCTGGCGAGATCGCCGGGGTGGAACTTTGGATCAGGTAAAGCTAGGAATTCAGTGAGGCCGCGGCTCGCACCAGCGCTTCGCCATGGAGTTTCGCGGTGGTCTTGTTGGTGCGGTAGCTAGGGGCTACTACGGAGAGGGAGGCTACGACGGCGCCTCCGATTACTACTGGAGCTGCGATGGCGGTGACGTCTTCTTCCACAAAGTTGGACTCCATGGCGTATTCGTTGGCAGGAATTTCGTTCCTGAGAACCTCCCCGGAGGCCGCACCGGCTAAGGGGAAACGTCGTCCTACCCAGTTGATGTGGCGGACCGATTGCGTGCCCTCTTCAATCGCAAGGTAGAGCCCGGTTTCTGCATCCGCCCGAATGGAGAGGTAGCAGGATTCGCCGGTGGAAGCTACGACGTCCCGCATGATGGGCCGGCAGGTTTCCACGAGGGACTCGTGGCTCAGTGCGGAAACGCCGAGTTGCACCATCCGGAAGCCTGGGCGATATTCGCCCTTCTCTTCCCGGCGGGTGACAAATCCTTTAGCCTCGAGAGTGCGGAGCAATCGCAAGGCCGTTGACGCCGAAAGTTCCGTGGCTTTGGCGGCATCCGCTAAGCGAATTCCGTCCGAAGATTCACAGACCACTCGCAACAGATCAAGTACTCGATCTGCCGCCCGGGTGGTGGCGTCTGCCTTTTCTTCTGCCACGTTTCCTCCTGCTGTCATCACCGGTGATTCATTGCATCTAATAAAACACGAATTTCACTGTGCGGCAAGAGTTTTTCAAAAAATGCTTGACGGGAGCTTTTGAATAGGGTGTCATTTAGTGACACACACATTTTATGGTGTGAAACACGTCATCAGGAGAGGACCTCATGAACTCGCTCAACTCAGCAGTTACACGCCGCACTTTCGGCGCCATCGCCCTCTCAGCAGCAGGAGCGCTTGCGCTCTCAGCTTGCGGTCAAGGCTCTCCATCCGCGTCCAGCAGCGGCGCTAGCTCCAGCTCCGGCGCTGGCGGAACGCTCACCAAGATCACCATCGGCGTCCTGCCGATCACCGACGTGGCTCCCATCTACTTGGGACAGAAGCAAGGCTTCTTCGAAAAGCACGGCCTTGAACTGGACATCCAGATCGCGGAAAGTGGCGCAGCCATCCTTCCGGCAGTCACCACGGGCGACTACGTGATTGGCTACTCCAACGTGGTGTCCTTGCTCATCGCCAAGGACAAGGGCTTGCCCATCAAGGTCATCCACAACGGTTCGAGTTCCACGAACAAGCCTGGCGCGGATGTCACCGAGGTGGCCGCGAAGCCTGCCGCCGGAATCACTGCCCCCAAGGATCTTGAAGGCAAGAAGATCGCCGTCAACGCGCTCAACAACTTCGCTGAGATCACCATCCGCAGCTCGGTCAAGAAGGCAGGCGGCGATCCGTCGAAGCTCAGCTTCGTGGAGCTCCCCTACCCGCAGATGCCAGCCGCCCTTGACCGCGGTGACGTGGATGCAGCCTGGACCACCGAGCCTTTCCGCACTCAGATTCTTGAAGCCGGCGGCAAGGTTGTAGCGAGCCCCATGACGGACATGGCGGAGAACTTCGATTCCGCGTTCTTCTTCACTTCGGAGCAGACCCTCACGGAAAAGGCCGACGTGATCGGTATGTTCCGCGCGGCACTCACCGAGGCCTTCGCGTATGCGAACGCCAACGAGGATGCCTTCCGCGAAATCATTCAGGATTACGCGAAGCTCACCCCCGAGCTCGCCGAGAAGGTTGTCATGTCCAAGTGGAACGAAAAGGTCAATCAAGAGGCCCTGACCACCCTCGCGGCTGCGGCCCAAGAGTTCGGGGTCATTTCCCAGGCACCCGACATCAGCGGACTGCTAGCTGAAAGCTAACGCAAGCAGGCGGCGTCGTACTATTTAGCGGTACGACGCCGCAGCTCACCCCCACTCCTCCCGCAGCGTCGCGCTGCACTCGCCTTCCGAACGAAAGAATTATGGAAACGCTACTGATCTCCCCCGCGCCGCTGACCGCTCTCGAACTGCAGCAGGTTGCGCGCGAGAATCGACCGATTGAGCTCTCTCCGGAGGCTCTCGCGTCGATGGAGCAGTCGCGCGCGGTGATCGATGCTTTGATCAATGACGAGCGTCCTCACTATGGCGTTTCCACTGGTTTCGGCGCCCTTGCAACCGTCCATATTCCGGTTCCGATGCGCGCGCAGTTGCAGCGTTCGTTGATTCGTTCGCATGCGGCGTCGAGCGGTGCTGAAGTGGACCGCGAGGTGATTCGCGGTCTCATGCTGAATCGTTTGCACACCATGGTGACAGGCCGAACCGGTGTGCGTCCGGTGGTTGCAGAGACGTACGCGGCGCTGTTGAACGCCGGAATCACGCCCGTGGTCGGCGAGTATGGATCGCTGGGTTGTTCCGGCGACCTGGCGCCCTTGTCACACTGCGCCCTGGCTGTCATGGGTGAAGGAACCGTGCGGGACGCTTCGGGCGTATCGATGCCAGCCGCCGAGGCTTTGGCTGCCGCAGGTATTGAACCTGTTGAACTTGCCGAGAAGGAGGGCTTGGCCCTCATCAACGGCACGGACGGCATGCTCGGCATGCTTGCGATGGCCTCCATTGACATTGAGCGACTCATTGCCATTGCAGACTTAGCTGCGGCCATGAGCGTTGAAGGCCTCTTGGGAACGGACGCGGTTTTCGCCGCCGATCTGCACGCCTTGCGCCCACAGTTTGGGCAGGCCGAATCAGCCGCCGCCATCACCGGTCACCTGGCAGGCTCTGCCTTGATCGAGTCCGTCAAGAACGGCGAACACTCATTTACGCGCGTTCAGGATGCGTATTCCTTACGATGCGCGCCTCAAGTTCACGGAGCCGTGCGCTCCACATTGGCGCACGCACAGTCCGTGGCGACCGCAGAATTCGGTTCCGCAATCGACAACCCAGTAGTCACCACCGACGGCCGCGTGGAGTCCAACGGCAACTTCCACGGCGCTCCTGTTGGATATGTGTTGGACTTTTTGGCCATCGCCGTTGCTGACCTCGCGTCCATGTCCGAGCGCCGCACGGACCGCTTCTTGGATAAGGCCCGCTCCCATGGGCTGAACCCATTCCTTGCCGACGATCCAGGAGTGGACTCCGGTCACATGATCGCCCAGTACACCGCAGCTGGAATCGTCTCTGAACTCAAGCGCCTCGCCGTGCCTGCGTCTGTTGATTCCATCCCATCTTCCGCGATGCAGGAAGACCATGTGTCCATGGGTTGGGCCGCGGGACTCAAACTCCGCAAGGCGATCGATGGCGCCGAGCGCGTCCTGGCCATCGAGATTCTGACGGCTGCTCGTGGTTTGGATATGCGCGACGGAGGCCTTGACTCTTCGCAATCTTCGCCGTCCATCACCGCCACTCGCCGCATTGTGCGATCCGTAGTGGAAGGACCAGGTCCAGACCGCTACATCTCGCCAGAGATTGAAGCCGTTACGCAGCTGGTGAAGAGCGGGGCACTGCTGGCGCGGTAGTGACTATTTGCGGTCGGCTGGGGGAATGAGTTCTGGGCTCCCCCAGCCATTTCGTTTTCCTTTGAGAACGCCGACGAGGTTTCCGAAGCTCGTGAGCCCTTGTCGAACGTATTGTCGATTCTTTATCAGAGCCGGGTTTTTCACGGCTCCAGTAACCCAGCTCGTAAATTGATGAGTTACCAGAGACAGATTCATTTAGCCTGGGAAAACTTCGGGATGTCTCGCCCACCTGCGGACGTCGGCCTATCCGGATTGCAATAATTTTCGAGAGAGCACCAATGTCTTTTCTGTCGGTGAGAACTTCACCTGCATGGGAGGGTAGAAGATTATTCGAAGGCCAGCAAGCCGAGCTCTAATAGAAAGTTCGCTATCTTCACGTCCATACTTGGCGAAGGACTCATCGAAACCGCCGATATACAGAAAAGCCTCCCTGATAAAGGCGCAGTTGCAATTTGGAACTGGAATTTTCGCTGTGTTCGTTTCCCGGATTACTTGTGTGTACTCTGCAACCGAGGGTTGAGCCGAATATCCGTGCACGAAGCCGGTAACGAAGTCCAAATCCAAGTTCAGCGCATCTCAGGCCGCTTGTAGCCAGCCGACTCCCACTTGGTCGTCCGCGTCGCAGAAAGCAATCACATCACCCTTCGCCTTAGTCACGCCAGCGTTACGCACGTACGCAGAGCCACGCTTTTCGTTCGCCTCAACGACGCGCAGAGGAACTGGCTAATGTCGTACCCAGGCTGAAACCAATTGTTGCGTTCTACCTGTGGAATTATTGCTGACCACAATCACTTCCCAGATGACTGTTACCTTCTGCCTAGGAAGCGCACGCAGTTGCGCGCCCAGCGTACCTGCAGCATGGCGGGCCGGAATGACAACGGAAATGTTAATATTGTCAGCGCTCACACCTTTCAGCTCGCTATTGATGCATCTATAGCTAAATTTGTCCGTTTAGATTCAAATTACCGTAATCACATTTACCTGAACCAATGAGCACTTACGTATGTACTCGTGTATTTCACGCGTAACCTGAGCAGTAGCCAGAGAATGATTTGAAGTATGAGCCGAAGATAAGTTCAAAGTGCAGACGTTGACCAGATACCGACCTGATTCGATCGAATTGGCACCGAGGCAACTAAACTGGACCGGACAGTACTTCGAACAATCCCCTGGGTAGTAGCATCGTGATTCGCGTTTCTGAGATTAGACATAGTTTCAACTCCGCCGCTTTTGTCGCAAACACGAAAATCCCTGCCGGAATCCTTCCCGCGGTTTCACCGCTGAATATTACGGTGATGTGTGGCATTGATGGAGCCGCAAATAGGATGGAATTATGAGCAGTCAGTTTGCGGGAAAGTTCTCAGTAGTCATTCCCACGCTACAAAGGTCCCATCTTCTGCGCGAGGTTGTTGAGCGAAGTGCAAGTCATCCACTTGTAGAAGAAGTCCTTGTTATTAACAATGCGCCTATACCGCTTGATTGGTCATCTCCGAAAATGAGAGTCCTACAACAAACCGAGAATATCTTCGTGAACCCGGCCTGGAACCTTGGTGCACGCGAGGCCAAATCGGAATTCTTAGCAATCGTTAACGACGATGTGCTTTTCGGTCCCGAAGTATTTGATGAGTGTGCTCGAATCCTACATCGAGGTCGTTTTTCCATGGCTGGTCCGGCAGAAAGCTGTTTTGGATACCCTAAGCAAGGAAAGATTGGACATCGCATTGCGCCATTTCGCAGCTTCAAAGGTCGATACGGGACGTTCATGGCCCTGAGACGAACCGATTACTGGGAAATTCCTGAGCAGATGAAAATCTGGGGCGGTGACGACTGGCTATTTCTAATGCAACGAAGGCCAAACGCTGTTTTGGTGAATACGAAATTTGAGACTGAAATGAGCGTCACTTCCGGTTCGCCTGAATTTAGTGCGACTCGAGAAGAGTCTCTGCGAATAGCTCGGCACGTCCTGCTTCCTCTCTATCGAACCCGTTGGTGGCATCGGGCCGTGGAGTATTTGGATAGAGTCCGGAGCTAAAGTTTCTAATCGCATTTCGATAATTTACTTAGATTCATACATAGTTGCGCACCTATACTGTGTAGCATGATCCTTAAGACTGATTTGCCCTTGATTATTGGGCTCACGGGCGCATTTGAGCGTGACAACTTCGGCGACTTACTGTATCCGATGTTACTCAATGACGCGTGGGGAAACGACCTGCAGGTTCGGCTCTTGAGTAGATTTCCAGCCGACACAGAAGCGCTCTTGGGATTGTCGATTAAAGATTTTGATAGCTCTTTGTTAGCAACGAGATTTGATGCACTCGTACTGGCCGGAGGAGCTTCCGTTCCGATCTCCATGGCACGCGCAGCCCAGCTGATGAACGGGGTTCCGGAAATTGCCAGTATTGACCCCTCCGGCCTGCCATATGTACCCGAAGTGCGAAATTCTAAGCTCAACAGAGATACTCCTGTGTTTGCGAGCTCCGTGGGAATCTGGCCGTCTGGTAGCTTAAGAATTCCCCACGGCCGTCGTCTACATCAGGCGCTAAAAGGCTCCCAAGGAATCACGGTCCGCGACCGTCCATCGCTAGCATTAGCTCACAAATGGGGAGTTCGCGCGAGCCTCGCTCCAGATACGATACATGCTATTTCATTGGCATGGCCAGAGTTGGGTAAGGCCGCGAAAGATCAAGTGGCCGTTCAGATCTCCGATGAGTTCATCCATGAACAAGGGTTCGAAACCACCACGCTTGGGCTGATTGAAGCTGCGCGAGTGGCTGCAGCACACGGATTGCGCACTGTAATCTTGTTCGCTGCTGGCGTTTCGCCGGGTCATGACAGCCTTGAAAACTTAAGCATCATCGCAGAACGCATGCGGGCAGCCTTGGAAGGGATCGATGTTCTTGTCTCGCATGACCGTCATCCCCGACAAATTGTGCAACTGATCGCTGAGTCACGGCTGGTGATTGGTCATTCCCTGCACGTGCGCATTGTTGCGGCGTCCTACAATGTTCCGCGGGTGAGCTTGCAAAGACCAAAGACCGAAATCTATTCTGCCGACTGGGATCCGACCATGCCGGCCGGGGTTTCGGCGAGAAAGCTTGCAGACGCAGTCCAGCAGTCCTTGTCTCTTGGAACTATTTCGTCCGCACGAATAGATTCGGAAAAATTGAAACAACGATCCATGGGAATGGTCAAGGAATTAGAAGTCTCCATCAAGACTTGGGCGTCGGCCCGCAATGCAGTAGCTTCTCAACGTCGCCTTATATACTGGCAATACGCCGCTCGGGCGCCGTTCGACACGTCTAAGTCAGCCGTTAGACGACTTCGTGCGCACCAGAAGCGGTCCGGTTCATAAATGTTTGCTGGTTCTGACAACTATGGAATGTTATCGCTGTCCTCAGGTGCTCATACGGTCCACGAAGACTCACGTTCATTTCTTCAGCTAGACCATTGTGGCTCATTCGCTACCGCATGATCATCGCCACCGTCGAAAGTTCGGTTCCTCGAATTTGTTCTTGTCTCTCAGGCGTTTCAGCTTCCTGTGCTACGGCACAGAGCAACTCACAAAAGACCAGTGCGGCTCACCCCGCTAGCATTTTAAGCGCTAAACAATGGCCCAAGTGTGGTTACCAGGCCTACGCTTTATGGTGGGGCCCTCCACATCAAGTCCTAATAAAACCCACTAAAATTCGAATGCAGTGCGTTCCCATTGTCACTGAGGAGATCTAATTTCTATGACTGCCATCGCAAATATCAAAAAAATTAAGCATCAATTATTCCTCGGAAAGAAAAAAGCCAAATTCCTGGCAGAAGAGCTTCGCGACACCGGGTATAGATTGCGGAGCAAGTTCGTCGACTTCCAATTTGATGCCAGCAATTACCCACTGGATTTCACGGCACTCCCTAGTACCCACGACCCATCTGTGAAGAGCGGGTTCCCTCATCGCATTTGGTGCGCATGGTTCGGGGAACAGGAAATGTCGGATAATAGGCGTTCTTGTTATGAGTCGATCCTGGCGCAGAATAGCGACTTAGACGTGCAACTAGTTACTTATCAGAATCTCGATACTTTCATCGTTGAGGGATCGCCCCTACACCCAGCCTTCAGACTATTGTCGGCAGTCCACCAATCTGATTACATCCACGCATACCTCATGCATCATCATGGTGGGGGCTTTACCGGTATCAAAAAGCATCCAGTTCCATGGAGGGATTCATTCGAAGCATTTGAGAAGGAAACGGATGCTTGGATTGCAGGCTATCGGCTACCACGCGTTAGTGAGGCAACATACTTTCCAGGCGAGCTTGCTCGAGATATCCATCGAAATTATTCACGTCTCATTGGATTTAGCGGCAAGCTAGTGCGTTCGAACACTCCGCTGACTCACGATTGGTTTCACGAAGTGAACAGGCGGGTCAGCTACTATCAAGACCTCTTGGAACAATTTCCAGGGGACGCATACGGAACAACGGACGGGTACCCGGTTCCTTGGACACGAATCGGGTCGCAAGTGTTTGAGCCCCTTTGTCTAAAATACAACACTCATCTGCGGATCGATAACCGTTTGAAGCCGCAATTGTGGGGTCACAGGTAAGCAAATATTCAGCAAGCAAGTTCAACTTGATTTTCTGGCAGTTTTGAAGAGTTGATCTGTCAAGCCAGATTATAATCGGTAGTCAGAAAGTTAGTTAGAACTTGTCAGCGCGGCCAATGCCCCAGTCCTCAATCCAACGAAAACGCGATTCCCCGATCGGGGAATCATGTTGCCAGACCGACCAGGATCTTCATGATCAGGAACATTGGCTCCTCCGACTAGGATTAAATCTATAAGACCTCGACGCCTCCCCATTTCTACTGCGACACGATGGAAAATTCGCAGTGCATTGATGCTGGCTAAGTCCCAAGTGCCACACGGTCTACGGCATCAAACTGTGCATCTGGGTTATTACAGCGGACGAAACTTTGGAGATGCTCTAAGCCCACTCATCACTAGTTTTGTATTGGGCGCGCCAGTAAGGGAAGCACACTATGCAGGCGCAGACCTTACGGCCGTTGGTTAGGTCCTTGACACATTCGAGAAGTATCGAAATCGGACAAATCCATACATCTGGGATCCGGATATATCCAAGATGGTCCGGCCTGGAGCGGAACAGCAGTGACGCCGTGCGCTGTTCGGGGAGCTCTTACGCGAGCGCGACTCCAACATCTCAGCGATTCGCCTATACCACTCGGAGACCCCGGGCTTCTGGTCAGTCGAATGTACCCCAGCCTTCAATCAGTCCAGAAGCGATATCGTGTAGGTATCATACCACACATTCGCGAAAAATATTCCGACAAGCTCAACGAGTTCCGAGGAAAATCCCCAGACATTCAAATTATCGACCCCGCAGCTGATCCCCGATTGGTCTTAGTGCAAATTGCTGCGAGTCAATTCATCGTTTCGTCGAGTCTCCACGGATTGGTGTGCTCAGACGCATTGGGCGTCCCCAATATCTGGACACCAATTAGTAGTGCCGTCGAAGGCGCAGGTTATAAGTTCCATGACTACTATTCCGCCTTCGGCATCGAAGCCCGTTCAATGTCGATCGACGTAGCCATACGATCGACTGACAACCTTATCGCTTCGTGGGAACAGCCGGTCCAAATCGAAAGTCTCGTCGACGGTTTGATCGAAGCCTTCCCCCGTGACGCGTTGAAGGCACGCTATAGATAAAGGGGCGCGTCAGAGCCGACCACATGATCTAGTAGCCACCTATCAGTGCATTTGTCATTTGAACTGAATATCGGCGCAACGCCTGGGGGTTTAGGCGCCGCGCCGACACTTTGTGCTCCTAGAAGCAAACCTTGAGATCACCAATTCCTACATATTGGTAGTTGCTGCTTGGAACCAGTGGAGTTGTACTAGCGTTGATATACGTGATGATTGGCGTAGCGGATGTCGGCGTAAGCGTCACCGGAATATAATTGCCCGCGCTGGTTGAGGTTTTCGTCCCTAATGATGACAAGCTTCCTGGTAACGCCTCGTAAATAGACGGGGCTCCTACCGCCGTCCCGTAGGTTGCCGTCGCTCCAGAGAAGCTCAGTGAATCCGTGTAGTAGGCGGCATTGTTCATATTGGTGAGCTGACTAGTCACGTCATACGCGTTGAAGGTAATCGATGTTGGCGTAAGAACCTTGCCAGTACTTGACTCAAAGGAGAACGTAAGCGTCTCTTGACCGCGGGTGGTTCCATTCGCCGACGTTGACGTTCCTTGATTCAAGGTGAGCACTGACGAACTGCTTCCTGCTGCAACCACGTAGAGCGAACTCTGGTTGCTTGTAACGCCGTTCGCCCACGCTTGCTGAGCCCCAGCCGCCGTTGCACTGAAGTCACCATAAATTGAAGTCGGCGCGGCTTTTCCCGAGTTGATGTCGCGGCCCGGCTGCCCGCCGATCCGATGCTGCGTCACCCTAACGGTCACAAGCGATCCCTCAGGAAGGGTGATGCTTCCAGTTCGGATTCCGCTCGTTCCCTGAGTTCCAGAAAGTGTTGTGTCTGTCCACTTCAACGTGGCACACCCACTCAGCCGAGACGCAGCCATTGCAGGCGCCGCTCCAGCGAGGGCAATGACGGGAACAGTCCACGCCATTGATTGGGCGATTTTTCGGCGCGAAATAGTAGGGCGCGTGGTGATTTCAGTCATGGGATTCTTCTCGAAAATTGTGTGAACGGTGAGTAAGTTGCTTCGAGCAACGCTCAAGCACAACATGAGAATAACAACGTTACAACTAAGAATCAAAACGGCGTTATCACGGCGTGTTGTGATGCAGCTTGCACCGTACGATTACGAGTGGTGGGATAGGTGAATGAAAGCCCTTCTCAAAGCTCTGCCGCGACCCGGCTTAGAGCTGACTGACGTCCCGGAGCCGCAAACCGGCCCGCATGACGTCAAAATTAGAGTCCACACGTCCGGCATTTGCGGCACGGACATTCACATCCTTAACTACGACGCCGCAGCTCAAGACTTGATTGCCACTCCCCTGATTCCGGGCCACGAGTTTTATGGCGAGGTTGTGGAGGTGGGCGAGTTAGCGACCCACGTTCGGGTCGGGGATCGGGTTTCAGGAGAAGGTCACGTGATGTGCGGGATGTGTCGCAACTGCCGAGCTGGCCGCAAACACATGTGCATCAACACCTCTTCTGTCGGAGTCCAGCGCAATGGTGCGTTTGCCGAATACGTGGTGATTCCAGAAGCCAATGTCTGGGTTCATAGAGATGAGAACATCACTCCCGAACTCGGCGCCATTTTCGATCCACTCGGGAATGCCGTTCACACCGCGCTTTCCTTCCCTCTCGTAGGAGAGGACGTCCTGATCACAGGTGCCGGCCCCATCGGACTGATGGCCGTGGCCGTTGCTCGCCATGCAGGTGCCCGAAAGATTGCCATCACTGATGTCTCAGAGGAGCGCTTGTCCCTGGCTCGCAAAATGGGCGCGGACCTTGCAGTCAACGTGGCCGAGCACCGAGTTAAGGAAGCTCAGAAACAATTGAGGATGGTTGAAGGCTTTGACGTAGGACTTGAAATGTCCGGTCGCTCTACTGCTCTTCGGGAAATGATCGAGAACATGAACCACGGCGGCCGTATCGCCCTCCTTGGATTGCCGAGTGAACCCGCCGTCTTCGACTGGCAAAAGGTTGTCACGCACATGCTGACACTCAGGGGCATCTATGGCCGTGAGATGTTTGAAACTTGGTACGCCATGAGCGCCATGCTGGAGTCCAACGCCATACTTCGCACCAACATCGCAAGCATTGTTACAGGCGTCTTCCCAGCGTCCCAATGGGAAACCGCTTTTGATACAGCTACCACTGGTCGAGGCGGAAAAGTCCTCATCGACTGGAGGTCCTAACCGTGGGCAAAGAGTCAATAATTTCAAGCATCGCCGAGGAAATATTCGGCATCAGGGAAGCTGGCCTCTATAAGATCGAGCGGCATATTGACTCCCCACAGGATTCCTCTATCCAGGCCGGCTCCATCGGATCCCCTGCGGCGCCCGTACTGAACTTTTGCGCCAACAACTATTTGGGTCTAGCCAACGATCCCCGCCTGATTGCCGCGGCCCACGCGGGCCTTGACGAACACGGCTTCGGCATGGCGTCAGTTCGTTTTATCTGCGGAACACAAGACATTCATTTGGCGCTCGAATCCGAGGTTTCAGAATTCCTGGGTACCGAAGCAACCATCTTGTTCTCCTCGTGCTTTGACGCGAACGGCGGAGTATTTGAAACACTTTTTGGCCCTGAAGATGCCATCATTTCCGATGCACTTAACCACGCCTCCATCATCGACGGAATTCGCCTGTCCAAGGCGAACCGTTTCCGCTATGCAAACCAAGATATGGCCGATTTACGGGCACAGTTGGAGGCAGCGCAAACGCTGAACGACGGTACTGGCCCGCGTCGAGCGGTAATCGTCACGGACGGCGTGTTCTCGATGGATGGATTCATCGCACCCCTTCGCGAAATTTGCGATCTTGCCGACGAATTCGGGGCATTGGTCATGGTTGATGATTCTCATGCTGTCGGATTCATGGGTCCAACCGGTGCCGGAATCCCCGAACATCTAGGAGTGAGCGAGCGTGTAGACATCTACACGGGAACCTTCGGCAAAGCTCTAGGCGGCGCATCCGGAGGATACGTGTCTGGGCGTGCGGAAATTGTCGAACTACTTCGACAGCGAGCACGGCCTTACCTCTTCTCTAATTCTTTGGCACCGGCCATTGTGCAGGCGACGCGCGAGGCACTCAACATCGTCAAAGCATCAGGAGAGTTGCGGGAAAAACTCTTCCGCATTGCCGCGAATTTTCGATCAGCCATGACACAGGCAGGATTCGAACTCTTGCCGGGTGAACACGCCATCGTCCCCGTGATGTTCGGCGACGCCCATAAGGCTTCGGCCGTTGCCGATGAAATGCTCAAGCTCGGCGTCTTCGTGACAGCTTTCAGCTACCCCGTTGTGCCGCGAGACGCGGCACGGATACGAGTGCAACTATCTGCCGGACATTCTCTACAGGAGATTGACCAATGCGTCCGTGCGTTTGTTACGGCCAGACAGGCTGTTGAAGACCGCTTTCTGAAGCAAACTAGATAATTCCAGCAAGAAAGGCGCGACCCGTTCCAATTTGGAAGAGGTCGCGCCTTTCTTGACACTATCGCTGGTCTATTTAGCCCTCGACACCGAGCTTCTCGAGCACAATCTCGCGCACGCGAGCAGCGTCGGCTTGGCCTCGGGTAGCCTTCATGACAGGGCCGATAAGCGCGCCGATAGCTTGAACCTTGCCGGACTGAATCTTGGCGACCACGTCAGGCATTTGGGCCATCGCTTCATCAATTGCAGCGCCCAATGCGGAGTCGTCATTCACCACAGCGAGGTTGCGCTTTTCAACAACCTCGGCTGGGGTGCCCTCTCCGGCTAAGACGAAGTCGAGAACCTGACGGGCGATCTTGTCGTTGATCTTCTTGGAGTCAATCAGCCCCTGAAGTTCAACGATAGTTGCAGGCGTTACACCAAGATCTGCTGCGTCAACATCCTGGGTCTTCGCCAGACCGGACACCACACCCATCCACCACTTACGAGCAACCGCTGGGGTTGCGCCGGCTGCGATGGTGTCGGTGATCAGGTCCGTCATTCCGGCGTTGACCACGTCACGGAACTCGGCGTCCGAGTAGCCCCATTCGGCTTTCAAGCGCTTGCGACGCTCGGCAGGAGGTTCCGGCAAACGAGCACGAAGCTCTTCGATCCATTCCGGCGTGGTCACCACAGGAACCAGATCAGGTTCCGGGAAGTAGCGGTAATCGTCGGCATCTGACTTCGGGCGCCCTGACGTGGTGGTACGAGTGTCCTCGTGCCAGTGACGGGTCTCCTGAACAACCTTCTGACCGGACTCAAGAACAGCCGCGTGACGCTCAATCTCGAAGTGAACAGCGTGCTCCACAGCGCGCAAAGAGTTCACGTTCTTGGTCTCTGAGCGGGTGCCGAACTTGTCGGCGCCCTTGAGCATCAAGGAGACGTTGGCATCGCAACGCACGTTGCCGCGTTCCATCTTGGCGTCAGAAACGTTGAGGTTCTTGACGATTTCACGGATGGCACCGACGTACGCGCGAGCCAGTTCAGGAGCACGCTTACCAGCGCCCACGATTGGCTTCGTCACGATCTCCACGAGCGGAACACCGGCACGGTTGTAGTCCACCAAGGAGAACTCGGCGCCTTGGATGCGTCCGGTGCTGCCACCCATGTGGGTCAGCTTTCCGGCGTCTTCTTCCATGTGAGCGCGCTCGATTTCCACGCGGAACACTTCGCCGTCTTCCAGCTCAATGTCGATGTAACCGTCGTAAGCGATCGGTTCATCGTACTGAGAGGTCTGGAAGTTCTTCGGGGTGTCCGGGTAGAAGTAGTTCTTGCGCGCGAAACGGCAGGATTCGGCAATCTTGCAGTTCAGGGCCAATCCAATGAGGATCGAGTACTCCACCGCGGTCTTGTTGACTACGGGCAAGACGCCCGGCAGGCCAAGATCAACCGGAGTGACGTTCGTGTTGGGCACATCGCCGAAGGCATTCGGTGCGTCAGAGAACATCTTGGTCTTGGTGTTGAGCTCAACGTGAACTTCAAAACCCAGCACCGGATCATACTTTTCGAGTGCTACGTCGAAATCTACAAGTTCTTCGGTCGTCGACACTTAGGCCACCTCACCCTGTCCCGCAGCTGCGATGGCAGCTTCAATATCTGGAGCCTGAGCCAGCAACGGCCCGCCCCACTGCTTTTCCAAGAGAGCTTCCAACGCGGCGCCCGCACGGTACATGCGTGCGTCCTCGTGCGCTGGAGCCAAGAACTGAATACCCACCGGCAATCCTTCGGACAGACCGCCAGGAACGGAGATACCCGGGATGCCGGCCATGTTCGCGGGGATCGTGGCAACGTCGTTCAAGTACATCGCCAACGGGTCATCCGACTTAGCGCCGAATTCGAACGCAACGGTCGGAGACGTTGGAGAAATCAAAACGTCTGCCTCGGCGAAGGCCGCCTCGAAGTCGCGCTGGATGAGCGTACGAACCTTCTGGGCGGAGCCGTAGTAGGCGTCGTAGTATCCGGCAGACAGAGCGTAGGTGCCCAAGATGATACGTCGCTTGACTTCGTCACCGAAGTTCGCTGCACGGGTGGATCCCATGACGCGCTCGATGGTCACGGGTCCCTCGGTAGGAACAACACGCTTGCCGTAACGGACACCGTCGAACTTCGCGAGGTTGGAAGAAACCTCGGACGGCATGATCAGGTAGTAGGCAGCCAGTGCGTATTGCAGGTTAGGGCAGGACACTTCAACAATGGAAGCGCCAGCGCCGCGAAGAAGTTCGAGAGCTTCGTCGAAACGCTGCTGAACGCCAGGCTCATACCCGTCGCCCTGAAGCTCGCGAATCACACCGATGCGCATTCCGCTCAAGTCCCCCGCAGCACCTTGCTCGGCTGCTGCAACGAGGGCTGGAACTGGCTCGTTCAAGGACGTCGAGTCCTTAGGATCATGGCCACCAATGAGCTCATGAAGCAACGCCGCGTCCATAACGGTGCGGGTTACTGGGCCAATTTGGTCCAACGAGGATGCCATGGCGATGGCTCCGTAGCGGGATACTCCGCCGTAGGTGGGCTTGGAGCCCACCGTGCCGGTGACTGCACCGGGCTGACGGATAGACCCACCCGTATCGGTTCCGAGCGCTAGAGGTGCTTCGAAGGCAGCAACTGCTGCTGCCGAACCGCCGCCGGATCCGCCCGGGATGCGTCCCAGATCCCACGGGTTGCGCGTATTTCCATACGCGGAGTGCTCGGTGGAGGAACCCATCGCGAACTCGTCCAAGTTGGTCTTACCCAGCATCGGAAGCTTCGCCTCGCGAATCTTTTCAATCACCGTGGCGTCGTACGGCGACATCCAGCCCTCAAGCATCTTGGAGCCAGCCGTGGTGGGCTGACCCTTCGTGACAATCAGGTCCTTAATAGCAATTGGGACGCCGGCCAAGGGGTGCAAGGTTTCGCCAGCGGCGCGCAAAGCGTCAACTTCCGCTGCAACGGCCAGCGCTTCTTCAGCGTTGACGTGCAGGTACGCGTGCACGCCGTTATCGCCCGGATCAACCGCAGCAATGCGGTCCAGATGTGCTTGAACGGCTTCCACCGACGTAACGGTTCCAGCCTGCAGGGCCGCGGCAAGTTCCGCGGCGCTCATACGAATGATGTCCAAATTCTTACTCCCCATCCAAAATTGCCGGCACCTTGAAACGTCCGTCTTCAGAATCCGGCGCGTTCAGCAAAGCCTCTTCTTGGGTCAGCGTTTGACCCACCACGTCTTCGCGGAAGACGTTCGTGAGCGGGATCGGGTGGCTTGTGGCAGGAACGTCATCGCCAGCGGCTTCGCTGACTACGGCGATCGAGTCCACAATGACAGCAAGTTCGCTCGCCATGGTTTCCAGCTCAGCTTCGGACATTTCCAGGTGCGCAAGACGAGCCAAGTGGGCTACGTCATCACGGCTAATGGCAGACATGAATCTCCCGATTTCGAGACGGTTGGATGATTATGGTCAATTCTAGTGCTCAGCTATTTCGTAAACGTAAACGATGAGCTTGATATCAGTTCCCGGAACAAACCAGTCTCGATCTGGAACGCGCGTAAATCCAAGGCGTTCGTACAAGGCATGGGCGGGAAGCCAGTCCGCTCCCGTCGTCAAACTCACGCGGTTTACGTCCGGAAGCGTCTTCGCGTACGCCACGATTCGTTCCACCAGGGCACTTCCGGCACCGCTGCGTTGAACGTTTGGATCCACGGCGAGGAGCCTGAATTCGAGTTCGTCTTCGCGGGCGATATCCGCCCATTTCTCCCCCGCACGGGCGATGGTGACTGATCCCACCACTTGGCCGTCGCGTTCAGCAACCCACATGAGGGCGTCTTCGTGACGGTCGGAGACGTTGCCGACGCGCTGCATGTACGGTTCTTCCGCGCTTCCGAAGTAGCCCCCGGAAATGTAGGCATCGTGGGTGATGCGGCGGATTTCCAAATAGTCATCCGGAAGAGCGTCCCGAACTACGACGACGCCGCTTGCGTTCCCAGCCTCGGCTTTGTGCTTGATGGGGTCATCGAGGATGGACTGCGGGTCTGGGGTGCGGCGCGGAGATTTGGGGACATTGACCTGACCTGCGACCATCCAGTCCGGCCAGCGTGTGCCATCGCCACTGGCCGGACGGCGGACTGGGGTGCCAGACTCTTCGGCGATCAATGCACCGGCTGCCCAGTCGAATTCCTGCGTGCCGAATTCGGCGTACGCATCGATCTTTCCTTCCGCCACCAGGCAGAGGTCCAAAGCCGCAGAACCGAGGCGGCGAATGTTCGCGAAGCCTGGGAGCATTTCTGCGAGCGCGGCCACTTGGTAAGCGCGGCGTGCAGCGTCGTATCCCAGGCCGGTCGCCAGAATGCGGGCGTCGGAGGTCTTGTCCGGGCCGTGCAAGCGGACGGGAGCGGCGTCGTCGTCATGAGTAGTGCGCATCCACGCACCGCCGCCGCGAGTGGCGAAGTATTCGACGTTGAGCGCAGGAGCAACCACGGCGCCAGCCAACCATGCGCCTTCAGGGGCATGGTCTGCCGGGCCGAAGACGGCGACCGAGCACCCGAAGAACGGGATGCCGCGAACAAAGTTGACGGTGCCATCGAGCGGATCGATGGACCAGCGGTAGCCGCTGGGGTTCTCTACCGTGGTGGTCTCATACTCTTCGCCGCTGATCTCATCATGAGGGCGAGCAGCGTGCAGGATCTCCCGCACGGCTTGCTCGGCGTTCCGGTCAAACTCGGTCACCCAGTCCCCCGCAGCGGACTTTGAATCCGTCTCAATGCGACCAGTTGCTGGTGAGAAACTTGCTCGAGCTGCGAGGACGGCTGCTCCTGCTCGTGCCGCCTTGAGAGTGAGCTCAAGGAAGTCTTCGGGTTTCATGCGGTGGTGACTCCTTCAGGGCCATCGGCCAATAGTGCGCGGAACCCGTCCTCATCGAGGACCGGCACTCCTAGCGCTTGGGCTTTATCGAGCTTAGTGCCAGCGGAATCGCCGGCGACTACAAAGCTGGTGTTTTTAGAGACGGATCCCGAGGCTTTGCCGCCGCGGCTGATGATGGCTTCTTTGGCCTCGTCGCGGCTGAAGTTCGGGAGCGTTCCGGTGACCACGATGGTCAGTCCTTCGAGGGTCCGTGGAATCGATTCATCCACTTCATCCTCCATACGCACACCAGCAGCTGCCCACTTCGCGACGATCTCTTGGTGCCAATCCACGGTGAACCATTCGGTGATGGATTCAGCGATGATGCTGCCCACCCCGTCAACGCTCGCAAGCTCTTCAACGCTTGCGGCGCGGATCTTGTCCATAGACCCGAATGCCGTTGCGAGAGCTCGGGAGGCAGTAGGGCCAACGTGGCGGATGGAGAGTGCCACGAGAACTCGCCAGAGCGGCTGGCTTTTCGCTTTCTCGAGTTCAGTGAAGAGCTTCTTGGTGGTCGCGCTTGGCTCGGAAGGCTTCTTCGCGGTGCCCTTCGTATAGAAGTACGGCACCAGTTCCATCTGGCCGGTGGGAACGCCGCGGCTCTTCTTCTCGCGTTCAATGAGGACGTCGCTCAGGTCCTCCGCCGTGAGATCAAAGAGATCAGCTTCGTTAACGAGCGGTCCAGGAGTGGGAGAGGCCGGCTGCGTCAGGGCGCGAGCTGCCTCATACCCCAGCGCTTCGATATCGAAAGCGCCGCGAGAGCCCAAGTGCGCCACGCGCTCGGTGAGCTGAGCGGGGCACGAGCGCGCGTTGAGGCAACGAATGTCCACGTCGCCTTCCTTCGCTGGGCTCAGCGGTTCACCGCAGGACGGGCAGTTGGTGGGCATGACGAACTCGTGCAGTTCGCTTTCGCGGCCCTCGCGCAACGGCAAGACTGGCCCCAAGATTTCCGGGATCACGTCCCCTGCTTTGCGCAGGATCACCACGTCACCGATGAGGAGGTTCTTGGCCTTCACCACGTCTTGGTTGTGAAGTGTTGCCATTTCCACGGTGGACCCGGCGACTTTTACCGGTTCCATGACGGCGAAGGGGGTCACGCGGCCGGTGCGGCCAACGTTGACCTGGATGTCCAGCAACTTAGTGTGAACTTCTTCTGGCGGGTACTTATAGGCGGCTGCCCAGCGTGGGACGCGGGAGGTGTAGCCGAGCGCTCGCTGGATAGCGAACGAATCGATCTTGACAACGATGCCGTCGATCTCGTGAAGGAGGTCATGGCGGTGTTCGCCCTTGTCCGCGATGAACGCGAGTACGTCTTCATACTTTTCGAAGGACGCCCAATACGGCGAGACGGGAAGGCCCCACGAGCGCATGAGCTCGTAGGTCTCGGACTGGCTGTGAGCTGTGAGTCCCTCGCGTGAGCCGATGCCGTGAACGAACATGGACAGCGGGCGTTTAGCGGTCTCGGCGGGGTCCTTTTGGCGGAGCGATCCGGCCGCTGCGTTGCGGGGGTTCGCGAGTGGCGCTTTGCCGTCCTCAATCAAGGCGTCGTTGAAGATCTTGAAATCTGCGGACGGTATGAAGATTTCTCCGCGCACTTCGAGCTCGGCTGGCCAGCCGGATCCCGCGAGTTCGGTGGGGATGGACTTGATGGTGAGGACGTTGTGAGTGACGTCTTCACCGGTGACACCGTCGCCGCGAGTCGCAGCCCGTTTGAGCTTGCCGTTCTCGTACAACAGGTTGATAGCAAGGCCATCGATCTTGACTTCCGTGAGCCAACGGATCTGATCTTGCGGAGCTTGGATGGCCGCATTCTTTTCGGCGCGGCGAGCCCACTCATCAAGTTCCTCGAGGGAGAACACATCCTCAAGGGAGTACATGCGTGTGACGTGCTTCGCAGGGGCAAACGCCACGGAGACTTCGCCGCCGACCTCTTGGGTGGGCGAATCGTTCGTGACCAGCTCCGGGTGCAGTGCCTCGAAGTTTTCCAGCTTGCGGTAGAGCTCATCGAACTCTGCGTCAGAGATGAGCGGGGCGTCCTCTTGGTAGTACGCCGTGCGGTGTTTACGCACGTCATCAACGAGGGCGTCGTATTCATCCCGCAACGTTTCCGCAGGCACCACTTGCTGCTCTTGAAGCTCTTGGAGGTTCTGGTCCGTTTGTTCAGTACTCACGAATACATCTTGCCGCATTAGTCTGCGGTTGAGTCCTCAAGAACATCCACCACAACCACCGAAATGTTGTCCCGACCGCCGGACTCAATAGCGAGAAGGATCAGCCGATCCGCAGCTTGTTGGGGATCGGCGTGTTGGGAGAGGACCTCGGCGATGGTCTCTTCGTGAACCTCGCCACTGAGCCCATCCGAACACACCAAGAACCGCTCCCCCGCAACAACGGGAAGGTTCCATAGGTCGGCTTCGGCGGCATCGCCCGCGCCGAGTGCCCGGGTAATCACGTGGCGTCGAGGGTGCACCGCCGCTTGTTCTTGCGTGAGTTGCCCCAGCGCTACGAGTTCTTGGACTTGAGAGTGGTCTCGGGTGATTTGAGCCAGCGCACCGCTGGGCGTCACGCGGTATGTGCGTGAATCGCCGACGTTGAACACGCACCACTGAAGATCTGCTTCGCCCGCCGTGCTGTCCGCTCCAGTAGCCGCAGTTTCCGCATCGGTTGTCACGAGCGCGAGTCCGCTTACGGTGGTGCCGCCGCGCGCGTGAATCGCTGTACGAATCGCGTCGTCAGCGCTCCGCAAGTAGCTCGCGACTAAAGCCGAGGTCGGGCGGTGAGCCGCGTCGTCGTACGCTTCCTTCAAGATATGAGCGCACATCCGGCTAGCAACCTCGCCGGCTTCGTGCCCGCCCATTCCGTCGCAGACACCAAAAATTCCATCCCCTAGCAGCAGCGAATCTTCGTTGAGCGGGCGCACAAGGCCGCGATCAGACCGCGCGCCAACGCGCAAGGTAAATGAGGTCACAGCTTCTCGAGGCACCTCCCCATCTTTTCAGACATTGCGACTCATTTTGCACACTATCCAAAAATAAATTGCCCCTAGTCCTGGGTGAGTCCATCGCTAATCCAGCGACAGGCCCTCGCCCTCGCCGCGAGCAAGAATGTACGGTGTGATTTCGCCGAAGCCGCGCACCTCATGACTTTGCTGCCGTTCCACGATGTAGCGCTTGTCGCCCGAGAGAGTGGACGCGGTCAACGCATCGCAGTACACCTTGCCCGGCTCCGAGAGCGCGGTGAGGCGTGCGGCGAGATTGACGGTGGGTCCATAAATGTCGCCCAAACGGGACAGCACGCGGCCCCACACCAGTGAGACGCGCGCATCCGGCAAGAAGTCATCGGCGCGGAATTCTTCTGCGAGCGCGAGCGAAATTTCCGCTCCGGCCTGCGGGGTTTCGGCCACGAACAGCACTTCGTCGCCGATGGTCTTGACCAAGCGGCCACCGCCCACGGCAATGATCTCGGCGCTCTTCTGTTCGAAACGCTGCACCAGTTGCGCCAAGGTTCGTTCGTTCATGCGGCGAGACAGAGACGTGTAGGAGACCAGATCCGCGAAGCCCACGGCGCGGGCCAACGGCAGCGGAGCGTCGTCCTCTTCGCCGGTGCGACCTTCCGCGGAGGCCTTGAGACCAGATTCCACGCGGAGCACTTGGCGCTGGATGGCGGAGTTCATTTGGCGCCGCCATGCGTACAAGAGCACGCTTTCCATCGGCTCAATGAGTGTGGGCAGAATCTTGAGAACTTGTTCACGCGCTTCGCGGTCCGTGAGCTTTTTGTTTTGGACTAGATCTTCCACGAGGGCTTCGATCTGCCAAATGACCATGCGGTCCGTCATCTGGCCGATGGAGCGCGTGATGGAGATTGCCGTCTCTTCTGACAGGTAGCCCTCGCGCACGTTTTCCACGATCGTCAGGATCGCTTCGAGGTCCCGCTCGGTGAACGCCACCTCATCATCGGTGAGGTTGGGAAATCCCAGGGCGCGCCATAATTTCTTGGCGGACAGCAAGGAGATACCAGCCCCAGCAGCAACCTCGCGTCGCTTGAGCGTACGCGGACCACCGAGCAGTCGCCGTTCAAGGCTTTTGGTAGCTTCGCGGTCGCTCGGCTCTTTGCTATTCACCGTGGGGGTACCCACCACAATGGGAGCCGAGTCAACGGCCGCTTGGGTTTGTGCGGCGTCTTCTGACGGCAGGATTTCTGGATGATCAATCGTCACAGGGCCCACCGATCTGTTGAAACCATGCGCGGCGCAAGGGCGTCGCGATATTCCACGACGAGGTCAGCGACCGTTTGCACTGCAGGAACATTGTAAATAATGCCGTTTCCTTGGGCTGTTCGAAGGATCAACGTTCCGGAGCGATTGATTTTCTGAGCCATTGACTGGCGCAGGTCAACTCCGAAAACATTCTCTAACGGTACTTCGCGATCCTTGCCTTGGCGATGCACAATCACACGTTGCGTGGTGAGGACAACGGAAGTGGACAGCCAGCGGATAATCGGCAAGAGCCCGTAACTCAAGGCCAGCAGAGCGCCGATGCCGATCACAATCCATTGCAGTACCGGAGCGATGGTGGCTAGTGGCTCGTTGTGTTGGCGGTTCAAAAAGCCAGCTCCGATGCTCGTGACCAGAATCAAGAGCATGAGCCGGACCACGGGCCACAGGATGGCGCGAAGGTGCGGTCGGGTACGGACAACCACTCGTTCGTTGTCTCGTAATCGAACTCGCACGCTGCATCCTTCCTGTGTGACCAGCTCTTATTTTGACAGCAGATCCTGAGAGAAACTCTAGAGCCGCCTCTTAGGCGTAGGCCCCGTCTGACCGGCGCAAGTGAATAATGTCGCCGGCGCTGATGGTGTGCCTTTGTCCGTCCGCGGATTCAATAATGAGCGCTCCCTGATTATCAAGGTCCACACATTGACCGTAGACGTGCCGACCGTTGGGTAGTTCTGCGCGAACGTCCATATTTAGAGAGCTCAGTTTGTTCTTCACGGCATCGCGCAACCAGGCGGCGGGTTGGTAGTTTCCCTGCTTGAACGTTTGGAAGGCTTCGCGAATGTTCTTCAGGAAGACTTCGCGGACTTGATCGATGCTCGCTTCGATGCCCTCTAACGCCAGGCTAGTGGCGGTGCGGACGGGGAGCTGATCTTGCGTCATCGAGATATTGGTTCCGATTCCCACTCCGACGCCGCTGCTCGTCTCTCGCTCAGTCCCTGCAGTTGCGCCGGGGTGAAGAGGGAGAAGAACAGAATGGAATTGAGCGAGGATGCCGGCGATCTTTTTACCGTTGACGAGGACATCATTGGGCCATTTCAAGCGCGCCGCGCGTTCGTCAGCCCCGAGTTCCTCCAGAGTGCGCGTAAGCGCCAGTGCGCAGAGGACCGAGAGCCACGTTGCCTCACTGGATGGGATTTCGCCGGGTTGGTCTACTCGGAAGAAAACGCTGAGCGCGAGGCTGGTACCGCGAGGCGCCACCCATTCGCGACCTAACCGGCCCGTGCCGGCGGTCTGATCCGCGGTGGCCACCCAGTCCAGCGTGTTCCACTGTTCTGGGTGGGCTCGGAATTGCTCGCCAATATAGGCGTTCGTTGAAGGGCACGAGTCCAGCATCATGCCTTGATCTTATCGAGATCCTGACCGTTCCGGTCTAGAGGAAGATATCGGGAAGGAGATCCGTGTTGCCGGGAGTGACAGCGTATTTGCTCAGGTCAGAGTGGCCTTTTTGCGCAAGGATGTCCTGGTC
This sequence comes from Neomicrococcus aestuarii, assembly GCF_014201135.1. Classification (NCBI taxonomy): domain Bacteria; kingdom Bacillati; phylum Actinomycetota; class Actinomycetes; order Micrococcales; family Micrococcaceae; genus Neomicrococcus; species Neomicrococcus aestuarii. Next base: position 191,460 of record NZ_JACHDR010000001.1, on the reverse strand, counting down.
CACCAAGAATTGGCCAGTGAGTTCGCGTGGGTTGCTGGTCAGGATGGCGTGAGCCGCGTCCGCGACAATCGCCGCAGTCCGGCCTTGAGCTGCGAGCTTGTCACCGTGAGGCATAGCCCGGATGGCTGCTGTATCAATGAGCGTTGCTGGCCACAAGGAGTTGACGCCCACTCCGGCGCCTTTGAGTTCTTCGGCAAGGCCCAAGGTCACGAGGCTCATTGCGTACTTGGACATGGTGTAGCCCACGTGGAGTCCCGCCCAGCGCGGGTCCAAGTTGATAGGCGGGGACAACGTCAGGATGTGTGCGTGGTCCGATTCCAAGAGATGCGGAAGCGCAGACTTGGCCATCAGGAAGGAACCTCGAGCGTTGATATCCAACATGAGATCGAACTTCTTCATGGACAAGTCCGGCGTCTTGCTGAGGTCAATAGCGGAAGCGTTGTTGAGGACTATGTCAATGCCGCCGAAGGTTTCAACGGCCTGTGCAACAGCGGAAGCGACGTCGTCGTCATTTCGAACATCACCCACCACTGCGAGCGCCTTGCCGCCCGCCTCCTCGATCTGCGCTTGGGCCGTGAAGATGGTTCCCTCGAGCTTGTCGTGAGCCTGGGCAGTCTTCGCCAGCAACACGAGGTTTGCCCCGTCTGCTGCGGCGCGCAAAGCAATGGCGAGGCCAATGCCGCGGCTGCCGCCGCTCATGAGGATGGTTCGGTTCCGTAGGCTGATTGGCTCGGTAGTCATACAGACAGAATAGTGCGCCAGAACACATTTTGTTACTGGTGAGTAACAAAAATTTTGGATCAATGTTGCACTTTGTAGGTTTCATACGAACGTTGTCCGCAAAATGCTCACTAGACTAGCCAAGTTGCCGGATCCTGTTGTGCAATCTCTACAACGCCATGACGCGAACCGGCATTTGGTGAATCGATGATGGGAGAACCCTACTTATGACCGCTCCAGCTGCGAATGCCCGCGACGCCGGCGCCAGCAACGCCCCCAGCATCGACCTCACCACTACCGCCGGCAAAATCGCGGATTTCCGTCGCCGAGAGACTGAGTCACAACTCCCCTCAGGCCAAGCCGCGGTAGCCAAGCAGCATGATCGCGGCAAGCACACCGCCCGTGAGCGCATCGACTTGTTGCTGGATGAGAACTCCTTCGTTGAATTCGATGCCCTGGCCGTGCACCGCACCTCGGCTTTCGGCATGGACAAGAAGCGACCGCTGGGAGATGGCGTGGTCTCCGGGTACGGAACCATCGATGGCCGTCTTGTAGCGGTGTACTCACAGGACTTCACCGTGTACGGCGGTTCGCTCAGCCAGGTTAACGGCGAGAAGATCGTCAAGGTGCAGGAATTTGCGCTTCGCAACGCGTGCCCGGTCATTGGTATCAATGACGGCGGTGGCGCTCGCATTCAAGAAGGCGTGGCATCGCTAGCCATGTTCGCGGATATTTTCCGCAACAACGTTCATTCCTCGGGAGTCATCCCTCAGATTTCGCTCATCATGGGCCCCTGCGCCGGCGGCGCCGCCTACTCCCCCGCCCTCACGGATTACGTGGTGATGGTAGACAAGACCAGCCACATGTTCATCACCGGCCCGGACGTCATCAAGACCGTCACCGGCGAAGAAGTGGACATGGAAACCCTCGGCGGAGCCCGCCAGCACAACGCGGTCACCGGTACCTCCACCTACTTGGCAACCGACGAAGAAGACGCCATCGAGTTCGTCAAGGAGCTCCTGGACTTCCTGCCATCCAGCAACCTCTCCCCCACGCCCATGGAAGGCTTCGAGGAGAACCTGGAAATCACGGATATTGATGAAGCGCTGGACACGCTCATCCCTGACTCCGCGAATCAGCCCTATGACATGCGCGCCGTCATCGAGGCGATCGTGGACGACGGCCACTTCTTGGAGATGCAGTCCCTGTACGCGCCGAACGTGCTGATTGGATACGCTCGCGTTGAGGGCCGCCCCATTGGAATCGTGGCCAACCAGCCCATGCAGTTCGCCGGGACCCTCGACATTGCCGCCTCGGAGAAAGCAGCGCGCTTTGTCCGCAACTGCGACGCTTTCAACATCCCCATCCTGACCCTTGTTGATGTACCTGGCTTCTTGCCCGGCACGGACCAGGAGTTCCAAGGCATTATTCGTCGCGGCGCCAAGCTTCTCTACGCCTACGCTGAAGCGACTGTCCCGAAGATCACCATCATCACGCGCAAAGCCTACGGCGGTGCCTACATTGTGATGGGCTCCAAGAAGCTCGGCGCAGACCTGAACTTCGCGTGGCCCACCGCGCAAATTGGCGTCATGGGCGCTCAGGGAGCGGTCAACATTCTGTACCGCCGCGATTTGGCCGCCGTGGAAGCTAACGGTGGAGACGTCGAAGCGCGCCGCACGGAGATCATCGAAGGCTACGAAGCCGAGCTCTTGAACCCGTACCAGGCAGCTGAACTGGGTTACCTGGACGCCGTGATTGCGCCACAAGATACGCGCCTACAAGTAGTGCGCGGCCTTCGCGCACTACGCGATAAGCACGTCTCCAACCCTGCCAAGAAGCACGGAAACATTCCGCTATGAGTCTGGCGCCAAATACTCGCTCCTCCCGCTCGTGGGAAGGCGAAGCCGAAGAGGTTGAGAAACCGCTGTTCAAGGTGGTCTCGGGAGAACCGACCGCTGAAGAACTTGCGGCGCTGACCGCTTGCCTGATGGTCGCAACAGCCTCCACCGAGGAGCCGGAAGAGTCTCTCACGCGTAACGATTTGGTGCGCGAGGCCATCAAGCGAGGTCGGCATTTCATGCAGTTGCCGACCATCTGGCGAGGGAACCGCTAACACTGCTGCGGGCCTCCGGCCCGACTATTCAACATATATTTCAAGTTGTAGGGTTGTCTCATGACTCTTGAGACGCCCATCACACGAGCACCTAGTGCTATCGACGAAGCTTGCGAAAAGTTCTTCGCTGAATACCTGAAGCTGTCCCCCGAATTCGGCGCATCGCTAGGGCTACCAGGTTTTGAAGAAGCCTATGAGGACCGTTCTCCCGAGGGCCAGCGTCAAGTGCGGGATCTCATGCAACGCGCTCTCGACGAAATCATGGGAGCAACTCCGGTTGACTCGATTGATCAGGTCACGCAGCACGCCGTTCACGAACGCCTGAGCCTATGGATTGAAAACATCGATTCCGGCTGGACGCCACTGAACAACATTGCGTCTGCTCCGCAGAACATTCGCGCCGTCCTGGATCTCATGCCCACCGCCACAGCCGAGGACTGGGATCACATTGCCGGGCGCCTCGAAAATATCCCTGAGGCACTGAGCCAAGCTGCGGCGTCGTACAAGAAAAGCGCAAGCGACGGCAAAATTGCAGCCCGCCGCCAAGTGGACATTGTCCTAGGGCAGATCGCGGACTATACCAAGGCTGGCGGTTTCTTCGATGATCTAGTGGCGAGCGCACCCCAAATTTTCCGCACGGACGGCCTCCAAGCAAGTGCCGAAGCTGCAAAGTCGGGGTACGAGCAGTTTGCCGGGTTCTTGCGGACCGAGCTTCTACCGCTTGCGCCGGAGAAGGATGCCTTCGGCCGTGAACGCTACCTTCTTGCCAGCCGCGAGTTCTTGGGAACGTCCATCGACATCGACGAAACCTACGCCTGGGGCGTTGCCGAGCTGGACCGAATCATTGCCGAGCAAGAACGAGTTGCCAACGCCATCAAGCCTGGCGCCACCATCGAGGAAGCCAAAGCACTTCTCAATGCAGACTCCTCGCGCGTCCTGCACGGCACTGATGCTTTAAAGGCGTGGATGCAGGAGAAGTCCGATGCCGCCGTAGCGGCGTTGGGTGAGCAACACTTTGATATTCCAGAACCGGTTCGCAAACTCGAATGCATGATTGCGCCAACGCAAGAGGGCGGCATTTACTACACCGGACCCAGCGACGATTTCTCTCGCCCGGGTCAGATGTGGTGGTCCGTACCCGCCGGTGAAGACACGTTCCTCACGTGGTCAGAAACCAGCACGGTCTACCACGAGGGCGTCCCCGGTCACCACTTGCAGATTGGCACGGCCGTTTACCTCAAGGAAACCCTGAACTCCGTGCGTCGAAACTTCATTTGGGTTTCTGGCCACGGTGAAGGCTGGGCTTTATATGCCGAGCGGCTCATGCAAGAACTTGGCTACCTTGATGACCTGGGCGATTACCTAGGCATGCTCGATGCGCAGCGCATGAGGGCCGCGCGCGTGGTGTTCGATCTTGGCGTCCACTGCGAACTAGAAATCCCGGAACGGTGGGGTTCCGGCGTCTGGACTCCGGAAGCGGGCTATGAATTCTTGAAGAAGAATCTGGACACCTCCCCCGGCCAGCTGGATTTCGAGTTCAATCGCTACTTGGGATGGGCTGGTCAGGCGCCTGCCTACAAGATTGGTGAGCGTCTCTGGAACGATCTCCGGGATGAGGTCAAGCTAAGCGAAGGAGCTGCTTTCGATCTCAAGAAATTCCACCGTGAAGCACTCGCGCTAGGATCCGTGGGACTGGATACCTTGAAGTTCGCCTTGACCGAAGTCACAGTCGCGTAATATTTCGCAACATGGGGTTGGTCGGCGGGATAGTGCGACCCACACTTTTGGGATGACTAATCCTGCCGCCACCACCGCCCCACGGCGCCGTCTACCACAGTGGATGACGTCCTTCGGGCCCCAAATCATTGCCGCGCTTGCGCTTGGACTCCTTCTGGGACTCTGGGCTAAGCAGACCGGCCACACCGCTGAAACCCCGAACGCCCTTGGAGTGACCCTTCAGGTCATCGGTTCCAGCTATGTCAGCCTCTTGAAGGCCGCCGTGGTTCCGCTGGTGTTCTTCGCCGTCGTAGCGTCCATCGCGAACCTTGCACAAGTAACGAACGCTGCTCGCTTGGCGTGGAAGACGCTCTTGTGGTTCTGCATCACGGCCTTCATCGCCGTACTGATTGGCATCACCTTGGGGTTGGTGTTCCAGCCAGGCGTGGGAACCGGCCAGGCCGCTCCTTCCGATTACACCGGTAAGACTGGCTCTTGGTGGGGCTTCCTGCAGGGCCTCATCCCCGTGAACTTCTTGGGCCTCTCTGCTTCCAGCAAGGTAGCCGAAACGGGCGCCGTGACGACCTCTGTTTCCTTTGACGTCCTGCAGATCCTCGTGATCGCCATCGCCATCGGTGTAGCCGCCCTCAAGGTAGGCGCCGCTGCCGAGCCATTCATTTCCTTTAGCCGCTCAATCCTTGCCATCATCCAGAAGGTGCTGTGGTGGATCATCCGCATTGCACCGATTGGCACCGTTGGTTTGATCGGTAACGCCGTGGCAACCTACGGCTGGGACACCATGGGTTCCCTCGCCAAGTTCGTGGTGGCCATCTACGTTGGTCTGGCGCTGGTTCTCTTTGTGGTCTACCCCGTCATCGTGCGATCACACGGCTTGTCCGTCCGCCAGTACTTCTCCGGCGCGTGGCCGGCCATTCAGCTGGCTTTCGTGTCCCGCTCTTCCGTTGGCACCATGCCGCTCACGCAGCGCGTGACCGAACGCAACATGGGCGTTCCTAGCGGATACGCATCGTTTGCTGTCCCGCTGGGCGCAACCACCAAGATGGACGGCTGCGCTGCGATCTACCCCGCCATTGCAGCCATCTTCGTCGCCCAGTTCTTCGGCATCGAACTGAACTTCAGCCACTACCTGCTGATCGTCATCGTTTCCGTCCTAGGCTCCGCAGCTACCGCCGGCACCACTGGCGCAACCGTCATGTTGACGCTAACGCTATCCACCTTGGGTCTGCCACTAGCTGGCGTTGGCCTCTTGCTTGCCGTTGATCCTATTGTGGACATGGGCCGCACCGCCGTGAACGTCGCCGGCCAGGTTCTGGTTCCGACGATCGTTTCTAAGCGCGAAGGGATCTTGGACGAAACGCTGTACAACGCTGATCGTGATGGGGATCCGTTTAAGGACGAAGCAAAGGTTGCCGAGGAAGTAAGCGCCTAGAGGCATTTCCTAGGTTCAATAACGGGGCGAAACTATGACATAGTTTCGCCCCGAACTCTTTTAGTTGCTTTTTGTACTACCGATTCGGACAAGCTCTGCAAAGTCTGAATTGCTCTTTTGAAGATCCTCAAACTTGCCGCTGCCCGCAATCCGACCGTTTTTCATGAAGAAGATTTCATCGGCATTCTTCACCGTAGACAAGCGGTGCGCGACAATAATAATGGTTCGTTCGCCCGATAGGGACTTCATTGTTTCTGAGATTTGATACTCGGTGATGTTGTCGAGCGCAGAAGTTGCCTCGTCGAGAATTAGCACATCTGGATCGCGATAGAGTGCCCTCGCAATACCTACTCGCTGCCGCTGTCCGCCCGATAGCCTCACGCCACGTTCGCCGAGACGTGTTTCCAAACCTTCAGGAAGCTGAGAGACAGCTTCATCTAGTTGCGCCAACGAGACCACTTCACGAACTCTCGCCATATCAATCTGACCGGTTGGCGTTCCGTACGCTACATTTGCCGCGAGGGTGTCGTCCAATATGAAAATATCCTGAGAAACAATCGCGACAGTTCCATACCAAGGCCCAAGAGAATCATGGATATTTACCTTTCCATAGAGGACCTCACCCTTAGTTGGATGAAAGAGGCCAAGGAGGATGTCGAGGAGCGTACTTTTTCCAGCGCCACTTGAGCCCACGAATGCAACCGTAGATCCGGCCCTTATTGTTAGGCTAACCCCGGACACTACAAATTCTTCTGAATCCTCAAAGCGATACCACACATCATTTACTTGGATATCTTGATGTTTCTCCAAGGGAGTCTCGCTCGACAGGTCGACTTGTTTCGAAGAGTCAAGCTTGTCAAGCTCCGCAACCACAATTTGTAGCCCAGCATTGCTCATGCGAACGGATCCAACCGTTCCAGCAAATCGGTTCAATGTTGGAAGCAGCCTAGTAGCCGCGGCAACAAAGACGCCAAGTATGGAAAGAGCTTGGCCTTGGTCCTGCGTTGTGAAAAGCAAAACAGACAACGAACCAACTCCAACCACAAAGACAATTTCCAGAACATACCGTGGGAACTCCGAAAGTATCGACATCCGTCTCCCAGCTTGGGCTTGGCCACTTCGCGCGCCAAAGAATCGCTCAACAAACTCGGCTGAAGTCTTTGTAACTCTTGATTCGCGAAATCCATTGATACCTGGAAGTACGGCGTTCCACGCTGCAACCTGATGTTCCGCAATTTCTTCGCCGACACGTTGTTGCCTTTTTCGAAGCAGAGTTTGCATCCCCAGCATCACGGAGCCAAATATCAGGATGACCCCAAGCGTGGTCCATGGCGAAACGATACACAAAACAATGAGGATCAAAATAATTGTCAGGCCATCAGTTAATAGCGAAATGAGTCCTAGCAGTACTCCGTTAAATGCTTGCCCAATTGATTGCCCGATGTTCCGATGAATCTCGGACATGTTTCTTTCTCGGTGATCCGAGTAATCAGCATCGACATAGCGACGGAATAGCTCCGTTGAAGCTTCCGCTTCCAACCTAGATGTGTGGCCTGACAACCACCATTTAAAGGAGAGTTGCAGAACAGCTTTTGTAACGAAAGACCCGGCCACAAGACCAGAGACTATGATCAGTAAATCCTGCAAATCACGCGTACCCACTAGCTGGCTCAGTGTCACGATCGCGACGTTATCCGTTGATCCGGTCACCAGAAGCATGAGCGGCAACATCGCTGCGACGCCAAGCATGTCTAACCCAGCCACGAACAAAGAGCCCATCACTGCCGGTATTAGCCAACCGAGCCGCTGATTCCTCAAGAGATCAGTTACTCGTCGAAGATCTTTTAACAATTGGGGCCCCTTGCGCCATCACGTGCCATCTTCAATGCCCAAATTACTCTAACGCTGGTACTGAATTATGCTGTTATTGATCATAGGGGCGCCAAGGACGATAACCAGAATATGTGGCGCCGTGTAGATGCTTGACGGACAACTTAGAGCGTCAAACAAGCACTGAATCGAAAGTGACAATTTTGGATATCCCACACCACGAAAAGTCAGCACTTTCCAAGGTTTTGAGATTTTCCCGTGGTCAAGTGAGAAATTTTAGAGACTACGGTGGCTTCGCAAAGGCAACCACCCAACGGCATTTCTCCAAGGATCACCGCACTAGGATGGCCGCCATATCGGCGGGCGTCCGCCTCCCCGACCGATATCCCCGCTTAGGTACCGGATCGGTTGCTGCCGTAACGATGGTGCGAAATGAGGAAGACATCATTGAGCAGACCGTGAACCATCTGCTCGAACAAGGCGTGGACTATGTCCTCATTGCCGACAACAACTCGACGGACTCAACTCCTGAGATTCTCGCGAAATTGTCAAATAATCCCAGGATTGGCTTAGCGTTCGATAGCGTGCCCGCCTACTTCCAGTCGGAAAAGATGGAAAATTTGACGTCGTTCGCTCGTTCAATTGGAGCCACCTGGGTGATTCCGTTCGACGCGGACGAGTACTGGTATGCAGAAGGGCAGACGTTAGCCAGTTATCTTAGGAATAGCGACGGGAAACGTTTTCCTGCGTTGGTTCACAACGCCTTCCCCACACTCGATTCAGCACACGAGCTCTGGGTTGATGAAAGTCACGAAGTGCTTCCTAAGACAGCCTTCAAAAGTTTTCCATTTTCATATCCAACAATGGGCAACCACTTTGCAGGACGACCAGGGCAATTCCAAGGAGGACTACATATCATCCATCATCCGTGGCGTTCAAAGGCACAGATTCGGGAGAAATCTCGCAACGGTAGCTTGGCGCTAAAACTGGCGGGCTTTGAAACCCAATATGGCAGTCAATGGACTGGAATTGACGACAAATCAGATCTGATGGTTGATCAGATCTGGGAGTCAATACTGAGACAGGAACCAGATCCAGTACTTGGGCTTCGCGCCACCGGACCTTTCCATCTGGTCGATCCACGCAATATGTCCTCATGGAACTTGACAACCCCCTAATTTCAAAAGTTGCACATCATGCAAGCTTGCACGTAGTGTAAGAATGTGCTCCTTTCTAGACGTGCCCTCAATAAGGCCGAAACCCGGGCTTCAATCGCTCGATCGGCAATTTCAATCCTAAAAAATAGTGGGATCGAAGGTCTCACCGCAGACAAGATCGCAGAGAGTGCTGGCATCAGTCGCCGCACGTTCTTCAACTATTTCCCAACGGTGGATTCTGCGCTCAATGTTCCCGTCGAACAATTTATTGAAGCTGTTTTGTCCGCCGTAGAAGAACTCGATGATTCGGTTCCGCTCTCGGAAGCTGCCGTACTGGCAGTAAGTCAGATGCGCGATCTTGAGCTCTACCGCTCGGTTGCCGAGATGTTCTTGCTTGCACAAAGCCATCCCCCGCTTGCACGCTTGCAAACCGAAACGTGGGACTCCTGTTCACTGAGTCTTGCGGAATTCCTCAAAGAGCGATACTCACGTCCGCTCGATCTGGACTCTTTCGCGTTCGTTTTCGCAATTACTGGCGCTGGCAAGGCCGCTTTTGTCTATTGGGCGCAAGAGTCCGGTGGCGACCTTAGCGATGCTTCGTTGAAACTACTTCATTCGTATCTTGTTGACGCCCTTTCAACGTTAAGAGACGGATTCCCCACCATTCGCTCATTCTCTCGAGGGGCATAGTCATGGCTTCTTTTCTGTACCATCTAGGCAAGTTCTCTTACCGTCACCGTTGGCTAGTTGTTTCTATGTGGCTAGTGGCACTCTTGGCGATCGGCGGAAGCGCCGCAGCGTTCATGGGTAAGCTCAGCAATGAGTTCAGCATCCCTGGCACCGAGACTCAGCGCACACTTGACAAGCTCAAACAAGAAATGCCGGAATTCGCTGGCGGTAACGGCCGAATCGTATTCGAAACGGCGAATGGACAGAGCTTCACAAGCACTCAGGAAAAGGCCGTCGAAGACGCCGTCAGGCAACTCGACGAGCTCACCTTTGTTCGTACCGCGATGGATCCGTTTAGCACTCAAGAGCAACTCGATTCAGCTGCGCAGAAGGTAGCAGACGGGCAAAAAGAGCTCGATGCGGCTCGAAAGAAGCTAGAAGACGGTCGCGCTCAGCTGGCCGACGGTAAGCAACAACTTGCAGACGGTCAGAAGAAGATCGACGACGGACAAGCGCAGCTCGAGGACGCTACACAGCAGTGGAAGAGCGGAACCCAACAACTAGCTGACGCACGAGCGCAGCTTGCTGAAGGGCAGAAAGAGCTTGACGCCGCTCGAGCTCAGCTCAAGTCCGGTCAAGAAGCATTTGCCGCTGGTGAAAAGAAGATCGCCGATGGACAGGCACGGTACGACGCGGGCCTTGCCAAGGTGCGAGATGGCGAGAAGCAACTCGCGGCGGCACAGAAGACTCTAAGCGCAAAGGAAGCCGACTGGCTCGCAGGCCAGCAAAAGTACGAAGCGGGCGTCGAAAGTCTCACGTCGGGGCTCGGAGTCTCTTCCCTTAGCCAGGTTCCAAGCGCCATCGATGATGCAGAATCTCAGCTAAGTAGCGCTAAGAAGCAGGTGGCCGATGGGCAAGCACAGATTGATGCAGCTAAGAAAGATCTAGCCGCCAAGTCCTCTGAAGTCTCGAAGCAGGATTCCACTCTCAAGGCCTCGTTGGACAAGGTTAATTCCGGTTTGGCTCAGCTTCAACAACAAGAAGAAGCTGTAAAGGCAGACACATCATTGTCAGCGGCCGAGAAGGAAGCAGCTCTCGCGGAGATTGCCGCACAGCGCACCACGCTCAATGGTCAGAAAGCACAAATCGAGGCCGGCCTGGATCAAATTGCGGATGCTAAAGAGGAGATCGCAGCAGCTAACGACCAAATTGCCGCCAAGCAGGCGGAGATCGATTCTACTCAAGAGAAGATTTCGGCTAGCGCATCAAAGTTAGCAGCAGCAACTTCGGGATATCAGCAGCTACAAGGCGCGAAATCGACCTTGGACTCCGGCCGGAAGCAGCTCGATCAGGCCAAGTCCACCCTTGCTGCTAAGCAGAAAGAACTCCAGGACGGTAAAGCCGAACTCGCAACGGCGAAATCGACACTTGATGCTGGTAAGGCCGAGTTGGAGGCTAATCGAGTCAAGCTGGCAGAGGGTGCTGCAAAGATCGCATCTGGAGCAGCCACGTTAGCTGAAGGCGAGAAGTTGCTCGCCGCCAATCAGGCAAAGGCGGATGCTGGAGCCGAAAAGATTGCCGATTCTCAGCAACAATTGGCCGATGGCCAGACGACGTTGGATGAAAAGGCGGCTGAAATCCCTAAGGCGGAAGAGGAGATTGCCGACGGAGCCGAGAAGATCGAGACCGGTGAAGCCGATCTTGCGCTGGGACAACGTCAAGCCGAATCCACAGCCGGTATGCGTTTCGTGTCCTCCGATGGAACACTTGCCGCATCTCAGCTCACGTTTACCTCGTCTGCTGACGCGCTGACCTCTGCGGATCGTTCCCAAATTCAGGAAATTGCCAACGTTGTTGAGGCCGATGGCGTCAACCTTTACTACTCCAAAGAAATTGTGAGCGACTTGAACTCGATCTTCGGAACCGCCGAAGTTCTAGGTCTCTTGATTGCTGCAGTAGTCCTCTTCGTCATGCTGGGAACGCTCGTTGCCGCAGGGCTTCCACTGTTGATGGCGGTCCTCGGCGTCGCCGCTGGTGTCGGCGGAACGCTAGCATTCTCGTCACTCATTTCGATGGCTTCGATCACCCCTGCGCTCGCCTTGATGCTGGGTCTTGCAGTCGGAATCGACTATTCACTCTTCATTGTTCACCGCCATCGCCGGCAACTTTTGTCCGGGATGGACATGGAAGAGTCAATTGGACGAGCCACCGGAACGTCAGGCAACGCGGTAGTGTTCGCGGGCCTTACCGTGGTTATCGCATTGGCTGCTCTTGCAGTCCCTGGGTTGCCGTTCTTGGCGATCCTTGGAATTTCAGCAGCCGCGACAGTAGCTATCGCAGTGCTGATCGCACTGACGTTGACACCCGCGATGCTGGGAATAATCGGCAATCGGTTGATCAGTAAACGAGCGTGGGCCAAAGCCGCACGGGCAGAAGAGACTCCGGCCCATGCCGAACAGCAGGCCACCGGTAACCGTGGTTGGGGCGCTCTAGTGACGCGCTTCCCGTGGGTGGCCCTTGGCCTTGGAGCCATCCTCCTAGCACTGCTTGCCATTCCGGCTGCGAGTATGCGTACCGCCCTGCCGGACGGCTCCGCAGAGCCGGCCGGATCCAGCGCTTTCCTCGCTTACGAAAAGCTCGGCGATTCCTTCGGAGATGGCTACAACGGCCCCATGCTAGTGGTGGCAGACTTGCCGTCCGGGCTTGATGACCGTGCGGCAGAAATCCAGACCCTGGATGTAGCTGACCAGATTCGGTCTATCCCAGGCGTAGTCGCGGCAGTTCCTGCCGGCACTAACGACGCAAAGACTATTGGAATCATTCAAGTGATCCCTGAAGCGGGACCATCGTCGGCCGAAACGGAAGAATTGGTTCACACCATTCGCGATCAGGCTTCCCAGATTGAAGAAGCAACCGGATCACATATTGCGCTTGCAGGTCAGGTAGCGGCCCAGATTGATGTGTCCGAGCGCTTGAACGAAGTTTTGCCCCTGTACTTGGGAATTGTGGTGGGCCTTTCACTAGTACTCTTGCTCTTGGTATTCCGTTCCGTCGTCATTCCCGTACTTGCAACGGCGGGCTTCTTGCTCTCGCTTGCAGCGGCGTTTGGTGCAACGGTTGCGGTTTACCAGTGGGGTTGGCTTGGAAACATCTTTGACGTCAATGTTCCCGGCCCGATCATGAGCTTCATGCCGATCCTTTTGACCGGCATCTTGTTTGGACTGGCAATGGACTATCAAGTGTTCTTGGTCTCCGGAATGCGCGAATCTTATGCCCACGGTCAGGATGCACGTCTGGCTGTTCGTACAGGTTTTGTGCACTCAGCTCCGGTAGTGACGGCTGCAGCGCTAATCATGACCAGCGTGTTTGCAGGCTTCATCTTCAGCCACCTCACGATGATCCGAGCCATCGGTTTCTCGTTAGCCATCGGTGTTCTCTTGGACGCCTTTGTGGTTCGCATGACGCTGACACCAGCCATCATGCATCTCTTGGGTGAACGAGCTTGGTACATCCCACGCTGGCTAGACAGGATCCTGCCTGACGTGGACGTAGAAGGTGCAAAACTGGAACAAGAACGTGAAGCGAAAGCGGCACCAATGCAGCCCGTGACTCAAGAACAGGACACCATCCACGTATGACCTCGACAGCTCCCGCAGTAATCCTTGCCTCAACCAGCCCCGCTAGAGCGCGATTGCTCAAGAACGCTCTGATTCCGTTCCAGGTTCAGCCTTCGTCTGTAGACGAAGAGTCCGAACTGGCACGACACATTGAGGTTCACGGAAAACCTTCATCAGCTGATGAAGCGCTCTTCCTAGCAACTCTGAAAGCGGAAGCTGTGGCATCGGAAACTGCGGGAGCTCTGGTCATTGGATGCGATTCGGTGTTTGAAGTCGAGGGCGTGAGCTACGGAAAGCCCTACACCATCGATGAAACCGTTCGTCGTTGGTCCCTCATGAGCGGCAAGACAGGAATCTTGCATACAGGGCAAGTTGTCATCGATACGCGAACCAACAGCCACCGCAGTTCGCGAATTGTCTCCACCGAAGTTCGGTTTGCCAACGTCACTCCGGAGGAGGCACTAGCATACGCACAAACCGGAGAACCCCTGCAGTGCGCGGGAGCCTTCACGCTCGATGGTCGTGGGTCAACATTCGTGGCAGGCATTCGAGGCGACGCTAACGCAGTGATAGGAATTTCCACAGCTGCGCTTCGCGACCAATTCCTTGAGCTCGGTTATTCAGTTCCGCTGCTGACCTTGTAGAGGTCATACAAAAGACTCACGAAATTTCGACTCGAACGCCGCTAATTACCGTTGGAATCACACAAAAGGGGTAGGCTCCCAATGTACAAATAGAAGGAGTCTCCCCCTAGATGTCTTCATTGACTAAAGTTCTGATCGCAAATCGTGGCGAAATTGCTGTTCGTGTTATTCGGGCAGCCAAGGACGAAGGCATCGCCTCAGTCGCCGTCTACGCCGACTCTGACAGAGACGCTCCGCATGTACGTCTTGCCGACGAAGCCTACGCGCTCAACGGCACCTCGGCCGCCGAAACGTACTTGGTGGGGGAAAAGATCATCGAGATTGCCAAGCGCTCGGGCGCGGATGCAATCCACCCGGGATATGGCTTCCTCTCCGAGAACGCTGAGTTTGCGCAAAAGGTTCTGGACGCGGGCCTAACGTGGATTGGACCGTCTCCGGATGCGATCTCCACGCTCGGCGACAAAGTCGCAGCCCGTCATATCGCAGACAAGGTGGGGGCACCTCTTGCGCCTGGCTCCCCCGGTCCTGTGGAGACCGTTGAAGAAGTACTGAAGTTTGTTGACGAGTTCGGCCTGCCACTAGCCATCAAGGCTGCCTACGGAGGCGGCGGACGCGGCATCAAAGTCGCTCGAACCCGTGCCGAAGTACCCGAACTCTTCGAATCCGCTGTCCGCGAAGCCAAAGCAGCCTTCGGACGCGGCGATTGCTTCGTCGAACGATTCCTCGACTCACCGCGCCACGTCGAAACCCAATGTTTGGCAGATACGCAAGGCAACGTCGTCGTAATTTCCACCCGCGACTGCTCACTCCAGCGCCGCAATCAAAAGCTCGTTGAGGAAGCGCCCGCGCCATTCCTCACCCCTGAGCAACGCGATCGCCTCTACGAGGCTTCCAAGGCCATTTTGCGTGAAGCACAATACACCGGCGCTGGAACCTGCGAATTCCTAATTGGCCAAGACGGCATGATCACGTTCCTGGAAGTCAACACCCGCTTGCAAGTCGAGCACCCCGTCAGCGAAGAAGTAACGGGCATCGATCTGGTACGCGAGCAGTTCCGAATCGCCCGCGGCGAAGAGCTGGGATACAACGACCCCGAAGTTCGCGGACACTCTTTCGAGTTCCGCCTCAACGGTGAAGACCCAGGACGCTCCTTCATGCCCACCCCGGGAACCATCACGAAGCTCGCCTTCCCCACGGGACCGGGCATTCGTGTGGATTCAGGTATTGAGCAGGGTGATACCGTCTCCGGAAACTTCGATTCCATGATCGCCAAGATCATCGTCACCGGACGTACCCGCAACGAAGCAGCACAGCGTGCCCGCCGTGCGTTGAACGAGTTGGTAGTGGAAGGGATGCCCACAGTAGCGCCGTTCCACCGCGCCGTGATGGCAGACCCAGCATTCGTGCCGACCGATCCTGATCAGCCGTTCACCGTGCACACGCGGTGGATCGAAACTGAGTTCAAAAACGACATTGCCCCGTTCTCCGTGATCGAAGCCAGCGAGGCTGAGGATGCCGAATCCACGCGTTACACCGTTGAAGTCGGCGGAAAGCGCATTGAAGTGCTCTTGCCAGCTTCATTGACTGCTGGAAGCGCCTCTGGTCCACGCAACGGCGCCTCCAAGCCTAAGAAGCGCAACTTCGGCGGCCGACGCGGTGGCTCAACCTCTGGCGCATCGGGCGACGATCTCAAGTCACCCATGCAGGGAACCATCGTCAAGGTAGCCGTCAAGGACGGTGACACCGTCAAGGAAGGCGATCTGATCCTGGTGCTTGAAGCCATGAAGATGGAGCAGCCGCTGACCGCCCACAAGGACGGAGTCATTTCAGGGCTCGAGGCGACTGTTGGGTCGACGGTGAGTGCCGGAACTACGTTGGCGGTTATTCGCTAGTTTCGAGGGCGAATTTTGTTCTTCAGCGGTTCAAGGATTCGATACTTTGCCATTCCTTGAACCGCACCAATGTTCCCTCCAAGAATGCGTACAGCTCGGAGCCGCTCGGCTGAAGCTGCCGGGCTTGGATTGATTGCTCGAGGCAGGGACTTGAATATTTCTGTTATCGAGTACTTGATGCTTGGGCCGCTCATCGATGTGTCCTTGTATTGAGTCCATAGGAACACACGCGCGTACTGCTGAATTCGCTGTTGACGGAAAATTCCCCGTTTGTCTTGACGCAATCGATACTGCACTAGGGCCTTGGGAGCGGAAACGACTTTAATGCCGCTTCGCTGTACGCGCCATGAGAAGTCCGTTTCTTCTGACCCGCCAGGAAAATCCGGGTTCATTCCCCCTACGCTGAGATACGTCTTTCGATGGATTGCAAAATTGTTCCCAGCTACAGTGGGTAGATAATTTGCGAACGGCTGGGGATTCCACTCAACGTCAGGCAGTTCGTCAGTTGTGCGCGGTTCTCCCGGAATATCGTATGCTGCTCGAAGTACCGAAGTGTTGAAGCGGTCATGCCGCAGTGCCCCTGTCACAAGAGCGCCCTCTGTGGACTCCACGGCATTACTTAGTTCATGAACCCAGTTCTCATCGACAATATCGTCAGCGTCGCAGAACAGGAGAATATCCGCATTCGTAGTGGCCGCTCCAACGTTACGAGCATGGGAAGCTCCTGGCCGTTGCGAAGAGTCCATGAACCGAAGATTGAACGGCCATTCCCTGTAATCAGCGCAATTTCGAGTGCCGTCCGTACTTCCGTTATCGCTGACTACGACGTCAAATTCGGGCGCGTTCTTCTGCCCAGCAAGAGCCTCGAGCTGTTCCGGGAGCACCTCGGCAACGTTTCTGGCCGGGATAATTACACTAACTTTCATGAGGAAACCTCTTCTTCACCACGATCAGCGCCTTCCGGGAGTTCCCTCACAAGTTTTGCTGGCGATCCCACGTATAGTCCGTTCGGCGCACAGTCCTTAGTGACCACGGACCCTGCCCCAATGACACAACCTTTCCCGATCGTGACTCCGGGCAGAACAATTACGCCGGCGCCGATCCAAGTGCCGTCCCCAATACGAACAGGCTTTACGACCCCAGAGCCCGCGCGACGCGTTGGGTCTCCGATCTCGTGAGAAACGGTGACAATCATGGTCCGCTGTCCGATATATACGTTCTTGCCAAGGACGACTTCACCATAGTCAATAAAGACTCCACGATTCAGGTAGAAACCATCACCGAACCTCACCTCATCGGGAGATACGATTTCGACGTTTGCCCCGATGAAACCGTTCTTGAATTTCCTGAATCCAACCGCACCGAGAAATTTTGTTCTCTTGGCGTTGGGAATAAGCGAGGATGTCGCGAGACTCCAGCCAACTCTTTTGGTGATACCAGCACCAATGATCTTTTTCAAGACTCCGGCCTCTCTGGACTCGCACGTACTAGCCCCGTGCCTACTTGCGACGGTGGCATCTTGCCAAAAATCTGAAAAGTAAGCTTACCGACGCCCAAGCCGGACAAAGCGGCCACCCGACTGGCCAATCCATCCCAGTCCTTGGTCTTCCTTCCTGCCACCATGAGCATCGCTGAGCCGGCTACCCGAATAAGTTCATTGCCAAATTTGGGAAAGTTGGATTCCGTCCATGCTTCATATCTCGTGGCAATGAGTGCATGAGCTTTTGCTTGTCGAAAAGCCAATCTTCGGATAAATCGTGGATCCCATTTGCCTCGATACCCGATCCGTACTGATGGAGCGTTGGGATACTCAAATCCTGCTCGTCGGAAACGGAAACCCAAGTCATTGTCTTCGCCCGCACCCATGAAGGATTGGTCAAATCCATGCACACGTTCCAGAGCGGCTTTAGTCGCTCCAAAATTTCCACCCATCAGTACCGGAAAAGCGGTTGCTTTCCCAGCGATTGGGGGTTCGAAAGCGGGACTGTCGCCAAACGCACTGCGTATATCCTCTAGTGTTCCTGCGAACTGCTTGTCAGTGAGAAGAATTGCTGCACCGTTCCAGACTGGTGCGAAGTCAAAACATTGATAGCCCTGCGAAATCCACCATTTCGAGACGACATCATCGGCATCACAAAACATGATTTTCTCCGCCTGACTAGCGAGAATTCCGACATTTCGGGCATAGGAGACCCCTTGAAACTCAAGAGCATCAATATGGCGAACGGGTAAATACGTAGAGTCCTTAAAGCTGCGGATGACGTCTCTGGTGCCGTCTGTAGAGCCATTGTCAACCAAGACGATTTCGAATGCCGGCGCTGCCTCTTGATCTTCGAGCGCCCGCAGTTGAAGTTCAAGTGTTTTTTGAGCATTGAAGCATGGAATTACGACACTAATTTTCGGCTCAATCGGGGCACCCATATTTAGGATGATACGTCGAATGAGAAGTGGTCGCGTATATCCTTATGAAAGACTACGCGCCCCCTAAAGGAGAAATCGTTGAGCATCATTCGCACCGTATCGAATTCGTTGCTTTCGTTTCTTCGCCGGGGAGAGAACGGCGTCATTTGGTCTGCCGAAGGGAAACGTGGTGGAAACTATCTCTATGTTTGGATGCGTGCAGACAAGAATCTAAGCAACGGTAAAAGAACACCATTTCTTTATCGCGAGAATATGGAAGATTGGCTCATAGAATTTCCAGCTTTGCGAGATCTTACAATCGCGCGCGATAAGGTCGCCTTCTGGATGCCGCGATTTAGTGAATGGCCCATCTCCTACGGGGAGGATTTCTCTGACGCCGATCTAGCAGCATTTCTTGAGAAACGTCTTCTAGCCTCCTCTGTATTCTCGAGACGAGTCGCCGAAGCAAGAAAAATTGTCGACTCCGGCGAGCTCATCATCAATGTTCGCCGAGGAGACTACTACTCTCCGGAATTTGAGGGTATCTACGGAATGGATATTCGCTCATACATCCGTGATGCGCTCCCCAAGTTCGAGAACTACACGAGTATCCGAGTGATTTCCGACGATTTGAACTGGTGCAAAGATAACCTTGACGTCATTCCAGAGAACATCCCCAAGCACTTTGGCGGCGTAGTCCCTGGTCCGTTCGGCGACTTAGCAACACTAGCGGTAGCTCGGAATCTGATACTTCCAAACTCTACTTTCTCTTATTGGGGAGGCTTCCTCAGCGATCACTTGAGCCAGAGAATGAATAGAGTGGTTGTACCCCAAATTCATGAACGCTATGACGACGGTGACAAAATCTGGCCATTACCTGACCGATGGGTGCGCGTAGCAACGGAGCGAAGCTCGCGATAGGTCAAACTAACGAATGTCTAAATTCTCGGAAATGCGCTCTAGTTCTAAGACCTCGTTCGCCAATCTGTCCGAATGAAGTCCGAAGTGTCTGTCGACTGCAGAAAGCCTGTGCCGCCAATCTAGATTTTCAATCGCAAACTTCCTAATTTCGATAGAAGTTTCCACCTGCCAATCCTGCACCCATTCACGGACAGAACGGAGCCCATTTCCACGATCCCGAGGGTCTAGCGGGATTCGGCCGATGGGTGGAACCAGAGACCGTGCAGTTTCTGTATTGGGGAGAACTCCTGCAACAGCCGCCCCGTGTGCCAGAGAGTCCATCCAGCGACCCGTTACGTATTCTTTTGTGGGATGCGTATACGTTGTCGTGTCGTAGATATTCGAAAAAGCCAACACAGATTTTGATTCGGATAACGCAGAGTGAAGATTTTGGTTCGATTCATCCTCGTTCGAGCCAAAACTGGGGCGGCCGGCAAACAAAACTCCCAGTTTAGAAGCATCGGCCTGTGTAAGCTCATCATCCTCGTATGCAATGGGCTGCCGCCCGATACGAAGAAGGTCGATGTTCTTGCTACACAGCGGATAGTCAGAAGTGATTGCTTTCGTATCTGCCCCCCACGGAAGAACCCCAACTCTGCTCCCGAAAAACTTCTGCCAGTCAGCGACGTCGTTAGAATCAGTAACCCAAATCCAATCGATTCGGCGAGTACCGCGGAGTACTTTTGGAATTCGCTCATTCCAAAAGCTGTCAATTACCCACACGGCAACATGGTCATATTTCCCCAACCAAAGTGGATTTTCCAGCAACGCATAGAGCTGGCCGGGTACCCCGACGATAAGAAGGGCGTTCTTGCCACGTTCTCGCGAAATACTCCTAGGCATACCTGATCTCACCCAAAAATGCCGAGGAAGGGATTGCCTACCCGGCACGACGGTCAGATCCGAAGAAAAAATGTCTGCGGCCAATTTCGCCAACTGGGTGATCGGTCCCCAACCCCTCATTCCATAACCCACTGAAATTACATCCAAGGTACTTTGCAAACCGACCTCCGAGTGAACAAGACGAGCCACAGTGGCCGAATCCAAATTCGGTGACCCCTCATGGCATCGCACGGGAAAATATGGATTAGAAGAATCCCCATGCACAATCTAATGCTGCAACAGTCACAGTTTCATATTCGCGTTGAAAGCGAAAACTGGAGCGTCAGGACACCGTCATCCCTTGACTGGACAAGACGCCAAATAGCCCAAAATAGCGGCGGCTCCGACATACTTCGGAGCCGCCGCTATTTGAAAAATCACTCAGTGTTTAAGCCAAGTTATCCTCAAACTCTTTGTCGCGCGTCTCGCGCGTCATGAGCAAAGCAATAAGCGTCGCGACACCCGCCGCGGCGAGGTAGACGCCCACCCATACCGTGTTTCCTCCGCCAGCTTGCCACAGCGCAATAGCCACGAATGAAGCCGGTGCGGCGCCAATAACCGAGGAAAGGTTGTAGGCGATCGCAGAACCCGTGTATCGGACGTTCGTCGGGAACAATTCCGGCAAGATCGCTGCCATGGGGCCAAAGGTGGATCCCATGAGAGACATACCGATGATCAGACCCACCATCGCTGGAGTCTTGCCTGGGCCGAACATCGTGGTCCAAGACAAACCAAAGACGATGATAAGAGCGGTAACAACTAGCAGGAACTTTCGGCGACCAAACTTCTCAGACAACGGTCCGGAGATCAACGTAAAGATTGCGAAGAAGACCACGCCGATGATCAGCATCGTCAGGAACTCTGGACGCGAGATACCTAGTCCAGGAACGAATCCTTCGGGGTTGAAGGCCTTTCCAGCCTTTGCGGCTGCCGCGGCAGCCTGCTCCGTCGTCGCCGGAGCAGTTCCGTAGGTCAGCGTGAAGGACGTCATCAGATAGAAGAGAACGTAGGTTGCGAACATAATGAAGGTTCCCGCGACCACAGCACGCCAATGGAAGCGGAAGGTGTCCTTGACTGGGGACTTAGAGACCTTGTCCTGGGCCAACACCTTCTGGAAGGAAGCGGACTCCACCAGACGAAGACGGACCCAGAGTCCGATAGCGACCATGACAATGGAGAACCAGAACGGCACGCGCCAGCCCCACGCCAAGAACTCCTCTGCCGTCAGGTTGTTCTGCAAGAGCACGAAGATCGTGTTAGCAATGATGAAGCCCAACGGGGCACCAAGCTGAGGGAACGTTCCGTAGATAGCGCGCTTGTTGGCTGGAGCATTCTCGGTAGCCACCAAAGCCGCTCCGGACCACTCGCCACCCAGCGCCAGGCCCTGTGCGAAGCGGAGAATCACAAGGAACAGCGGAGCCAAAATGACCCAGGATCCTTGAGCTGCAGGCAAGAAGCCGATGAGGAACGTTGCAAGGCCCATAGTCAATAGGGAAGCTACTAGGGTTCCTTTACGGCCCAGCTTGTCACCGTAGTGCCCGAAGAGAATGGAGCCGAGCGGACGAGCAATGAAGGCCACGCCGAAGATCGCGAATGCGCTCAGAATGGCATTGATGTTCGTTGCGTTCGGGAAGAAGAGCGTTGGGAAGACCAACACCGATGCCGTTGCATAGGCATAAAAATCATAAAACTCAATTGTGGTGCCGATCAGTGAAGCAAAAAGTACGCGACCTCGCGTATTCGTCTTCGCCGGCACAGCGTCCGTGACTGCCACTGTAGATACCTTTCTCACGCGCGAATATGCGCAAGCAGGAATACTACGCCCGAACACTCAGCCAGCGGCAGTCATCATTAGGGTTGTTCACTATTTGAGACACTGTCTCAAATAGACGAAGTCCGTCTATTGCGGTTCCTTAGCTTGTCCGGCAGGTCTTTGAATCTCAACGCAGGCCGTTCTACCAGAACCCAGGATAGCCACGCCATAGCTAACGTAATAAGCAGCGTCAACAGAATATTGGAGACCAGTCCTAAATTGGCTGAGCCTCCCAGAACCAGTAGTTGCTGAACCGGGAAGGCATAAATGTAAACCCCATAGGAAAGATCATTCTTAGTTGTGAGGTTCTTCCACGACAGCGACCCCGCTGCGAGCAATAAATACCCTAGGGGAATATGACCATAAAAACTGTTCCATCCAATCTGAAAGAGTGCAAGGTACATCAGCATCGCTGCAAGTATCCACGAGAAGCGGATGGGCAATACCTTGCGAAGCGCATAGAACGCCGCCCCTGCCAAAAAGTACGAACCCAGTCGAACGACAGCCAGGTAAGAATTCGTAGAAACCTCGAGTGGGCCTCGAAAGAGCGCCCAAACAACTACGGACAACACGAACATTAGCGGAAGGCCCCATGACGACTTTCGGCGAATCCAACCAACAGAAAGAACTATGCCTATCGCAAGGTAAGCGCGAAACTCATACCACAACGTCCAGAGCGAGCCGTTCCATGCATTTGGATACGGTACCGACTCCAGTGTCCCCTCGATCCCCCACTGTCTTATGTTCAAAAACCAGTTGCTGACAACGTAATTAACGGATGACTCCACATTCAAAGCCGTATTTCCCATCCAGGAGGCAAGTGGAGAGAAAACGAACCCAATTAGAAGCAGAACCATCCAGTAACCTGGCATTATTCGAATAATTCGCTTCCAAATGAAGGAAACGAATCCCGAATTCATTCGGCTCGCAACAATAAGATACCCAGAGATGATGAAGAAACCTTCAACTGCTATCACACCGAGGAATTCCAAACCGGGAGTAACCAAGGAACCGGTAAGGGGCCATGCATGCGCCACGATCACCGACGCGGCAAGAACTAGCCTGACCAAGTTCAATATGTTATTTCGATCAGAAAGCGCTTCGCCTAAGCTTTTCCGCAAATGAGGTTGCTTTGATGTGGACATAAAAGCCAAGGCGGGCTCCTCAAAGGATCGAAACACTAGAGGTGCACGTGCAGCCTCCGCGCAGCCTCGGATACAGATCCGGACAGCGATGGGTAAACGGTGAAGGTTTCGGCGAGGTCATCCACGTGCAGTCGCTTGTGAACGGCGAGGCTAATCGGGAAGATCAGCTCGGAGGCACGCGGGGCAACAACTACGCCACCAATGACGGTACCGGAACCCTTGCGGGAAAAGATCTTGACGAAGCCTTCTGTTACGTTCATCATCTTGGCGCGCGCGTTCGTCGCTAGATCCAGTCGCAGGACATCGGCCTGGTAAAGCCCCTCGGTCACTTGCTTTTCCGTGACGCCTACGGTCGCGATTTCAGGCGAGGTGAAGATGTTGGAAGAAACCTCGTTGAGCTTGAGAGGGCGCACGCCGTCGCCCAGCCAGTGCGCCATAGCGATGCGCCCCTGCATAGCTGCAACAGAAGCCAGTGCGAAGACACCGGTGCAGTCGCCGGACGCGTAAACATTGGTGGCGGTCGTTCGGGAAACGCCGTCTACCTGAATGTATCCACCGTCATTGATCTGGACGCCGGCCGCTTCAAGTCCCAGGCCTTCGGTGTTTGGGATACCGCCCACGGCGAGCAAGCAGTGGCTCGCTTCCAAGGTGCGCCCGTCTCCGAGCCTCACCAGCACGCCATTCTCGGTGCGCTCTACGGCCTCAGCGCGGGACTTGCTCACAACGTTGACTCCATTGCGGCGGAAGACTTCCTCCAGCACCGCGGCAGCGTCTGGGTCCTCCCCCGGCAAGACGCGGTCGCGCGAAGAAACCAGTGTGACCTTGGTCCCCAAAAGGTTGTACGCGGAAGCGAACTCGGCACCGGTAACACCGGAACCAACAACTACGAGGTGCTCGGGCACCTCTGTCATGTTGTAGACCTGAGTCCAGTTGAAGATTCGTTCGCCGTCCGGCTTGGCGGTGGGCAATTCTCGTGGATGAGCACCCACGGCCAACAAGATGGCGTCTGCGGCGAGGGTCTTGGTCGCACCATCGGCAAGAGTGACCTGAACTTCGGAAGAGCTAAGAAGCTTTCCGTGACCGTCATAGATCGTGACGCCATTGCGCTCGAGTGACGCCCGAATGTCTGCAGACTGAGACGCAGCCAAATCCAGCAAACGCGTATTTACAACGTCAAGATCCGCCCACGCCACGGCGTCATTTGTGCCGGTTTCAACGTTGCCAATCTGAACACCAAGGTCTTTAGCCCCATTCACGCGGCGCATTGCGTCTGCGGTGGCAATGAGCGTCTTGGAGGGAACCACGTCGGTGAGTACCGCTGCGCCGCCCATGCCGCGCGCTTCCACGAGGCTTACTTGAGCGCCGAGGTGAGCCGCTACGAGGGCTGCTTCATACCCGCCAGGGCCGCCACCAATGACGACGAGATGCTTTTTGCTGATGTCCAGTTGGTTCGTCACGCTCCCCATTGTTCACTAAAGATTCCCCATCTCGCTATTTGAACGCGGGCTGGCATGAAAACAAGCTCGGAGATTCTCGCGAGGCACGCTGGGCGGAATGCGCAAAGTCCGTTCTGCCTGTAGGTTTTTGTATGTGAATCAGGAACCTTTTGACCTTGCTCGAGACGCCGCCGTTTCGATCGCCAACATCACCGGCGTCAGCTCGCATGACATCTCGCTCACCCTCGGCTCCGGCTGGGGCGGTGCCGCCGATCTAATTGGCGAAACCACCCACGAGTTCGCCGCCGCCGAAATTCCGGGCTTCTTCGCCCCAGCTGTGCACGGCCACGGCGGAACCATTCGGTCCATCCTCACGGAGTCTGGCAAGCGAGTCCTGGTCATCGGCGCACGTACCCACTTCTACGAAGGTAAAGGCGTTCGCGCGGTAGCCCACGGCGTCCGCGTTGCAGCTGCAGCAGGATGCAAAGTAGCGGTACTCACCAATGGGTGCGGAGGCCTCAACCCTGTGTGGAACCCCGGCACCCCGGTGCTGATCAAGGATCACATTAACCTCACTGCCTCCTCGCCGCTAGAAGGCGCAACTTTCGTTGACCTGACCGATCTTTATTCCGCACGTATTCGCGATATCGCCAAGACCGTAGATCCATCTCTTGACGAGGGCATTTACGCCCAGTTCACGGGGCCTCACTATGAGACTCCTGCTGAGGTTCAATACGCAAAGGTGATCGGTGCGGACCTTGTGGGCATGTCCACCGCGCTGGAAGCCATTGCCGCTCGCCACGCTGGCATGGAGGTTTTCGGTGTGTCGCTCGTGACAAATCTTGCCGCCGGCATCAGCGACCAGCCGCTGAGCCACGAAGAAGTGCTTGAGGCTGGACAGGCTGCAGGCCCCCGCATTTCGAAGCTGCTTGCGCAGATCGTCGGACAGCTCTAAACCCGCTCGAACGCACAACAGGAAAGACGCCAGGAAATGAATTCCGGAAACTCCCGCGATGCGCTCCTTGAGCGAGCGCGGCACTGGGCTGCTGAAGATCCAGACCCGCAGACCCAGGATGAACTCACTACCCTCATCGAGAGCCTGAAGGACCCCGAGTCTTCCCTCGAGGAACTCGAAGACCGTTTCGGCGGGACGCTCGAATTCGGAACGGCCGGGCTTCGCGCCGCACTCGGCGCTGGTCCCATGCGGATGAACCGGGTCGTCGTCAGGCGCACCGCGGCAGGACTCGCTGAATTCCTCGCGACCAAAGCTGCCGGCGCGTATGTACCCCGCGTCGTCGTAGGCTACGACGCTCGCCACAATTCCTACGAATTCGCACTTGAATCTGCTTCGGTCTTCACCGCCCGCGGGTTCGAAGTGCTCCTGATGCCCTCCGCATTACCGACCCCCGTGCTGGCCTTCAGCGTCCGACACTTCGACGCTGACTGCGGCGTCATGGTAACCGCGTCCCACAATCCCGCACAGGACAACGGGTACAAGGTCTACCTCGGCGGCCGCGTTGTTGCGGATAGCGGCCAGGGCGCCCAAATCGTGACCCCGCTGGATCAGAAAATTGCCGCTGCGATTGACTATTCGGTACCGCTTTCCGAAATCCCGTTGGCCCAGTCCGGATGGACTGTGCGTCCGGACGCGGGAGAGGACGACGACGTCGCCGCGGCTTACGAAACCGCCGTTGCGGACGCTGTTGCTGAGCTCGTGACGGATGAGGCGACGGACAAGTCCTTGCCAATAGTTCTCACTCCCCTGCACGGAGTGGGTGGGCGCACCATGGAGAATGTGCTGCGCGCTGCGGGCTTTACAAACATTCACGTGGTTGCAGAACAGGCACAACCGGATCCCGACTTCCCCACCGTTTCTTTCCCCAACCCGGAAGAAGCCGGAGCCATCGACATGGCACTGGCACTCGCAGAGTCGGTGGACGCGGCCCTGGTCATCGCGAATGATCCGGACGCAGACCGTTGTGCCATTGCTATTAACGGCGTCCCAGGATGGCGAATGCTTCGTGGCGACGAACTAGGTTCAATTTTCGGCGAATACATTGCCCAAACAGCTGGCACAAAGTCCCAAGCGGTCTTTGCCAACTCGATTGTGTCCTCACGTCGCTTAGCCGCGATTGCTGCCGCGCACGAAATTGCCCACGAAGAAACCCTCACGGGATTCAAATGGATCTCTCGCGTACCCGATCTCACCTTCGGATATGAGGAAGCCTTGGGGTACTGCGTTGCACCGGACGTAGTCCGGGACAAGGATGGTATTTCCGCCGGTCTTCTGATCGCCGAAATCGCTGCGCAGCGTCACGCACTAGGGCAGAACCTCCAGCAGGATCTCGATGACCTTGATCTGAAGTATGGCTTGTGCTCCACAGATCAGTTGTCAGTTCGAGTAAGCTCCCTCGATTTGCTGGGCGCCATGATGGGGCGCTTGCGTAGCAACCCTCCCGAGTCCCTCGGAGGATCACCCGTAGAGTCGGTTATTGATTTATCGGCTGAAGGTGGCGCGCTACCATCCACCGACGGAATGAAGTATTCGACCGCAGACGGCACACGCGTCATCGTGCGGCCATCTGGAACTGAACCCAAGCTCAAGTGCTACCTCGAAGTTCACCTTGAAGCCGATGGTTCTGGAACCTTGGACGAGCAACGTCATACGGCGCTGGAGCGTCTCTCCGCCGTTCGCGAGGACGTCAGCGAATCACTCGGCCTTTAGCCCTCTTCCCCCATTCAAGTACAGGATTAGAACATGACAACTTCTCAAGCATCACAACTCTCAGCTTCTGAGCTTGCGCAAATGATCGACCACACTTTGCTCAAGCAAAACGCTTCTCGCGAAGATATCTTGATGGTCTGCGACGAAGCCCGCGAATACAAATTCAAGTCCGTGTGCGTGAATCCGCTCTGGGTGTCTACTGTTCGCGAAGCACTTGCAGGAACCGGGGTACTCACTTGCTCGGTCATCGGGTTCCCTTTCGGCGCGACTCCGACGGCCGTCAAGGTTTTTGAGACGAAGCAGGCTATCGCCGATGGCGCCAATGAAATTGACATGGTCATCGATATCGCCGCAGCCCTTCGCGGGGATCGCGAAGCACTTGTTGCCGATATTTCTGCCATCGCAAACGCAGCTCACGAAGGCGACGCCATCCTCAAGGTGATCTTTGAGACCGCCATGCTGACGGAAGAAGCCAAGGTCCTCGCGTGTGAAGCCTCGGTCGAAGCAGGCGCGGACTTCGTGAAGACCAGCACTGGTTTTGGTGGCGGTGGCGCAACTGTCGAAGACGTTGCGCTGATGCGCAAAACGGTTGGGCCGGACATGGGAGTGAAAGCTTCGGGTGGTGTTCGTTCGCTCGAAGATGCCCTCGCCATGATCGAAGCCGGCGCAACAAGGCTCGGTGCTAGTTCCGGAATTGCTATTGTTAGAGGAGAATTGGGCGAAAGCTCGTACTAGCCGTCTCTCGGCTTCATTTCGTCGTACCTTCAGGAGGAACAGTGTATTCACAGGGCAAAAACAAGGCCTACTCGGGCCAGGGCAACTTCGCGGGCAATTTCCTGACCCTGATTGTTTGCTTGGTGATCTTCGCAGCGGCTATCTTCATGACCTCATTCTGGAACCTGGCCACAGCTTGGTGGCCAACTTTCTTGGTTCTCGGATTGTCCGTGATTGCGTTTGCAGTCCCCCAGCACATTCTGGGCCGCTCCGATGCGCACCCCGACAAGACCGCGAACGAGAACGCCGCGCTTGCTTCCGTAGACGCCGAGTACCGCGATGCTATCGCTTCGGAGCAGGTCAAGCACTAATTAGCTCCACAGGCTAGCTCAACGTAGTATTTACACTGTAAGTTACGCAGTACACCACTGATTCGTACAACTGGAGGAAGCATGCGACTCTTTACGTTCATTGCAGGTGCAGTAGCTGGATACGTCTTTGGCACGCGGCAGGGCCGCGAGTCCTACGAGAGCATGAAGTCTAAGGCTAAGCAGATGTGGGAGGACCCGCAGACGCAGCAGAAGATTCACGAGCTCGGCGAGAAGGTCAAGGACAAGGCACCGGAAGTTAGCGCGGCCGTATCCTCGGCAGCTTCTAAGGTCACTGAGCAGGTCAAGAACAAGGTTGGCTCGCAGAGCTCGGAATCCAAGGACATTCCTGTCGAGGATGACGTCATCTCTGATCCAGCCAAGGATGACCAGATTGGTTCGGATTGGGCGTCTGAAGGCGGAACTCCTCGTCCAGTGCAGTAAGTACGTGAGTTTCTCTATGACTTTCTAAGTCATTAAAAGGACTGGCGGTCGTAACCATTAGGTGACGACCGCCAGTCCTTTTCGCGTTTAATTACACTCGAATTAGGATGAAGTCATGAAGGGCATTATTCTCGCTGGCGGTTCCGGCACTCGGTTGCATCCAATTACTCAGGGCATTTCGAAGCAGTTAGTCCCTGTGTATGACAAGCCCATGATCTACTACCCGCTCTCCACCTTGTTGTTGGCCGGGATTCGCGAGATTCTCATCATCACTACCCCTCACGACGCCGAGCAATTTCAGCGGCTTCTAGGTGACGGATCTCAGTTTGGCGTTTCCCTTTCCTATGTCCAGCAGCCCTCCCCCGACGGTCTGGCGCAAGCGTTCATCTTGGGTGCAGAATTCATCGGCGAGGACAAGGTAGCACTCGTCTTGGGCGACAACGTGTTCTACGGCCCAGGAATGGGTACCCAGCTCAAGCAAAACGTCCACATCGACGGCGCCGCGATCTTTGGCTATTGGGTCAAGAACCCGAAGGCGTACGGCGTTGTGGAGTTTGATGAGGCCGGCAAGGCTATCTCTCTCGAAGAGAAACCTGCCGAGCCGAAGAGCAACTACGCCGTTCCGGGACTCTATTTCTACGACAATGACGTCGTTGAGATTGCCAAATCCCTCAAGCCATCTCCCCGCGGAGAACTGGAAATTACCGACGTAAACCGTGCTTATCTAGAGCGCGGCAAACTGAACGTCACTGTGTTCCCGCGTGGCACAGCATGGCTGGACACTGGAACCATCGATGATCTCAACGACGCATCCAACTTCATCCGCACTATCGAGCACCGCCAAGGATTGAAGATTGGCGCACCCGAAGAGGTGGCTTGGCGCCAAGGATTCCTCGGTAACGAAGAACTCAAGGAACGAGCTCAAGCTCTAATTAAGAGCGGCTATGGCACCTACTTGTTGGAACTGCTCGAGAGCGAGAACAGCATTCACCTTGGCTGAGAGACAAAAAGACATCGTCCCGCTCCCCCTCGAAGTTCGAGTGCGGATGACTCACGCCCTCATCGCTGTCATCTGCCGCGAAAACGGAATCGACGTTTTGCACATCAAGGGCTACTCGGCTCCTGATGGTTTCTACCGCCCGAATAGAACCAGTTCAGATGCGGACATTCTCGTGCGTCCTACCCAGGCAAAATTGTTGGTCTCATTACTCACTGCAAATGGGTGGAAAACCGTCACGACTTTTGAGTCAGGTTCCATCTTTCAGCACGCGACGGCGCTGTGGCACACAGTCTGGGGATACGTTGATGTCCATCGTTCTTTCCCCGGGATAAACCTTGACCCAGAGCTAGCCTTCACTGATTTATGGAACCGCCGCTCCCTAAAGTTCATAAGTAACCAGAGCTGTAATGTGCCGGATCAAATCGATCACGCCCTCCTCATTGCCATTCATGCGGCTCGTGACCCGTCCCGAGGCACTTCGGATGTCGAGTATCTCAAGCGAAGGCTTGGCGATAATTGGCCACAGGTTGCCGAACGGGCAGTCCAGATGAGCGCTCAAACGCCCTTTGCTGTAGCCTCGCAAGACGAAATCCCAACGAGCATCGAATCCTCGAACGATTTTCGATTGTGGCAAGCATTATCAAAAGGCGAAGATCGACTTGCTCTACTTGAGGGGCGTATCTCCGCCGCCAACGGTCTGTTTCCCAAAGCGAAAATTCTCGCAAGCGCACTTGTCGCGAATCGGGACCATTTGAGAATGCGCCTCGAGAGACAGCCTCGCTGGACGGATTATGTGGTCGAGTTCAAGACTCGAGTGGTCGAGTCCTTTCACGCTTGGAACAAACATCGCAAGAATAGGTACTGAGATGAGCTACCTCAACTACAAGATTTCTGACGCTACTTGCTTTGATTGGTTTGTTAACGAGAATCACGAAGAAGCCGTGGTTTGCTCACAGCCTGGCAATTCGGAGGCCGTCCTCATCCAAACTAGCGCGAGCATTTGGGGAACACTTTCAGATTCATACCAAGCTCTGGACAGTATCGTTGCAGCTGTTGCGAGCAACTATGAGTTGTCAGCCACCGAAGTATTCAATGAGGTGAAGTCAACCCTCGAAACACTAGCGAGCCACGGCCTACTTGACGTGAGCCACTAGCTTCTAAGTGGCCGCTGCAAAGCCCGTAAATTTCTCTATTTGTTCCTTGATCTCACGGTGAAAACGGGCTTCTGAGAACTTGTCTGCATGATTCTGGATCAACTCCGCGTTCCATTCCATATCCCGCGCTCTTTGCACTGTTTTCGCAATTAGATCAGCCCGCGCGCTTTCGAAGAATAGCCCGGTTTTACCCTCAATTACCGTATCCAAGTATCCTCCCCCACGAAGAGCAAGGGTAGGAAGGCCCCAGGCCGCCGCTTCAAGTGGAGTGATACCGAAATCTTCATAGCTGGCCGCTATCAGGGCACCCGCTCCCGCATACGCGGCCCGTAGCTGGCCGTCCGACAAGCCGCTCACGATTCGAATTCTCTCACCTTCTAGCCTTTGCAACTCCGCCTTTTCCGGACCATCGCCCACCACAAGGAGTGGCAAATCTAGCTGCCTCGCCGCTAGCATCACTTGATCCACGTTTTTGTATTTCATCAGCCGTGCAACGACTAGTAAATATGGCTCGGTTGAGAGTTCGTCCAGTTCCGGGAATGATTCTCGGTCTCCAGAAATATCGAGGCTGTGAGGCGGGAAGACTATAGGCGCTTCCACTCCATAAACTCTACGAATTCTGTCTTGAACAACCGTCGAGTTCGCAATGTAGTTTTTTGCGCGGCGGGCGGCTTTCTGGTCCCATCGCTTAAGTGCAGGCGTCAGTAGACCAAGAGCTATTTGCTTTACCGATAGACCTCCCTTATTACCAAGGTAGTCATCGGTCAAGTACAACCAGCGCGCTGGAGTGTGGCAGTAAACAACTTGTGTGCCGCTTGTTTTGAATCCGTGAGCCCAGCCTGAGGAGGACGTAAGGACGATGTCGGCATCAATTTTCATGCCTGAGGCAACCGGTGCCAGGAATGGAAGTGCAGTTCTGTGGTCTTTGCGAAAATGCGACACTCGGTTCAACGGAGAGACAACAATTTCTGCACCACGAAAGTCTGGAAAAGTATCTTCGGGACTGTACAAGGTTGTATAGATCCGTGCTTCTGGGAACGCCCTATACATCGATAAGACTACCCTTTCAGCCCCTCCCCGTTGAGTGAGATAATCGTGTGCAATCGCAATTTTGAGTCTCTTATCCGACGTTGAATCCACTAAATATCTCCTACGCTCAGAATGTCGATGTAGCTCGATTTGGAGATCGAATGCCGGACAGCCCCGCACCTTCTACTAACAGGGCAACAAGCTTCCGTCCAATCTTTTTCGGCACAAGAGGAAGTAACCGATCAGTTAAACTAGCGGCTCCACCGATCACCTTTTCAGTACCGACTCGACCCACAATTTCGACGGCTGAATTCCATAGGCTTCTGCTTTGCCCTGATGCCAAGACGTGTTCACCGTGCCGTTTCAAGAAGATTTCACGTGCAGCGCCTGAATGCAGAGCACGGAGTGCGCGCGATCTCGTTGTAGTTGCGCCAGCGTGATGAATGGTTAGGAGAGTAGGAGCGATTAGTATTGGGAATCCAGCTTCATGAATTCGATAGCCGTAATCAACGTCTTCCCAACCATATTTTCTGTAGTTGAGGTCGTACGGTCCTACTATGTTCCATATTTCCCTCGGCATAGAAACGTTCGCCGCCCAATATCGCCAGGTAGAGGAAGAATCAGTCTTAAGCGCAGCTTCAATAAAATTGCGATCAGCATCCTCCCCATAAACTCGAGCAAAAGGCGTTTCTGGGTACACGTTCGTTGTGAGTCCGACGACACCACAAACATCTCCATTGTGTGCTTTGACGTGCTCATTAATGAAATTCAGGTTCGGTTCTAGATCGTCATCGCAGCGGATAAGAATAGTTCCGCTAGCTTCTCGATGCCCGGCGTTAAGGGCCGCCGATCTCCCCTGGTTCTCAGGAAATTCGATAACTTTGCCCGCAGGAAGAATATCCCTAACAGTAGAAGACCTCAGGTATTCGGCCGATCCATCAATATCACCGTCAATCACAAAAATGACTTCAAAGTCATCACGGTCTTGTCGAGAGAACGCGCGAACCAGTCGCGGCAATCGAGACCGACCTCCACGAGTTGGAACAATCACAGACGCTGCGATTCCCAAAGAAAATCACTTTCCTTCAATGGTGCGTAAAAGCTTCTTGACAGATTCCCGTCCAGCTTTTGGTGAGTACAGCAAGTCCCATCGTTCAAAGGCTGACTGAACAACAGCTACTTTTTTCGATTCAGGACAACGGATGACGTTCAATATGGTTTCTGCGAGAGATTCTGTGTCACCTGCTTCTGCGATCCATGGGTATTCGGAGCCAACGATTTCGGGCAACGCTCCCGCATCGCTAACCACCAGCGGCACTCGTGCGGACATTGCTTCAGTCGCTACTAAGCCAAATGGCTCTGCCCAGACTGAAGGAACTACCGCTATATCGATCTTGGCGAAGAATTGTTCTGGTCTAACCCAGCCTAAGAGATCCACGGGCACTTCAGAATCCTCAATCGCTTCGACGATTCGCCGTTGGTCATCAATGTCAACGAACTTTGGCCCTCCTGCCAAAACCAGACGCAAAGTCACGTCCGACTTTCGAGCGGCGAGGTTCAACGCATCAATCAATATTGGCAAACCCTTGTCCGAGGAAAACCGACCAATAAATCCGATGCGAACATCGTGTCCAGAAAAATCAGTTGCTTCGTCTAATACCCTAATCTCGTCGCTCCAGTTCGAAAACAGAACCGCATTCGAGATCTCCCTTTTCATATGCGCTGACGGCACAAGAACTACGGATGCAGAGCGTCTAGCAAAGGCCCAAGCAGCTTTCAATTTACCTGTCGGTAATTGGTGCAAATGAACAATTCGATGCTTCATCCCACCAGTAGCAGCTGCAGGGAGCAGCCCATTGCACCACAATAGCGACTGCGTTCCAGTTTTTTTACGCCACTTTCTCAGTCCAAACAAGTATCTCTGGCGAGATTTGGCAGGAATTTCGACTGTTTCAAAACCACGCTTACGAGCCTCAAGTAGCAAGGACTCAGGGGCAGACGGTGCCACAATAACAATGCTCTTACCTAAGGCACGCGCGGCCTCGGCGATTGCAAGCAACATGACTTCGCCCCCGCCAATATCACCATTGTTAGCAGCGATAAAAAGTCTCTCTTGGCTGACGCTCACCACTTTGGTTCCGTCTGAACTCTTGACCCCCGGGAACGCTCAAGAGTCTGAGCGGCAAACGCACATCCCAGAACGATGGCAGCAGGGACTGTGATGAAAACTTCTCCGAGACGAGTAGCGCACGTGAGGAGGACAATTATTGCTGCTTCAATCGCTACAACGTATTGAGGGGGGCGCGTTCCCCTCAACGGATTCAAGCCCACCCAGATAAATACCGCAAGGACCGCGGCCAGAAAAACCCAGCCGCCTTCGACGATTAGCCCCCAGTACGCGTTATGAAAGAAGAAGTATCGATCTTCCAGCTGGACTACAGCTGTGCCAAGTCCGTTACCGTACCAGGGGATCCCATTAACCATTTCGAGTGCGGCCTCATCGATTCGGGCTCGTAGCGAGTCTGTTCCGGTCCTGTCCTCAAAAATCCACGCCTGTGCATAGTTTGTCTCAAGGTAATTCAGAAGATTAATAAGCCCCAGCGCAAGAAGACCTCTCCAAACCAGACCAAGCTTGCGGGCGAAGAGAAGCCACAGCAGTGCACATGCAATAGCACCGAGCGACGTACGCGAACCAGTCAATAGTGTGGCACCGATCGCGAAAACAACAAGTAGCCGTCGCGGCCACGTACCTTTCACGAAGGCCAAGAGCAAAATGGGTATGAGCGCGTAAAAAAGCCCGGCAACGTTCTTATCGCCCAAGTATCCAGTCAAGAACCCTTCGTATAAGTCTGGCGCTATACCCAGGTAGTACAAAGGAATATTAACAACAAGCGCGATGAGGAGCCCGAAAAGCCCGCTTCTAACGTCAACTCTTCCCGTGCCCACTGTCCAGACGAATATGCCCAGCAATACGATACGAACTAGACGCCGGCTCCAGTCAACATCGTTCGCTTCGGATTCTATAAAGAGATATAGAACAAGCAGGGAAAGTCCAAGGAAATATCCCGTCATCCGAACGTTTTGTATTCGGGGAGCCCGAAACACAGAAAGCGCGATAAGTATGATCATGGCGACTTCTGGAGCAGGAATGTTTAGGGGGCTAGGAAGCGACACTGCCTCCGCCATAAAGAAGGCAAATAGCAAAGCATCAATAAACCAGCTACTTCGGCGCTTGCTGAAAATATCAACAGACCGGACTCGATGAATTCGGTCGCCGATAGAGCTCGCCACCTGATTTGAATGGATTACCCGCGGTTGTGAATTATAGGACGACACTGTAAACCTCCTCAATCTTTGCTGTCATGCTGGCCTTGCTGGGCCAAGACAAAGCAAGACGAGGTCGCTTCTCTAGGTGGATCGCCTGACCGGAAATGAGATCCGAGATTCGTTGCGGATCATCAGCTCCCGCAAGAAACTTTTTGTCAAGGATCTCCGGATTGCCGCCAACGGGAGTAGCTACAACGCCAAGACCGTTATTGACGGCGTCCAATAACGTATAAGAGCAGTTTTCCCAAGAAGAAAGCTGGACTAAAACCTCGTGCTCTTTCATTGCCATATCGGCGTCCACAAATCCTGGAAATTCAACAAACGAAGCGAGACCCTCACGATCCACGAGTCGCTGCAAATTATCTTTTTCAGGACCGGTACCAGCGATAGTTAGAGTGGCATCCGGACGCTCATCATGCAGTTGCTTAAAGGCCAGGATGAGCTGATCAATTCTCTTTTCAGGCGCCAATCGGGAGAGCGAAAGAACACGCAGGCTCTCTGTGCGGACGAGCGGTTCAAAATCCACTCGATCAACGCCGTTTGGAATCACGTGAATATCGTTAGAAACTTTCCACTTCTTGCGCATTTCGTTCTTGGTTGATTCCGAAACAGCAATAAGTGCGTCGTTCCGTCGCAGGCGCGCATGGTGAAGAGTCGCGCGAACACCAGCTTTAACCGTGTTAGAGTGATAAATTTCGTCGTCGCCTGCAATCCCATGCTCGGTGCTCACGAGACTCACTCGTGGATAGCGCATAACAACGGCCGCGGCGATGAAATCCGCATACGCGAGATGCGAGTGAACAATCGCCGGCTTCAGTGCTCGAATGGTCGCGTCGAGGCTTCTCAGTGACTTCACGTAGCCAAAGTCCGGACCGAAGTCCGCCGCAATAACCGCGCCGCCCATGGCACGCACCCGTTCTGCCAACAAACCTTCTGGGCAGAAGAGCACCAACCGGTAGTCCTTCATGCCTACATTGAACACGTCCAACACGTGTCGGGCTACTCCCCCTAGATCAGCAACCGGGATCACCCAGAGCGCGATGGGACGAGCGTCGGTACTCATAGCCATTTCTCCAGGCGGTCCAGAGCTGTCCAGAAGCCTTCACCGTTGTTGACGTGACCCTGCCAAATCTCAGGAATAAAGCTCACGTTAGGTGCGAGGCGATCAAGCTGTTCGACAAGTACTGGCCAGTCCACGTCGCCCTCCCCTACCTGAACGCCTTCACCATCAACGCCAGTGGCGTCAACCAAGTGCAAGTGAATGGTCTCAGGAGCTAACAACTCCACGGCTTCAGAGAACGGTACGTTTAAGAAGGTGGCGGCAAGCTTGGTGTGTGAGATATCCAGGCACAGCTTCGTGTCCGTTTGGACAGCGAACTCTGCGGTGTCCTTGGGGTCCAAGAACAGGTTGTGGTACTGCTGGCCGCCCATGAGCCACGGGAACGGCGGCAGGGTCTGGGCAGCAATGCGGACACCAGAGGTATCAAGCTTCTCGAGTGCCTCGGCGATACGTTCGTACTTTGGTAAACGCTCGGCCGGCGTGATGTGACGATCCGTGGTGAAACCACCCATGGTGACCACCATGATGGGGTCCTCATCCTTGGTGAACCAACGCTTCAGATCCCTCGTGATGTCAATGGTGCGTTGCACTTCGGCGATGGAACGCTCCCAGTGATCTCGATCCATAGACGCCAAGTCCACCAAGAAGTCACCTGCGAACAAGTCCGGCAAATGGGTGGTGAACCCCATCTCGAGTGGCTTCGTGAAGAAGCTATCCATGTCTACATCGAGGTCCTTGTAGGAGAAATGGAACTCGAGGAAGTCTGGGGTGCAGTCCTCAATGAGGGCGGCATGATCGTGGTAGCGAACGGGCAGTCCCCACGGGCGGTTGAATTCGAACTGACGTCCTTGCGGCACCGAGTCCGTCAGGTCTCCCTGGAAGAAGAAGTCACCTTCAGCCATGGCGCGGTGCACGGTCCGGCCAACAAGCCTTGGAAGCGCATTGGGCTGCAGTCCGCGGCCCGGGCTCTTCACGGCAACATCGGCTTCGGTGAGCACTTCGCCTACGGCGAGTTCGCGAGCGGCCACGAGGGACTTTGCTAGGTTCACCCGGTTCATCATTTCGCCCGTGGAGACAACGCGAGCGTTGCGCTGGCCGATGGCCTCTTCCACTTCACGAATGTTCTGCACCATTTGCTTGAACTCGTCCGGGAGCAAAGACACCTTGTGGTCGTTGCCTTCCATAGACTGGTCAATGGTGAAGTGCTTCTCCACGATCTTGGCTCCACGGGCCACGGCAGCCACGGGAACGTGGATGCCACGCTCGTGCCCTGAGTAGCCCACTACGCAATCGCCGATTTCTTCGAGGCGATCCATGTAGGCCAGGTTCACGTCTTTGAACGGCGCTGGGTACGTGGACTGGCAGTGCAACAAAGCGAACTGCGCGCCGAGGGATCGGACTAACTCGGCAGATTCTTTGATCTCGTCCTCTCGGGACATACCGGTACTCATGATGAGCGGCAGTCCACGGGAAGCGGCGTCGCGCAATAACTCGTGATTGGTCAGGTCAGCTGAGGCGATCTTGAGCCCGGGGATTCCGTAATCAGCTAGGTCGTTGACGGATTTCGAATCCCAGGGGGTGCACATGACGGTGATACCCCGCTCGCGGCAGTGATCGAACACCTCAAACAAGGACTCAGCTGGAAGAGAGAACTTGGACAGGAGATCCAAGGTGTATTGCGCACCCAAATCTTCGCCGGCCGTGCTTCCGCCGGATTGGCGGTAGAGCGAATCCATGTCGCGTAGCTGGAATTTCACGGCATCGGCGCCGGCGTCCACGGCAAGATCCACCAGCTGCTTGGCGAGCTCGACGGAACCGTTATGGTTGTTGCCGATTTCAGCGATGATGAACGCCGGGTTGCCTTCGCCGATCTCATGCTTGCCGATGCGCAGTACGTCAGACCGATTGATGGCGATGGCAACTAAGTGTCCGCGGTCGTCCACGAGTGGCAAGTGTGTAATGCCGGGACCCATGAGGGAGCCCAGTTCACTCGCTGGCGTTTCTATGGGCGCAGAGGTTGCGTTCTTATTTGCGACGCTGAGGCAGCTTGTCTCGAGGTCAGCCTCGGGGTTCTCCACGATCCAACGGCGGAAGTCGCCATCGCTCAGTGCGCCCTGAAGGATGCCGTGGGCGTCTACACAAAAGACGATCCGCTCTTTGTTAGCGCTGATCTTTCGAAGACCGTTCAGGATGGGATCTTCGGAAAACACTACGTAGGGGGCGATCTGCCGTTCAATGATCATGGGAGTTTAGAGTCCTTTCCCCAACGCAGCCAATTGCTGCTGTGCAAGTGCAAAATCAAGTTCTGTGTCAATGTCTACACCCTCGAGTTCGTCGAGGATAAACAAGCCAATCTTTCCGCCCAAACGGTTGTTATGTTCAAGATACAACTCTGGGCGTGACACATAGAGCGATCCGTTTTCGCGGTACGGAATCTGTTGCGGCGTGAGTTCTTGGCGTCGAGGCCGCCGTTCAAAGTCATACTCGGCCGAAACAGGCGTGCCCGCGGCGTCATCACCCAGCCGCCAGAGGAATGGCGGAGTGGGCACTACGCCAACCAGCGAATCCACGCCGGTGTCAAAAAATTGCTGAACAGCGCGGTCCAGAGTATCTGGGTGCCGCAGCGGTGAAGTGACCTGAAGGAGTACGACGGCGTCCGGCGTGCGTCCCTGAGCAATCCTGAAGTTGATGGCGTGGGCCACTACTGGTTCGGTAGCGGTCGTGTCCTCGGCCAGTTCCGCTGGGCGCATGAACGGGACGTCCGCCCCGTAGCTGCGAGCGACGTCGGCCATTTCTGGATCGTCAGTGGACACGACGACGTCCAGTCCGGCTTTCGCGGAAACTGCTTGTTCTACGGTCCAAGCCATGAGTGGTTTGCCGCCAAGATCGCGGACGTTTTTTCGTGGAATGCCCTTGGATCCTCCGCGTACGGGGATGACGCACAAGATGTTCACGATTGAGTCCTCACAATGTTCGCAATGGTTTGCGCTGGCTCCTGCACCGGCATGGCAGGCACCGGAGTAGGCGCCGAATCAATGCCCTTCCATCTGCTCAGGCCGTAGCGCTCCCAAAATTCTTCAAGCCAAACCGGCGGCTTGTAATACGTCACCCACGCGGGCAAACCGCGGACAGCCGCTTCTACAACACCGGTGGAAAACACAGAAGCTACTGGTCGATCCAAAGTGCTGAGCGGAGCGCCAAAACGATCGATCGGAATACCCTGACGCTCCCACAGCGCATGCTGAATCAGCGAAAGCTTGTCCTTCTCAGCCGGGTGTGGGCGGTACGTGGCTTTCGTTTCAAAACAGAATCGTGCCGCAGCAGAAGCAAAACCGGTCCGGGGTAACTCGGCACCGTGGAGCTGGCCCAGGAAAACAGGTCGCTTGGTGGCGGCCACTTCAGCATCAGCCGGTTGCTGCGCCGCTTGCCACAAGAGCTGGGACCCGACAACCTCGTAGGTGATGTCAGAGTGGGCGCCTTCGCTCCAAAAAGCGGCGTCGGCGTCGCTGAATGCTAGTAGGTGTGCACCTGCTGGTAGTGGCGGAGCTTGAGGCGCCAAAAGTCCGTGCTGGATCACCTTGAATCGAATACCGAAGCGTTCGGCAAGCTCTAGGGCTGTTCGACCTGCTGGAAGGTAATGCCCTACGGCCAGGATGTCCGTGAGTGATTCGCCGAGGCGAGCTGCGTCGTCGTCCTCAAAATTCCGTGAAACCCAACCCTCGCCCGGCAGCGTTCCGGGATCGCCCAGTGACAGCACCGCGAGGGATTCTCCTGAGAGGAACTCGAGCGGTCGAATGAGGGAGGCGATCTGCGTGGGCGTCGTGGCTTCGAGCGCCACCAGAACACTCGGGCCCTCTCCTCTGACGGAGAGGTTGAGCTGTGGTGACGAAGCGTCCGGCGTGCGCATGCCACGGAGGGATGAGATCAACCGGCGTGGAGCCGACTTTTGGGCGGCTTGCCAGCGCGTCCACTCGTCGATGTTTTGGGGATGGAAGAGGCCGCTCATTCCCACCTCCGGTCAAGATCTTCGATGCGGTGCACGAAAGTGTGCTCAGCGAGCGTGCGTTTGCGCCCGGCCGCACGAATGCCTTCGGCCCATTTCTGGTCCTTCAAAGCGCGGCGCGAGAGTTCCACGAGTTCTTCAGCGGATTGGAAGAGCAACACTTCTGTGCCGATGTCGTAGAAACGATCCACATCGGGCCGGTCTACCAGCTGAAGTCCGCCCATTCCGGGAACTTCAAAGGTGCGCATCGCTAGGCCGGCTTGTAAGCCGTGCACGTTGATGGCCGCTGCGGCGATGGCTTGTACTTGGTAGGCGTCCGCGAGCGGAATGTCTCGCTCGGCGGGAATCTGCGGCCTGCTCAGCTCCCAGGTGCGCAGCTTGTCGATCGCGAGGTGGGACCATTGCCGGCCGTAGGCACGGACTGGGACACCGGAGTCGCGGAGCGTTTCGAGGAGAAGCTGGCGATTGTCATAGCGGGCACCGACGAACACGATTTCTTGACGACGCTGCGTGGGCGGCTCGGCAAGATTCGGATCAAAGGCGTTGGGAAGGTAGGAAGCGTTGACGCCAAGCGCCGTGAGCTGGTTCGTCTCATCCTTGCTATAGCTGATGACCGGCCCAATGTTCTTGAGGAAGTCAATGCTGTAGGAGTGTCGCTTGAGGTCGTCGTACAGCCAGAGGATGCGTGGGAGCTGGCGCTTCTCCACTTCGGTCCAGAAGTCATCACCGAGCGCATCACCCTTGATGATTACAAGGAAATCGGGATTGACGTCTTTGAGAGCTTGAAGCGCTCGCCTGGTGGACCAGTCCTCAGCTTTGGACAAGTGGTCCATACCGACTTTGGCCGGAAGTTCGTGGAGCAACTTATTGCGAAGCTTCGCTTGCAACGAATCGAACGCGTCATAGCGATGTGAGACCACACTGTAGCCGCGCTGCTCTAGAGCGTTCGCGATGGACCGGTAGTAACCGTGAAACGTGGGAGTCACCAAGAGCAAAGTGCCCTTGTGCTCGGCGATTGCTCTAGTGGCCATTGACACCGCGCACGGACTTGTTCACTGTCTTCTGGTCCTTCAAGTAGCTCAATTCTTGGCGGAGTACCGCCTGAGAATCGATATCCCTACCCAGCTTCTTGCGAACGGCATTGACGGCAAAATTTGTGAAGGATGCGGCAGTCAGGGCGCCCTTGAGGACGTTGGGGTTGCCCCACTTCTGTGCGTAGCGGTGGCGGGACTCAACGAGCCAACGACGACGACGCTCTGGATCGCTGGAGCCACCACCCACGTGGGCCACGTTCACGGTACCCAGATAAATCGATGGCACGCCAATGTCACGCAAGCGACGTTGGAGGTCCACCTCTTCGGCGTTCATGAAGAAGCTCTCGTCGAAACCGCCTATGGTGCGGACTTCCTTGACGGGGAGGAGCATAGCTGCGCCGAAGACCCAATCCACGGGGATAACTTTTCCTTCCACTGCACGAGTGTCATGACCGACGGCCTCATGCAACAGCGTGTGCTGACGGAAGCGAGCCAACGGGCTCAGCCATTCAACGACCTGATGGGTCACCGTGGGGAAATGCCGAGCGGTCCATTGAGTGGATCCGTCAAGACCTGTAACTTCCGGGCTCATGACGGCCGGATGCCACGGTGCTGCAGCATCCTGGAGATCTTCGATGAAGTTCTGCGGCAGCATAAGATCGCTGTTCAGGATGATGGCGAGGTCGGTTTTGGTAGCTTCCAGACCGGTGTTGACCGCAGCGCCGAAGCCACCGTTTTGAGGCCGGCGAATGACCGTGAAAACGGCTGAGGACTGATGTGTTGGCTGCCAAGATTCCGGGAAGGGCGTCGGCGAAGAATCATCCACCACAATCACTTCGCGAAGACACCCCGCGGCATCACGAAGAAGCGTTCCTACAAGGTTTTGAACCTCGGATGGATCACCGTAGTGCGGCACAACGGCGCTGAGCGAAGCATGCGCGCAAGTCGCCAAAAGTTCATCCCCCTCAGACGGACCAGCTGGGCGTTAGAGATCCTTGAAGGAGACCAACAGAAGCCCCTAACGACTTTCCTCAGTGTATCGGACTAACCTGCGACTCCCAGTATTCTGAGTGGTCAAATAGCCGTATATTCGTCTACCCAAGTCATGTGCTCAATGGCGCCACAAATTTCACCTAGAATCTGAAGAGATTTAGCGTTGGGGAATGTGGAACTTCGGGCCTTGTTTCTCAGTGTGCATGAGATGAGTACGTAACAGACTGTTGGCGTGAGGGATAAATGGAATACACCGCGGAAAACCAACCCCAGGCATTGAACCATCAAGTTCGTCGCCTCGCGCGCGTTGTATTGAACAACTGGAAAGGTGCAATCGCCATCTTCTTGTTAGCTGTTCTGGCGAGCGTTGGCCTCTTCCTAATCTCTTCCAAAACGTACGCGGCTACCAATACGGTGATGGTAGTGGCTGGCGGCGGAAACAATTTGGGCAGCTACTTATCAGCAGAAACCCTGGCAAATACCAAGGCGGAAACGTACTTAGCTCTTGGTAACGCCCCGGAAGTATCTCAGCTGGTGAGCAAGCATTTTGCCGAAGAGGGACAAGCCGTCAGCTGGAAGGGCGTCACGTTCACCAAGGATCCGAGTAACTCGCAGATTCGCGTGACGGCTACTGCAGAGAATCCGGAGCATGCCCGCGCGTCGGCTGACGCTTTCGCTTCGGCATTGGCAGAGGAAGCCGCGCGCGTGGAGCGCGTGATGGCTACCGGAGGAACGGATTCCACCTCAAGCGTTCCGGTAGTT
Organism: Neomicrococcus aestuarii; assembly: GCF_014201135.1. Classification (NCBI taxonomy): domain Bacteria; kingdom Bacillati; phylum Actinomycetota; class Actinomycetes; order Micrococcales; family Micrococcaceae; genus Neomicrococcus; species Neomicrococcus aestuarii. The sequence goes on along the minus strand of NZ_JACHDR010000001.1, from coordinate 148,403 downwards.
CAGATCATTCCAATTTCCAGCGCGCTTCTTCCAAGCGCACCGTCTGCACCTGTCCTGCGCACCAATCTCATGTACGGCGCTGTTGCCGGGCTGATCCTGGCAGCACTCTTTGTGTTCATCAAGCACCTCTTTGACGTTCGCATTCGCTCCACCGAACAGGTGGAAACCACCACCGGTCACCCGGTTCTTGGAACTGTCCCCCAGGACAAGCGCTTGGATCATCACCGTCAGGTCATCACCGTGGGCGAGCCCGGGGACAAGCAGGGTTGGGCCACATCAGAAGCACTTCGCGAGCTCCGCACCAACCTGACCTTCTCGCGAGTGGATAACCCTCCACGCATCATTGTGGTCACGAGCGCCCTCGCTGGTGAAGGTAAGTCCTCGATCGCAGCAAACCTCGCCGTCACCATTGCACAATCCGGCAGCAAGGTTGTCCTGATCGATGCAGACCTTCGCCGCTCCGTCCAGACGGACATCTTCCAGCTTCAGTCGGGCGCTGGCCTCACTGACTTGCTATCTGGTGCCGTGGATCTCGATGACGTCTTGCAAGAGTGGTCTGGCGATCCGCGCCTGCAGGTTCTCGGCGCCGGCCGTGTTCCACCCAATCCTTCCGAACTTTTGGGCTCTCGCGCCATGAAGCGTTTGCTCACAGATCTCGCTCAAGAATCCGTAGTGATCGTCGACTCTCCACCGCTTCTTCCGGTGACGGACGCATCGGTACTGTCCACCTCCGCTGACGGCGTGCTGGTGGTTGCCCGAGCAGGTAGCACCAGTATTGAGGCTCTCAAGAAGGCGACGGACCGCTTGGAGCGCGTCAACGGTCACGTACTTGGTGTAGTGCTGAATCAGGTTCCACGTAAGGGCTCGAGCGCCGGTCAGTACGGCTACTACTCGGATTCCTACTACTACACCTCGACCGATGGACAGCGCACCCGCCGTCAGTCAGGCAAGCGCCGGGCAGCATCTAGCTCGTCAAAGTAGATCAAAACACTTTTCTCATCCCAGCTCGCCTGTTCTTGAAACTAGGCCACTTTCATCGTTACGAGGCACTTTGACTTCCCCAAAAATAGTGCTCCAGGGACCACAGGGCCCCAGCGGGTTCCCTCAGGGGACTCGCAAAGTCACGTTGTGGCTCATCTCAATAGTGGGATTTCTGTGGTTGCTCACCCCGCGAATTTATGGATCGTTCACAAACCATCTTCATAAAGAAGACGGTTTGATCTTTCTAACCGATGCACTTCAGGACAATAATCTGCTCGCTACCTACACCGGGTACTTGCACGTCTATCCTCGAATAATTGCCGAACTCGGAACCCTCCTACCTCCTCAATACTTCTCGTTATATATCGCCGCAGCGGTTGCCCTCATCAGGGTTGCACTGTTCTTCTTGCTTCTGGGCGTTCTGGGCCCGTACGCCAAAACTTGGCGGTGGGGGATTGCAGCAGCCGCCACGGTTTTATTCATTGGTTCAGGTCAGCAAGAAGTACTAGGTAACATCACGAATTTGCGCTGGTTCTTGGACATTGGTGCCACGCTTGCCCTACTCGGAGTGTTTAGATCTTGGGGATGGAGACTACTTGGACTCTTCTTTCTCTGGGGCGGGGTTCTGAGTGACCCTCTGTCCCTTGCTCTGGCACCGATTGCGTTATGGCGCGTGATCACCTTACGAGGCAGTGAGAGGATCCTACCGACTCTCTACTTCCCCGCGTTCTTATTGCATGTTCTGATTATTGACACAGATGCTCGCGAGTCGGCATTGTCTAGCTTCCTTGCTGTTCCGGTGGAATTCTTCAGCTCCATTGTCGTTCGAGTATTGACTGTCCCGTTGCTTGGAGAAACGGGAGCAACAGTCGGCGTGATGACTACCGGCGCCTTGATAACGGCTGTGATGACACTGGTTTTGGTAGCACTCGTATTCTTGGTTTCTTGGAAACAATCTCCTCTCCAAACGCGACTAATGGCTTGCCTGCTCTTCGCGGCGGCCTTTTGTTTCTTTCTGGCAACCATCAATTTTGCAAACCTTGATGCCATCTCCGTATCTAGCGGGGTTGCGAAGGTTTCACGGTACTCACTCATGCCCGCCGTTCTCATACCGTCGGCGTTGCTCGTTTTACTTAGCTGGGCTCACGGAAGCTGGGTAACTAAAACAGTGAAGATAGCATTTTGTTCCCTGCTTATCATTGGAAGCGGCGTTGATTCTCGTGGTGACGAGTGGTCGACCCGAGGTCCGGAATGGAACCGAACAGTTTCGGAAGTCAGCGATATTTGCTCTACGGATACTCGTTTGACTTCGGTAACAGTGCAAATAACACCTGAAGGTACACCGAAGACGTGGACAGCCACACTCCCCTGTGATTGGGTTCGCAACTAACTTCTGATTGGCAAGAATTGAGGGTTGTAGCCACGAGATCAAACGTCTCACAGCCCCAACCCTCTTGTTTTGGAAACACTCTTCGCTAAGCAGTGGCGTTCTCCAGCACGAAGATATTCTTCACCAGCTCATTGGCCCACTGAATGATCTCCTGGTCCACCAGATCGCGACCACCCACACGGGCGGTCTTTGGCTTCGGGATCAGGGCTAGATCCATCGCCGGCTTCATCAGCGTTCCGGGGTACATGCGCTCAAAGCGGACCTGACGGGATTCCGGCAAGTTGCTGATCGGCGAAACTCTGACGAAATTGCCTTGAACGGCGATGTCTGTGAGTCCAGCACTCGTCGCCAACAGCCGCAGTCGGGCGATGTCAATGAGGTTGCTGACCACTTCCGGCAGCTCGCCGTAACGGTCGGTGAATTCCTCCACCACGTCCTGGATCTGGGTTTCGTCGTGCGCGGCGGCCAGCTTTCGATAGGCCTCGAGACGGAGTCGCTCGCTCGGCACGTAATCGTGCGGCAAGTGCGCGTTGACCGGCAGATCAATGCGCACATCAGCGGTGACTTGTTCCTTCTCACCGCGGTAATCGGCAACAGCCTCACCCACCAAGCGCAGATACAAGTCAAAGCCGACGCCGGCGATATGGCCGGACTGCTCGCCGCCCAAGAGGTTACCGGCGCCACGGATTTCAAGGTCCTTCATGGCCAGCTGGAAGCCAGATCCCAACTCGTTATGAGCCGCCACGGCCTTGAGACGTTCCAAAGCCACTTCACCCAGCGGCTTCTCCGAGTTCCACAAGAAGTACGCGTACGCACGCTCGCGTCCACGGCCCACACGGCCTCGGAGCTGGTGCAGCTGGGACAGACCATAGTTATCCGCACGGTCCACAATCAACGTGTTGGCGTTCTGAATATCTAGGCCGGTTTCGATAATGGTGGTGGACACCAGCACGTCGAACTTCTTTTCCCAGAAATCCACCATGATCTGCTCAAGGCGGGTCTCGGACATCTTGCCGTGGGCGATCTCGACTCGGGCCTCCGGAACGAGCTCGCGCAGTTGCGCGGCAACCTTGTCAATCGAGGAGACACGGTTGTGCACGAAGAAAACTTGACCTTCACGCATGAGCTCGCGGCGAATCGCCGCAGTCACCTGCTTATCCGTGTACGGCCCCACATAGGTCAACACGGGGTGACGCTCTTCTGGCGGAGTGGCCAGCGTCGAGGTCTCCCGAATGCCGGTCAAAGACATCTCAAGTGTTCGCGGAATCGGCGTCGCGGACATGGCAAGAACATCCACGTTGGTGCGCATCTTCTTGAGCGCTTCCTTATGCTCCACACCAAAGCGCTGTTCCTCGTCCACAATGACGAGTCCCAGATCCTTGTACTCGACTTCCTTGGACAGCAAGCGGTGCGTACCAATCACTACATCAACGGAACCCTCTTTGAGCCCAGCGATGATCTCCTTCGACTCCTTGGCGGTCTGGAATCGCGAGAGCGCCTTGACCCGCACGGGGAACCCGGCGAAACGCTCGGAGAACGTCTCATAGTGCTGGCGGGCCAACAGTGTGGTGGGCACCAAAATAGCAACTTGCTTGCCGTCCTGAACAGCCTTGAATGCCGCACGCACGGCGATCTCGGTCTTACCGAAGCCCACGTCGCCGGAGACGAGGCGATCCATCGGGATCTCCTTCTCCATGTCCGCCTTGACCTCGTTGATAGCGGTGAGCTGATCCGGGGTCTCCGCGAACGGGAACGCATCCTCGAGCTCGTGCTGCCACGGCGTATCCTGGGCAAACGCGTGCCCACGAGAGGCCATGCGCGCCGAGTACAGCTTGATGAGCTCGCCGGCGATCTCCTTGACGGCCTTGCGCGCCTTAGTCTTAGTCTGAGACCAGTCCGCTCCACCCATCTTGGAGAGCGTCGGCGTCTCGCCGCCCACGTAGCGTGTGAGCTGGTCCAACTGATCAGTGGGCACGAACAAACGGTCCCCGGGAGCTCCGCGCTTCGATGCTGCGTACTCGAGCACCAAATACTCGCGCATGCCGTCAGAACCGGCGATCTTACGCTGAATCAGTTCCACGAACCTACCGATACCGTGCTGCTCGTGCACCACGAAATCGCCCTCGGTCAGTTGCAGCGGATCCACGGCATTACGACGGCGCGCGGCCAGTTTCTTGCCACTCTTTACGGCATATGCCGATGAGCGGCCCAGCAGATCCGCTTCCGTCAAGAGCGCGAGCTTCAGCTCGGGGAAGATAAATCCGTGTCCGGCTTGGGCCGTGGTGATCTCCACCAAGTGCGTGGTGGGTTCTTCCTTGAGGTATTCCACGCGGTGTGCGGGAATGTTTGCATCATGCAAGAGTTCGGCGATGCGCTGAGCTGGACCAACACCATCGGTGACCACTACAACGCGCCAGTCATCGTTGACCTGGGCGCTCAAGAAGTTGAGCATTTCCTGCACGTTGCCCGCGAAGCCGTGTGGTTCGTGCGCTTGAATTCGGAGCGTTCCTGCATCCGGCAATAGCTCGGTATCCGCACCGAGGCTGGTCATAGACCACCAAGAGACATGGGACTTCACCGCTGCGTCACGGGTCTCGCCAAGCGAGGCGAAGTTTCCGGAGGACAGCACGCTCGCCACCGAGTTCAGCGACGCGTCAACGGCGGAGATGTCCACGGGCGCAGCGCCACCGTGAGCGGCAGTGTTCCAGGCAGCGGCCAAGAACTCTTCGTTGGTGGCGGCAAGATCATGAGAACGGGCCCGCACACGCTCGGGCTCCATGAGGACCGCGATGGACCCCTCGGGTAGCTCGCTCATGAACGGCACCATGGCGTCCACCAGAACCGGTGCCAAGGACTCCATGCCCTCAACGGCGATGCCGCCCGCGATCTTCTCCAGCATTTCGGCAGCGCCGGGGAGCTGTTCTTGCAAGCGCGCGGCGCGGGACATCACGGCGGGGGTGATCAAGAGTTCGCGGCACGGCGGAGCGATGATTTCGCGCGGCCCCTCCCCCGGGATCGACCGCTGATCGGCGACTGAGAAGTAACGCATTTGATCCACTTCATCACCGAAGAAATCAATGCGAATCGCATGGTCCATGGTCGGAGGGAAAACGTCGATCATGCCACCGCGCACCGCAAACTCACCACGGTGCGTCACCAAATCAACGCGAGCATACGCAGCATCCGCGAGCGCCTTCACCAACGCGGTGAACTCATACTCTTCCCCCACAGCGACCCGCACAGGACGCAGTTCGCTCAAGCCCTTCACGAGCGGCTGAACCACAGCGCGAATCGGCGCCACGATCACCTTAAGGCGAGCTGCGTCGTCGTTCTTCCCGTCATGCAAGCGACGCAACACGGAAAGCCGCCGGCCCACCGTGTCCGAGCGCGGTGACAGGCGTTCGTGGGGCAGCGTCTCCCAGGATGGGAATTCAGCCACGGTATCCGCTGGCAAGTACGCGGCGAGCGCCGCGGTGAGATCTTCGGCTTCGCGGCCGGTTGCGGTGATGGCCAGAACGACGCCGCCGCTAGGGTTCACCGCGTCCGCCACCTCAGCGCACACAATAGGACGCAAACCGGTGGGAGCGGCGATCTCAAGATCTTGCGTCCGCTCGCCAAAGGAACGGCCCGCAACGGTGCGCAAGACGGGAAGGATGGAATCGGCGGACAACGCTTGACGGAGGCCATCAAGAGCAAGGACTGGATGCGTGGCTGTAGTCGTCATGATCGTTCGTTAGTTTACTCGCCTACACGGCCTCGCCCTTTAGGATGTGGATATGGCTCTCAATGCAAGCACTTCGTTGCCCTTTACTCCTCAGCAGATCCTCGAGACGTTCACCAACCGCGAGTTCGTTGAGCACGTTTCCACGCGCGTTGGCGGCTCCCTCAAGGGTTTCACCGTGACCGGTGACCCAGCTGGCGCTTTCTCCACCGAGATTGTGCGTGAAGTTCCTACCGCACGCCTCCCCGAGATCGCCCGCAAGGTAGTGGGACAGACCATCACCATTACCCAGAAGGAAGACTGGGCTGCCCCAGCGGCTGACGGTTCCCGCTCCTCGACGGTTCGCGTGGACGTTGCAGGCGCGCCTGTCTCCGTGAATGCGACGCAGAACATCGTGGCCGCAGGCGAAGGATCCCGCGTGGATCTTGCCGGTGAGGTTAAGTCCTCCATTCCGTTCATGGGCGGAAAAATCGCAGCAGCAGCTGAGCCGTTCGTGTCTAAGGCACTGAACTTGCAGGCTAAAGAAGCGAAGGCGTGGCTCGAGCGCTAAGAGCGTTCTCGGGTAAATACCACACTCGAATTTCAGATTTATTTTCAACGTAAATTTCTGGTTGGGCCGCGGCGAAAACGCTGTGGCCCAACTTTTTTGCCTGTAACGTAGACCACGGTGTGCCGGGAAGTCTGGTCGGCGATGTCCTTTATAGCGCCTACCGAGAGGTTCTCATGAGTAATAATTCCTCACCCACACCAGCAGGTTTTGACGGCAAGCCCAGCGGCGCCGTCCTAGGCCGCGGCTCGTGGGAAGAAACTAATCGAATCGGAGACATCCTCCGTAAAGAGACCGTGGGTGGCATGGTCTTAATCGCCGCGGCACTGGTGGCGATTGTATGGGCGAACTCGCCCTGGGCTCCCACCTACTTCGCGATTCGCGACTTTCACATCGCCATCCCGTGGGCCAACATGGACCTGTCCATTGGGCACTGGGCCGCAGATGCGCTCTTGGCAGTCTTCTTCTTCCTGACCGGACTGGAACTGAAGAAGGAGTTCGTCGCTGGCGATCTCGCCGATTTCTCCAAAGCGATTGTCCCCGTGACCGCAGCCTTCGGTGGCGTGCTGGTTCCAGCGCTCATCTTCGTTGCCTTCAATATGGCAACCGCCGGTGAGACCCTGCGTGGCTGGGCGATTCCCACCGCAACGGATATCGCGTTCGCGGTAGCCGTGCTCGCAGTGGTCGGCTCCAACCTGCCGTCACCGTTGCGCATCTTCTTGCTCACGCTAGCTGTGGTGGATGACCTCATTGCCATTGTGATCATCGCGTTCGTGTACACCTCTGACCTGGTGCCGCTCTATGCGCTGCTGGCAGTGGTCCCGATCGCCGCGTACTTCATCATTGCTCACAAGGCTCGCGATTTCTGCGCTAAGAACGCTTGGGCCTCCTGGCTCATCCTGCTTCCGCTGGGCATTCTCGCGTGGTGGTGCGTGTTCCAGTCCGGCATCCACGCCACCATTGCCGGCGTGATCTTGGGCTTCTGCGTTCCCGTATTCCGCTCCGACGGAAAGTCGGAAAACGGCCTCGCTGAGGTCTTTGAGCACCGCTTCCGCCCACTCTCCACCGGAATCTGCGTCCCCATCTTCGCGTTCTTCTCCGCCGGCGTCACCGTGGTGGGCGGCGAAGGCGGCTTCTCCGCAATTGTGTCCGACCCCGTGGTGTGGGGCATCGTAATCGGCCTGGTGGTCGGTAAGCCGATCGGCATTATGGGCGCCACCTACCTCGTCACCAAGACCCGCCACGCAAACCTCTCACCCGAGGTGAAGTGGGGCGACCTCTTCGGCGTCACGCTGCTGGCCGGAATCGGCTTTACTGTGTCCTTGCTGGTCTCCGAGCTCAGCTTCGGTTTGGAATCCGCTCACAACGACCATGCAAAGATTGCGATTCTGAGCGGCTCGTTTATCGCCGCGATTCTTGGAATTTTAGTTCTCAAACCGCGTGACAAACGTTACCGACTTATCGCGGAACGTGAGAAGGTTGATAAAGACAACGACGGTATTCCGGACGTGTATCAGCAAGACTAACGTTGATCATTTGTGCGCGGAGAGGATCTAACAGTGCCACATGAGGTGACACCGGACCCGACGACCCTTTCCGTTGCGAATTCTTCGCCCACGAATGACGACGACGCAGCTCACCTCGTGCGCTTAACGACATTACGTGGGGCTATAGATATTGCGGGGCTATCCCCTTCCGAGACCACGCTGATTTTCGAGGCGTGGTCTCGGTGCACTCCGCGCTTGATCAGCGCTGCAGAGGCCAACTCCGAACCAGCAAGTGACACTCTGGCCCGTAACGACAATGAAGACTGGAACGTCTTCCACGAACGAGTGGTCTACCGTGCCACCGCCGCAGCCATTGCTTCCGGACAGGGCTCGTTGCTGATGTTCCACGGAGCCGCGCTCAAAGATCCGGAATCGCCCAAGACTTTCGTGTTGGTGGCCGAATCTGGCGGCGGTAAAACCACGGCTACCCGAACCCTGGGGCGTTCGTTTGAGTACCTCACGGACGAAACCGTGGGCATTGACGCCGACTACTCGGTGTTCCAGTTCCCGAAACCGCTCTCCATTTTGGAGGGCGATCTGGTGCGTCCGAAGATCCAGCACGGCCCTGATGAGCTCGAGCTCTTAGCGCCTTCGGGTCCCGCCCACCTTTCTCTGGTGTGCCTGCTCCACCGTGACAAAGACGGCCAGGTGGCGGCACCCTTTGCGGAGCACGTCAACATTGTTGAAGCGATTTCTTTGATCGCTCCCCAGACTTCTTCGCTCTCCCGAATGGATCGCGGTCTAGTGCGCTTGTGCCAGGCCATTGACCGCACCGGCGGGGTACGTCGCTTGCACTACTCAGAAGCGAGCGACCTCACCCGACTCATGGCCGATCTTTTACACGCGCGGCCTCATGCAACTGCTGTGACCGCTGGGCTCAATGGGACTCGTCCGGAGGGACACGCAACGTCAGGTGCCGCTCGCGAGCGGTGGGTTCCGGCGGAGAATTTGCGTCCTTTGGATACTCCCGAAGCTCGACCAGTGGGCCTCGAATATATGCGACTCAACGTTGATGACGCCGTCTACTTTGATGATGGAACGTTGTGCGTGCTGATGGGCGAAAAGTTCACGATGCTCAACGGCGTGGGACCGTTGGTGTGGGAATTGCTGGAATCACCCATGACTCTTGAGGACATCGTGGAGGAAGCCCGCGATATTGAGAACTCCCCAGCGGATGTGGATCGAATCCTGAGCGATGCCCTCGAATCCTTGCTCGCCAACGGGATCATTACCCGCGGCGATCGCTACTGATCTTTAGAAGCCGCGCCAGTCGGTGACCGGCCAGAGCTTGAAGAAGACCCGGCCAATGACGTCTTCCTTCTTCACGAAGCGGGCGCAGGAGTCATCCGCGGCAACGCCTTCGTACCGGCAGTTGATCACGGAGTCACTCGAGGCCGAGCGGTGATCACCCATCACAAGAACCTGCCCTTCGGGCACCGTGATGGGGCCGAAGCACCGGTAGGACTGGGGATCGGTGGAACAATCCAGACTGCCCGGTACAAAGGGCAGATCCTCGTAAATATAGTCCTCGTTGATGGCTTCACCGTTGACCGTCAGGGCGCCTTCGGAGGTGCAGCACTCCACGGTGTCTCCGCCTTGCGCGATCACGCGCTTGACCAGGTACTTCTCATTGGACGGGCCGATTCCGGTGATGTCACCGAATCCCTTGGCGAGTGAGCCCAGAAAGCTCGTGGAGCCTTCGGGAAGTTCGTCTGACCAGTTCTCATCGGCGCGGAACACAATGATGTCCCCGCTCGGTGGTTCGGCGCCGTTGTAGGCGGTCCGATTCACCACAATCCGGTCCCCCACGTTGAGGGTGGTTTCCATGGATCCCGAGGGAACCTGGTAAACCTTGACGAAGAACGCCTGAACCAAGGCAACGACCGCGATGGCGATGATCAGGTTCAGGGCGGTGGACAAGAGCACCGATGTCCACGAATCCTTCTTCTTTTCCGTCTCCGGAGTTTTTACTGTGGAGGATTCGTGAGGAGTCTCGTCAGCCATAAGGTTCATCCTATGTGGTGAGTCTGGAAGTCTCTCACACGTTTGAAGCTTGGTTCACGGCATCTTCAGCCGCGACCCAGGCCAGCATGGCGCACTTGACGCGCGCCGGGAACTTGGAGACGCCAGCGAAGGCGGAGGCATCCCCCAAGAGCTCCTCATCTGGGGTTTCAGTGCCACGCGAGCGCATCACGGAACGGAACGCTTCGATCTGTTGCGTGAATTCTTCGTGCTCTTCGCCCACGGCGAGCTCGGTGAGTACGGAGGCGGACGCCATGGAGATGGAGCAGCCCTGCCCCTCCCATTCGAGTCCGGTCACGCGGCCATCGGCGACGGTGGCGCGCACGCGAATCTCGTCACCGCACGTGGGGTTGTACTGGTGCGATTCCCCGTGAGGATCGGTCTCGGCGATGTTCTTGAAGCCGTCGCCGATGCGACGCTTCGAGTGGTCCAAAATGACTTGCTGATACAGCTGTTCAAGCCCGTTCATGAGAATCCTTAGACTTCGTAATGATCTTTAAGATAGACCGAAGAACGGTCGCACTTCTGCCACGCGGCGCACCAGCTCATCGACTTCGCTCGGCAGCGAATACAGGTAGGTGGAGGCGCGGCTGGTAGCGGCAAGCCCTAGCTTGCGGTGCAGCGGTTGAGCGCAGTGGTGACCCACACGAATCGCGATGCCTACGGAGTCCAAGTACTGGCCAACATCGTGCGGGTGGACGCCTTCAACATCAAAAGCGGCTACGCCGATGCGCGGCACATCTGTTGGTCCCAGCACGCGAACACCAGGGATCTTGGAAAGACCGTCAACAAGCTGCTGGCCCAGCTGGTGCTCCCACGCGGCGATGCGATCCAAGCCGACTTCGTCGAGGTAGTTCACTGCCGCGGTCAACGCGATGGTCTGGGAGATGCGCTGGGTGCCGGCCTCGAATCGCGTGGGAGCCGGCAAATACTCGGCGCCTTCCATAGTCACCTTCGTGATCATGGAACCGCCCACCAAGAACGGTGGCATAGCGTCCAAGAGCTCGGCGCGGCCGTAAAGCCCGCCGATACCGGTGGGGCCCAGCATCTTGTGTCCCGAGAACGCGGCAAAGTCCACGTCCAAGGCTTTAACGTCCAACTTCTTGTGCGGGGTGGACTGGCAGGCATCCAACACCGTGAACGCGCCAACGCCCTTAGCCAACGCAACCAAGCGGGCAACGTCGGTCACGACGCCCAGCACGTTGGACACATGAGTGAAGGCAAAAATTTTGGTGCGCGGCCCTACTAGGTGAGCTGCGGCGTCGTAATCAATGGAACCATCCGCCAGCACGGGGACGTAACGGAAAGTGGCACCCGTGCGGGCCGCAAGTTCTTGCCACGGCAGCAGATTAGCGTGGTGCTCAATCTCCGTGGTGAGGATTTCATCGCCCGGACCCAAACGGAACGGCTTCGCGGCATCCCCACCACGGCCCAAGGACGCGTTGGAGAAGGAGTACGCAATCAGGTTCAGCGCTTCGGTGGCGTTCGAGGTCCACACGAGCTCGCGCTCGGACGCGCCAATGAAGCGTGCAACAGTGGCTCGCGCTTCTTCGTACAGGTCAGTGGCCTCAACAGCGAGGCTATGAGCGCCGCGGTGCACGGCAGCATTGAAGGATTCGTAAAACTGCTGCTCAGCATCCCACACACACTGTGGGGTCTGGGAAGTGGCACCGGAATCGAGGTAGATGAGCGGCTGACCGTTCATCTCGCGCGAGAGAATCGGAAAATCGGCTCGCAACCGTCTGACTTCTTCAATGGTCAACGGTGCGGCAAGCTCTTCAGCCACAAGACTCCTCTGTAGTGGCCCGAAAATCAGGCCTTTGATGCTTGATCAGCTTTACCGTGGAACTTTTGCTGCGCGGCCACAAGGCCCTCGCGAATCAGCTGTTCGGTGGCGTCGGCGGCGTCGTCAATCAAAAAAGGAAGATCTTTCGCTTCCGCCTTGCTGAAATTCTGGAGCACCCAATCCGCGGTATCCATGCGGCCAGGAGGACGTCCCACGCCCACCCGAACCCGCAGGTAATCGCGCGTGCCCAGTACTTGGGAGACGGACTTCAGGCCGTTATGCCCGCCTTCGGAACCGCCCCGTTTGAGCTTAATACTCGAAAACGGAATATCGATTTCATCATGAACCACAATGACGTGCTCTTCGGTTTCCCCAAAGAACTTCGTCACGGCGCCAACGGGTGCGCCAGAGACATTCATGTACGTAGTGGGTTTCACCAACACCACGCGAGGTCCGCCGATGCCCATCCGCCCGGCAAGCACATTGGCTTTACGGGAGGCATCGAGCGTAAAGCTACCGCCAACGCGGGCCGCAAGTTCATCAAGAACCATGTGGCCCGCGTTGTGACGGTTTCCGGCGTACTGGGACCCGGGATTCCCGAGCCCCACCACAATCCAGGTTTCAGCCATGAGTTGCCAGCAGAATTACTCTGCGGATTCCTCGGAAGGAGCCTCAGCGGAAGCTTCGCCTTCTTCGGACCCGCCAAGGTCAGCCTCAACTGGAGCTGCAACGGTTGCGATAACCGTGTCAGCCTCAAGAAGCAAGGTTGCGCCTTCTGGGAGCTGGATGTCGGAAGCCAAGACGTTGTCGCCAGCTTCGCGGCCATCGATGTTCACCGTGACGGACTCAGGCAAGTTCAAAGCCTCAGCCTCAAGGGAAACGGTTGGGTACTCAAGGTTGAAGACAGCGCCCGGAGCAACTTCGCCTTCAACGTGAACGTTCACGTCAACGGTGACCTTCTCGCCACGGCGAACCGTGAGGAGATCAAGGTGATCAACGGTCATCTTGAGCGCGTGGCGCTGGATGTCCTTCACGAGGGCAACGTGGTCTTCGCCGTCAACAACGATGGTCAACAAAGCGTTCGACTGACGCACAGCAAGCGTGGTTGCCTGTGCTGGAAGAAGAACGTGGATTGGCTCTGCGCCGTGACCGTAGATCACTGCAGGGATCTTGCCGGCGCGGCGTGCCTGACGAGCAGCACCCTTACCGAAATCGTCGCGAAGTTCGCCGTTAAGCTTGGTGTTATCAGACATAAGTCCTCCAATAAAGAATTTTTCTCTTATTGCCAGGAGGTGGGGGCTCTTACCGGAATCGGGAGCCAGATAAATTACGACGGCGCCTGCTTGCGTCTGAGCGCAGCTGACGGAAGTTTTTCGTCCGGCCTTGTCGATCACGGTGAATTACGCGAACTCACCCTCGCCTTGGCACTTGAAGACAATATTACCACTTCAACTAGACTCGCCTGAACCGCAGTTCCCCGGCCTGAACTAGACTAGGGAATTGTCTAACGTGATTACCATCTCTGGGGGATGCTGTGCCGATCGATGAAGACCAACGTCAAGGCGAGGGCCTGCGCATACTGATGGCCGTGGTCAGGCGTTTCTGGCCTGTGCTGCTCATCGCCACGATTGTCGGCGCGCTATGTGGGTTTGGATGGGCTGCGCTTCAGCCCAAGATGTACCAATCCACGTCCTCGGGGTTGATCGTCACCCCCAAGTCCTCCACGATCGGTGAAGCCATCGCGGGCAACTCGCTGGCTCAGGACCGAGCCGGTTCCTACGCCGTCATGGCGTCTTCGCAGCGAACTGGCGAGCGTGCCGTCGAGAAGCTCACGGAACTGGGCGTCGCCGATGTTCCACCCGCTGGCGCACTCATTGGCTCGATCACCGCGGCTGTAGTCGATGGCACCACCGAACTGCGTGTTACTGCACGTGCATCAGATCCAGCGTTTGCCCAGCAGCTCGCGAACGTGTGGATTCAAGCTCTGGCTGAGGAAGCGCACAATATCGAGTCCACTGGTGTTAACGGTGTTGACGAGGATTTTCAGCCGGCCGTTGAGCTGATGCCTATGACCGAAGGAACCCTACCCACCTCTCCTTACGCCCCGAACGTGAACCAGGCCGTCCTCATGGGGGCCGTCGTTGGGCTGGTGCTGGGTCTGATCTGGGCTGCTATCAAGCATCTGCTGGATCGTCGCGTGCGCTCGGTTGAGGCCATCCAAAAAGTGGGAATGTCCGCCGTCGGCACTTTGCCTTCGGACCCCCGTCTTTCTCGTGGACGTCAGGTCCTTCCCGTGGTCTACTCGGCCGAGACCCGCACGGATCGCAACTACCATGCCTATTCCGAGGCCTTGCGAGAGTTGCGTACTAACTTGGCCTACATGGACGTAGACAATCCACCGCGCGTCATCGTAGTGACGTCTTCCGTCCCCGGCGAGGGCAAGTCCTCGTTGTCCGCAAACCTGGCCGTTACCATCGCCCAGACCGGCCAGAAGGTCATTGTGGTGGACGGCGACTTGCGCCGCCCCGTGATCTCAGAGATGTTCTCCCTCCCTGGCGATGCTGGCCTCACAGACGTACTCGCGGGTCAGGCGGAACTCGACGACGTCCTTCAGGACTTCGAACCCGTTCCAAATTTGCAAGTCCTTGCGGCCGGACGTATTCCGCCGAACCCTTCGGAGCTTCTTGCCTCTAAGACCATGCGCAAGCTTCTCGAGGATCTCTCCGAGCGCGCCTTCGTCATCATCGACGCACCACCGCTTCTGCCTGTCACCGATGGCGCCGTGCTCGCGAAGGTTTCAGACGGTGCGCTCATTGTGGTCAAAGCTGGAAAGCCGACCATCGACGAGCTTGCGAAGGCTACCGAGAATCTGGATCGCGTGGGCGCTAACAAGCTGGGCGTGATCCTGAACCAGGTTCCAACGCGCGGAGCCGAGGCTTCACGCTACGGGTACTACGGAAAGTACTACTCGAAGAAGGAAACCAAGGCGAAGACTACCGCGGAGGTTCCAGGGGCGAGCGTGACCGACAACCCTCCGACCGAGCAGATTCAGACCCCGGCAACCTCGGCGTCCCACTCACGCCACACCGAGGTAACTCAGGGCACGTCGAGCCAGTCCATGACGGCCACGAAGCCTTCCTCGGATAATTTCGACGAGATCGTCTTCCGTGGCACGCGAGCGAAACGCTCCGACGAGTCCTAGAGAGCCGACACGAATCCTCGACAGAGAACATCCCTGGCAAACAGGGACTCTTTGAACCATTGAAGGGCCAGCGCTAGAACTTTCTGGCGCTGGCCTGTTCTTCTGCGGCAAGAATTCGGTAAATCGCCGGTTTGAGCGCGGCTTCCATCTGGTCGTACGCGTCGTTGTCCTTCCGGTACGGATCCGGGACGTCGTAATCGTTGAACCCTTGGACTGCGAGGCTTGAGCGTGCACGTGCTGCCAGCACTCCTAAACCAGCCCACCGATCCAAGACACCCTCAGGCTCGCACCCACGCACCAGCTCGGAGCTGGGATCTGCCACGAGCTGCTCATAAAGATCCGCAAACATCATGATGGTGTACGCGCGCTTGAGCATCCGAGGCGACTGCTTGACGATTTCCACGCGGTGCTCTTCAGACATCGCAAACACCAGGTCATACTTCACGTTCATCACGTTGCGCAGCATCCGTGGGACGTGGCCCTCCCCCGAGCCTCCGGCTGCTTCAAGCCGCTCGAGCGATCGCTGATCCATGCCTTGATTCGTCATCGCCATGGTGCCAGCGGAGATTACCGAAAAGAGTCCGGGGTGAAGCTCGTCCATGCCCGCTTGCAAGAGCCGCTCCGCGTACGGAGATCTGCAGATATTTCCGGTACACACGGTCAGCAGCTTCACTTGCGCCGGCTGATCTCGAGTTGAGGGGCTCATGACTGGACGTCTTCGGTCTCGACAGCTGCTTCTTGCTCTGCTGCGGCTTCTTGCATTTGAGCCTCGATCTCATCGACGATCTCAAAGATCGCACCGGATCCGGCCACGGGGCCAGCGGCCAGGAGCTTGTCCGCGCCGAGCACCACCGCCCACGGGGTACCGTACTGCTCAAATATGTTGCTGAGGTCGTTGTTCTCGTCGATGAGAGGCTGCGGAATGAACGCGGGATCGTGACCGTTCAACGCGGCCGGAATGGTGTTGGGATCCGCCACGACCGCTTGAAGTTTGATGGGGTGGAGTCGCTTCGCGAGGGACTCCCACTGGTTCATCACCATGACGCAGGAGCCGCAACCCGGGCTCAGCTTCACCATGAACACGGCGTTGGAGCGAACCAGCTGGCGCAGCGTGACCTTCGTACCGTCAAGCTTTTTCAGAGAATGGTACGGAATTGGTTCGCGAAGGTAATCCAGCACTTCTTCATCGTCGCTTCGTGGCTGCGAACTCTCCCCCGCACCCGCGGAGGATGAGGCACCCGAGCCGAGCGGCGTCGTCGTACTGGAAGAATCGCTGCGCAAAGAATCCCACAAAATGGCCGCGACCACGGCTGCCGGAATGAGCAAGCCCAGAACGTACAGCCAACCGGAGCCGCCTAGCTGCTGGATCCACGAAAAATGGGTGGCAGCAGCGGTAAAGGAGCCCACGAACGCCATGAGGGCGGCGGCGACCAGGACATAGTTGCGGATCAACGTGGAACCGGAGACCGGCGCTTGAGACCATTCGCCGAAGCAATTGCAGCTTGCGCCGTCGTTGCGCTGAAGCGCCTTCGCCACCAGCACCAGATACGCCACAAAAAGCGCCAACGTCGCGAGCGTGACCAGCGTGTGGACCCAACCCCACGTGATGAGCAAGGCGAGTCCCAGCGCGATCTCGGCCCACGGCAAACCGCGGCGGAAGACGGGGGCGGAAAGCCCTTTTGGCACCTGCAGAGAAGCGAACGCCTCATCCGTTGAGGTCGGCGATTTCAGCTTCGCGAAACCACTGACCAGCAACACCACAACAAGTGTTGGAATGGCTGAAAACCACAGAATGCCCACAAAATCCCCTAGTCAACGGCTGAACGGTCCTCCGGGTCAGAAGGAACCCGTGAGCCCATAAAACGGAGGATGATCACCCCCACGAATCCTCCCAGCATGGCGCCCGCAGTGTTCGCCAGAAAATCCGTTAGATCCAGTTTACGGTGCGGAAGTACAAAGCCTTGAGTAACCTCAATCCCCGCGCTTGCGAGGGCTGCCAACAGGACCCAGACCCACGGTTTCACGCGCACAAAAATGAGGCATAACGCCAGCACGGGCAAGAACATCACAATCGCGTTAGCGAGGATCTCCGCCTGGTCCGGCCCGTACCCTGGTGGCGCGCCGAACAGCCGCCGCGTTTGCCACCAGAAGTCCAGATTCATCCGGTGAATGCGCGATCCGCTGGGCCAGAAAAACAGGACAGCGGCTCCAGCGAGGTAGGCGCATAAAAGAAGTGACCCCACGCGCCGGGCAAGCCGAGGTGGGGTCACTTCTCTAGTCACTAAATCCTCAATAAGGGTTAGGCGTTTCCGTCGAACAACGAGGTCACGGAGCCATCTTCGAAGACTTCCTTGATAGCGCGCGCGATGAGCGGTGCGATCGAAAGAACCGTGAGGTTCTGGAAACGCTTCGAGGTAGGGATCGGCAAGGTGTTGGTGACAACAACCTCGAGGGCGCCACATTCGGAGAGGCGCTGCGCTGCTGGATCAGAGAACACCGCGTGCGTTGCCGCGATGATGACGTCCTTGGCTCCGGCATCCTTCAGTACGCGAACGGCGCCAGCGATGGTTCCACCGGTGTCGATCATGTCATCGATCAACACGCAGGTGCGGCCTTCGATGTTACCCACCACGGTCTTGGAAACAGCCTGGTTGGGAACCGTCAGATCGCGCGACTTGTGAACGAACGCAAGCGGCACGCCACCCAAACGATCAGCCCACTGCTCAGCAACGCGCACGCGGCCGGTGTCCGGGGACACCACGGTCACTGGGGAGTTGCCAACGCGGCTACGGATGTAATCGGCCAGGAGCGGGATCGCGAAGAGATGATCAACTGGACCGTCGAAGAATCCCTGGATCTGAGCGGTGTGAAGGTCTACGGACATGATGCGGGACGCGCCAGCGGTCTTGTAGAGATCAGCAATCAGACGAGCGGAGATCGGTTCGCGACCGCGGCCCTTCTTGTCCTGACGGGCGTACGGGTAGAACGGGGACACCACGGTGATGCGGCGGGCCGAAGCGCGCTTCATGGAGTCCACCATGATGAGCTGCTCCATGAGCCAGTTGTTCAGCGGTGCCGGGTGCGACTGGATGATGAAGACATCCTTACCGCGAACGGATTCGCCCGAGCGCACGTAGATCTCGCCGTTGGCGAAGTCGTAAGCGCTCATGGGAAGGAGCTCGGTGCCGAGGGCCTCCGCGATTTCTTCAGCCAACTCGGGGTGCGCGCGGCCGGAAGCCAGCACCAATTTCTTGTCGACGTTATGGCTGATTTCACTCATGCGTTAAGCTCCTGGGCGATCTGTTGTTGAGGGGGTTTGTGCCCGCTGGGCGGCTTCCGCTGCTGGAGTGCCGGGACGCTTGTCTTGCGTCCAGCCTTCCATGTTCTTCTGCTGAGCGTACGTTATTGCCAACGCTCCTGCAGGCACATCCTTGCGTACGACGGCGCCCGCCCCGGTATACGCGCCATCCCCTACTGACACGGGGGCCACAAAGACGGAGTTCGAGCTGGTGCGGACATGGCTGCCGATCTGCGTACGGTGCTTGTTGACGCCGTCGTAATTAGCAGTGATGTTTCCGCAACCAATGTTGGTGTATTCACCAATCTCAGCGTCTCCCATGTAACCCAAGTGTGAAAGCTTCGAGCCCTTGCCCACGGTGACGTTCTTCGTTTCGTAGAACGCGCCGATCTTGGCATCCTCGCCCAGCTTGGTGCCTGGGCGAATGTAGGCGAACGGACCCACGCTGGAGTGGTCCGCGAATTCTGCATCCGTGGCCACCGAGCGCATGACGGTGGTGCCCTGGCCGACGCGCACGTTGGTGAGCGTGGTGTCTGGGCCGATCACGGCGTCCGTGCCCACGATGGTCTGGCCGTGGAGCTGGGTGCCCGGCTTGATGGTGACGTCGTTGGACAGGATTACGTCAACGTCAATCCACGTGGAGTCAGGGTCGATAATGCCCACGCCGAGCTTCATCCACTTTTCGAGGACGCGGCGGTTCATTTCCTTGCCAAGGGTGGCGAGCTGGACGCGATCGTTGGCGCCCTCAACCTGCCAGCGGTCCTGCGTGGCAACGGCGGCGACGCGGCCGCCTGCTTCGCGGGCCAGTCCAAGAACGTCCGTCAGGTACTTTTCCTGCTGGGCGTTGTCCGTGGAGACCTTCGGAAGGGCGTCGCGCAAGATGGCGGCGTCGAAAGCGTAAATGCCGGAGTTGACCTCGTTGATGGCACGTTCTTCGTCGGTGGCGTCCTTGTGCTCGCGGATGCCGGAGACGGAGCCGTCTGCTTCGCGGATGATGCGGCCGTAGCCGGTGGGGTCATCCAGCACGGCGGTGAGGACGGTGACGGCGTTGCCTTGCTCGTTGTGCTCGGCGACGAGCTGTTGGAGCAGTTCGGAGGTCAAGAGTGGGACGTCGCCGTAGGTGACCACCACGGTGCCTTGGACGGGTCCTCCGTGGGCGGTGTCAACGGCTTCGAGGCCCTGCTCGACGGCGCGGCCGGTGCCTGGGATTTCGTCCTGATCGGCAATGATGATGTCCGGGACAATGCTGGTGATGTGCTCGGCGACGCGGTCGCGTTCAAAGCGCACCACGGCGGTGAGGTAGTCAGGTTCAAGGCCCTGCGCTGCTGCGAGAGCGTGTCCCACCATCGAGCGACCACACATCTCATGCATGATCTTAGGCTTGGCGGATTTCATACGTGTTCCGGCGCCTGCGGCCAACACGATGACAGCGGCGGGCGAGTGGTTGTCCACGGTCAAGTTATAACTCCCGAGTACGGTTCTCTTTCGCCTCAATAGTTCGTCTTCGAGAACTACTGGGGCCAGTCATCGTGACTGGTTCCGCCCCTAGGACTCGAACCTAGACTCCACAGCTCCAAAGGCTGGGGTGCTGCCATTACACCAGGGCGGAATGTGCCAGAACCAGTCAAGCACAGTGAACTATTCTGCCATATTTCAAACACTGCTGTGCGCACCGTGACGTGGGTCGCGTGTGCGGACTCGCTCACATAAGGACGCTAGTACGACGACGCTGGGCCCGGAACGCGGTAACCCTGCAGTGCTCGTTAGTACGGGGCCCGCTAGTATGCGCCGTCCGAGGTCAGCACGGCGCGAACCGTTTTGAACAGGATTACCATGTCCTGAATGAGCGACCAGTTTTCTACGTAATAGAGGTCTAGACGCACGCTTTCTTCCCAGCTCAAACCGGAACGTCCGGAGACCTGCCAGAGACCCGTGATTCCAGGCTGCACCATGAAGCGGCGGTGCACGTGCTTCTCGTAGGCCTGCACTTCTTCCGGCACGGGCGGGCGTGGTCCCACGATGCTCATCTCCCCCACCAGCACGTTCCAAAGCTGTGGCAGCTCATCGATGCTGAAGCGGCGAATGAAGGCGCCTACCTTGGTAATGCGGGGGTCTTTCTTCATTTTGAACAGCGCGCCATCGGATTCGTTCTGATCCATGAGTTCGGCCTTCTTGGCTTCAGCGTCAGGATTCATGGAACGGAATTTGTGCATGTAGAAGATCTCGCCGTTTTTACCGACGCGCTTTTGGTGGAAGAAGATGGGACCTTTGGAATCCAGCCGAACGCTGAGGGCAGTAATCAGGAAAATTGGCGAGAGGAAGATCAGTCCTAGCGCGGCACCGAGGACGTCAAAGCCTCGCTTGGCGAAGCCCTTGATGCCTTCGAGCTTCGGCGTGGAGACGTGGATGAGCGGCAAGCCGTTGACCGGCTGGGTGTGAATTCGCGGTCCGGCCACGTCAGTGAGGGCGGGAGCCATGATCATGGAGACGCCGCGATCTTGCAGTTCCCACCCCAAGCTACGCATCACGCGCGGGCTCAGCATGGAACCGGAGGAAATCGCCAAGGCATCCACCTTGTACTGCTCGACGGCTGCGAGGATTCCCTCGACGTCTCGAGAGACGCCCGCCACCGGAATAGGCAATTCTTCGCCATCGGGTGCGTGCACGGCAAAACCGGGCAAATACGCGGTCACGGGTTCGTAACCGGCTTCCGGGGCAGAGGTGAGGTTCGTGTACAAGTGCAGCACCGTGGACGGTCCACCCACGATCATCAGCCGGCGCTGGAACATGCCGGCGTGCCGTTGCCTTGAGAGGTGACGGCGGTAAAGCCAGCGGCCAGAGATCAGTAGGAACAACCCGGCGGGAAGCGCCAAGCCTACGTAACCGCGCGCTGTCTGAATGCCGAAGGCGTAGGAGACAATCGCGATGGCTCCGAAGAGATACAGGGAAGACACGGCAATCCGTTTGTACTCTTCGGTGCCCATGCCGATGATCTTGATATCCCGGGTTCCCCACATATCCAAAAGGATCAGCCAAACAATCGCTATGGAGATCGAGAGAACCGTGTAATCGGCTTCGATAATTCCTTGAAGCTCATTTCCGGCGAACCCGCCGAAGCGGTACAGCTGGGCGATGAACATTGCCAAAATAATGGCCACTGCATCGATGATCGCAAGGAGCATGGGAATGCCTTGCCACCACGGTTTCCCCAGGACATTCAACGAATATCAGCACCTTCATCGAGTTCACGCAACACAAGAAGTTTGGAGCGGAAGAAGGGTGCGTGAGAGTACTGGAACGATCACCCCAACAATCCATTCCCTTGCTAAATCCTAGACCTGAATAGATTGTTATCCCAATGATTGAGTAATTCGTTACTGAAACTACTGCTTAGCCCACCAGCTCAGACAATTCCAGCCATCGTTCTTCGAGGGATGCGACCTCATCCTCGTACCCACGCAGCTCCTCGTTCAGCGCGCGAAGTCCATCGAAATCGCTCTGATCGTGGTCGGCCATTTTGGCGTGAACCTTCTCGATGCTCTGCGTCAGCTTCTGCAAGCGCCGTTCGATCGTGGAAATTTCTTTCTGCGCCGCACGACGTTCGGCCCCGGAAACCGCAGCCGAATCTGAGGAGGCGGGCTGCGTCGTCGTACTGGAAGCGGAGGACGACGACGCAGCCCCGGCGCGTGCCTCCTCTTCCGTTCGGAGGCGCAAATATTCGTCAACGCCACCGGGCAAGTGCCGCAGCTTGCCGCCGAAGAGGGCGTACTGCTGGTCCGTGACGCGCTCGAGGAAGTAGCGGTCGTGGGAAACCACAATCAGGGTGCCCGGCCAGGTGTCCAGCAGGTCCTCCATCGCGGCGAGCATGTCCGTGTCGAGGTCGTTGGTGGGCTCATCAAGGATGAGGATGTTCGGCTGCTCCAGCAGGATCATGAGCAGCTGCAAGCGGCGCTTCTGGCCACCCGAAAGGTCCTTGATAGGCGTGGAGAGGTGGTGGTTGGAGAAGCCGAGGCGCTCCAACAGCTGGCCCGGGGTGAGCTCTTGAGCCTTGGAGCCGGCGCCCACCGTGTAAGAGGTGCGCAACTGGCTGATGACCACGCGCACGGGATCATTCAAGAACTCGGTGAGCTCATCGAGCTTCTGGGACAGCGTGACCACCTTGACGGTCTTGCCGCGCTTGACCCGACCCTCGGTGGGTTCCACGGTGCCATCGATCAAGCCCAACAGTGTGGACTTGCCGGCGCCGTTCACACCCAAGATGCCCGTGCGCTCGCCTGGAGCCAAGCGCCACTCGATCTTCTTGAGCACGTCCTTGCCCGGGTAGGACACGGAGGCGTCGAGGATATCGACGACGTCCTTGCCGAGGCGCGTCACCGCGAGGGAAGCAAGCTCCACCTTGTTGCGCACTTCGGGAACATCCGCGATGAGCTCGTTCGCCGCATCGATGCGGAACTTCGGCTTCGAGGTACGCGCAGGAGCGCCGCGGCGCAACCACGCAAGTTCCTTCTTCGCCAGGTTCTGGCGCTTGGACTCAATGGAAGCGTTCTGACGATCGCGCTCCACGCGCTGCAAGATGTACGCCGCATAGCCGCCTTCGAAAGGCTCCACCATGCCGTCGTGAACCTCCCACGTCCGCGTGGAGACTTCGTCCAGGAACCAGCGATCGTGGGTGACCACCAGCAGGCCGCCCTGATTCGGGCGCCAGCGGTTCTTCAGGTGGTTAGCGAGCCAGTGCACGCCTTCCACGTCCAAGTGGTTGGTGGGTTCATCGAGCATGATCACGTCATGATCACCGATCAGCAACTTGGCCAAGGCCACGCGGCGCTTCTGGCCACCGGAGAGGTCCGCGATCTTCGCGTGCCAGTCCACTTCCTTGACGAGGCCGTCCATGATGTCGCGGGCGGTGCGGTTGGAGGCCCACTCGTGTTCGTCGGCGTCCCCTACGATGGCTTCGCCCACGGACATGTCGCCGTCCAGCACGTCCTGCTGATCCAGGTAGCCCACGTTGAGTCCGCCCACCCACGTCACGCGGCCGTTGTCACCCTCGCCGCGCTTGGCGAGCAAACGCATGAGCGTGGACTTGCCATCGCCGTTGCGGCCCACCATACCCACGCGGTCGCCCTCGTTGAGGCCAAGGCTGACGCTGTCCAAAATGACACGACCGTTGAAAGCGATCGAGAGGTTTTCTGCACCCAACAAGTGAGCCATGTACGTCCTTCGTTTTTGCTGTAGCGGCTAGTTGCCGCGGAACGCCGAATGGTGGTGGACCACGGCTGCGCCGTTTGCCGGTCCATGCACTACCAGTGCGTCCACATCGAGTTCCTCGTTAATAAGTGTTCGGAGCTGTTCCGCGTGGTCTTTGTCCTCGGCCAAGAAGGCGATCGTGGGACCGGAACCGGAAACGATGCCCCGGGCTGCGCCCAGCTTTTCGCCGGTGGCAATGACGGTGGCGATCTCCGGGGCCAAGTGGATGGCCGCTTGCTCCATGTCATTGCGCACGTTCAGTGCAAGGGATTCAACGTTTGCGGCTACCAGTGCGTGCACGGTGTCAACGTCCACATTCGTGGGCGCTTCCACGTCCTGTTCGGCGCGCAGCTTGTCCAACGTTCCATAGACCTCGGGGGTGCTGAGCCCGTAGCTGGCCGGCACCAAGACCCAGTGAGTCGCGTTCCGCAGCAACAAGGGTGAGAGCTGATCCCCCACGCCGAGTCCCACCGCAGCGCCGCCGTAGAGAGCGAACGGGACGTCCGCGCCCAGTCGAGCACCCACAATCGCGAGCTCTTCGCGGTTCAGTCCAGTCTCCCACAGGGCGTTGCACGCCACGAGGGCCGCCGCCGCATCCGCGGAGCCGCCACCCATGCCGCCGGCGATGGGAACGCGTTTGGTGACTTCGAGGTCAGCCCCGGCCTTCACGCCCGTGTAGGCGCGAAGCTCTGCGGCAGCCCGGATCACCAGGTTCTCCGGTCCAATGGGGAAAGTCTCCGGGTCCGCGAACGGCGCCGAGTCTGGGCTCAGCGAAATCGTGAACTCGGTGTCCATGCGTTCGCTCGCGCGAATGTCTTCGAATAAATTCACCGCAAGATAGATGGTGGCCACGGAGTGGTACCCGTCCTCGCGGGGTGGTCCCACTTCGAGGGAGACATTAATTTTGCCCGGCGCGCGAGCCACGACGGAGCGCAGGCCGATCATGTCGCGGTCATGGTCAGTGAGTGCGGTGTGCCGGTTGACGATCAGCGGCGGGCGTTTCACGCGGCACCGCCGGCATCGAGGTTCTGAGCGCTGCGAGCGATCTGCGCGAATTCAAGAATGCTCAAGGTTTCGCCGCGAGCCTGGGGGCTGATTCCGGCGGCGACCAAAATCTCTTCGGCACGGGCGGCGCTTCCGGCCCATCCGGCGAGGGCCGCGCGCAGCGTTTTGCGCCGTTGCGCGAAGGCAGCGTCAATGACGGCGAAGACGTCCTCGCGGCGGACATCGTCCACCACGGGTGTTTCGCGGCGCTCGAAAGAGACGAGTCCCGAGTGGATCTTCGGTGCCGGCCAGAAGACGTTCATCCCGATGACGCCGGCCTTTTTCACGTCCGCGTACCAGGCGGCTTTAGCGGAGGGGACGCCGTAGGTTTTGGATCCCGGGCCGGCGGCCAAGCGGTCCGCGACCTCGTCCTGCACCATGACTAGGCCATGCTGGAGGGTCGGGAAGTGTTCAAAGAAGTGCAAGAGCACTGGCACTGCCACGTTGTAGGGCAGGTTTGCCACGAGCGCGGTGGGTTGCGGATCCGGCAGGCTGGTCACGTCCATGGCGTCACTGAGGATCACGGTGAAGTCATCCACGCGCTCTGGGCGGAACTCTGCGATGGTCTGCGGGAGTCGCTTCGCCAGCGGCGGGTCAATCTCGACGGCAACCACGGAGCGGGCGGCATCGATCAGTCCCAGCGTGAGGCTTCCCAGCCCTGGTCCGACCTCCACGACCGTCTCATCCGGCTTCACTTTGGCAGCACTGACGATGCGACGGATGGTATTGCCGTCGATCACAAAGTTTTGCCCGAGGGTCTTGGTGGGGTGCACGCCCACCTCCTCCGCGAGTCGCCGAATATCGGTGGCTCCAAGGAGCGGGGTGGAGTTCGGGGCGTCAGTCACGCAGTCCATCCTAGTAAAAATCCACACATAGGCAGGGCCAGAGTAGTTTTGCACCACTCTGGCCCTGCCTGATATGACCCGCAGCTTGCGCGGGCATCATGAGTATTGACGGCTGCTCAACGCAGTCCGACGCTTTTTAGAGCAAGCCCAACTTGGCTGCACATGCTGGCCAGTGGCCCCAGCCGCCGGAAGCGCGAAGCTTCTCAGCTGCGGCTACCTGCTGTGCTGCGGTGGCGAGGTGCGGGTACGCAGCGTACTGCGTTCCGCCGACTGCCTGCCAGCTAGAGAGCGAGAACTGGAGTCCACCGTAGTAGCCGTTGCCGGTGTTGATGGACCAGTTTCCGCCGGATTCGCACTGTGCGAGAGCGGCCCACGTGGAGGACACGCTACCGGTAGAGGTTGCAGAGGACGACGACGCAACTTGCGTCGTCTGTGCGGCTGCGGTGCTTGCGGCTTGGGTAGTTGCAGCGGCCTTCTGAGCTGCAGCCTGCTGAGCTGCAACCTTCTGGGCAGCTGCCTTCTTTGCGGCGGCGGCTTGAGCTGCTTCTTCAGCGGCTTCTTCGGCTGCTGCCTGCTTAGCGGCTGCAACCTTTGCGGCAGCTGCTTCTGCTGCTGCGACGCGGGCGGCTTCAACCTTGGCGGCTGCTGCTGCCTTCTGTTCAGCAATCTTCTGAGCGGCGGCAGCCTTTGCAGCTGCTGCCTTCTTGGCTGCCGCAGCCTTTTTAGCAGCGGCTTCCTTCTTGGCTTCAGCGATAGCGTCAGCGGTCTTGATGGTCAGCGTGGAGTTCAGACCCGTCAGGAGGGTGTCTGCATCCAAAGAGACAGCAGAGCCGTCTTCAATGCCGAGCTGGTTCATGAGGTCTTCAACGGTCAAACCGGTGGTGTTGACCACGCGATCGGCGCCATCGATGGAAACCTTCACACCTTTTTCGGTGAGAACTTCAATGGTTTGTCCCTCGGAGATGGGCGCATCCAGAGCAGGAGATACCTGGTCTTCTTGGCTGAGGGTGAGGTTTGCTGCGGCGAGAGCGTCAGCAACGGTTGCTCCGAAGACGGAGACAGTGCGCTCTTGGCCATCTACGGACAAGGCGACTGATTTTTGGAACGAGGCGGCGTAAAAAACGCCACCGATGATTGCTAGAACAATGAGGGCCTGAGCTGAGAGCTTGACCCAGCGGCTTTTTGCGGCATGAAGCACGAGATTCCAAACGACGGTGATCCCGGGCACGGGGTGAGGTATGTACGCCGCTCGCACTACGGCACCTGTTCAAGGTGGCAGGACGAGGAATGCCACCGAAAAATCGGTGGCACGCAGAGCTTCCGGGATCCGGGCGCTTGGCGCTAAGCACGCGTTGTTGGACACGCAAACGGGGTGTCCACGCGGTGGGTGCTTATACCCGGAAACTTCCCCGATCCCGGCTATTGACGTTCAATTGTAATCGAATCGTTATCAACTATCGAATTTGCCGTAGACCGTCTCAGTGTTGGACTCGAGCTGCTTGCAGAGTTCTTCCACGTCAACCCCACGATGTTCGGCCATGAAGCGGACCGTGTAGGGAACCATGTAGACAGCGTTCGGACGACCCCGGAAGGGGTGCGGAGTGAGGAATGGAGCGTCTGTTTCCACCAAAATGAGCTCTGGACGCGCAATTGCAAGCGCAGCCTGCTGATTTTTGGAGTTTTTGAAGGAAACCGTGCCCGCAAATGACATGTACCAGCCGTACTCATTGCAGATTTCGGCGAGAGCTTCATCACCTGAATAGCAGTGGAAGACCACGCTTTCCGGGAGCTTGCTCACACTTTTGAGGACATCTACCACGTCATCATGCGCGTCACGATCGTGAATTTGGAGCGCTTTTCCGGCCCTGACTGCGATGTCTATATGCCGTTCGAAGGAGTAACGCTGCACTCCCCTGCCGTCTTCGCCGGTTCGGAAGTAATCGAGACCGGTTTCGCCAATCGCTCGGACTCGCGGGTGCTGAGCGAGTCGCTCGATTTCTGCGAGCGCGTCCTCGAGCGCGTTCGTTTCAGCGAGACGTGGAGCGTCATTGGGGTGAATGGCGACGGCAGCCAACACTCGTGGATCTTCTTCGGCGGCAGCCACTGCCCATTGCGAGCTCTCCACATCGCAACCCACCTGGATGGCGCCGCGCACACCAACGGCTCCTGCCGTGTCCATGGCGTCCTTGACGGAAACGGTCACCCAGCCGTCACGAAAGTCCATATGCGTGTGGTTGTCGATGACCGGATACGGCAGCGGCTCGGGTGCCGGTGGGTAATTCCGGTCCCTACGTTTCCCGTTCTCTGCAACCGCGCTCCGGGCCCCGTTAACAAGGGGAACGCCGTTACTGTGGTGAGCTGCGTCGTCGTTCTCCTCGTGCTGCCGCAAGACGCGAAGGTCCTCCGGAACGTAAGCGGCTGGGGTCTCTGCGTGGGTTTGCTGATCTTGCACCCCACTAGACTAGCCACATTGAGCCATTGACACCTTGATCCTATGAGTGGTTACGCTTCAAAAAGCAACCGCTCGAGAGGAAACCGTGACACTTCAACAGCAAGACCTGACGTTGGGCCCTGACTTCCATGACGCGTGCCAGCGGATTCTCACTGCCATCGGCGGGGTGCTGGACGGAAAGCAGGATGTGGCGCAAACGGCGCTGACGGTTCTTCTGGCGCAAGGTCACTTGCTGCTCGAAGATGTGCCGGGCGTCGGTAAGACCCTCTTGGCGAAAGCGCTCGCGCGCACGATTGACGGCGATATTAAGCGCATCCAGTTCACGCCGGACCTGCTGCCCTCCGATGTCACGGGTGTCTCCATCTACAACCAGGACACGCACCAGTTCGATTTCCGGACCGGCCCGGTCTTCGCGAACATTGTGATTGGTGATGAGATCAATCGTGCGTCCGCGAAAACCCAGTCGGCGCTGCTCGAGTGTATGGAAGAGCGCCAAGTCACAGTGGATTCGGTGACCTACGCGCTGCCGGATCCGTTCATGGTGATCGCGACGCAAAACCCCATTGAGCTCGAAGGCACGTTCCCGTTGCCGGAAGCTCAGCGGGACCGCTTCATGGCGCGCGTCTCCGTGGGCTACCCGGACGCTCAAGCGGAAATGGACATGCTGGAATCCCACCAGTCCACCAACCCGCTGAACCGCGTTGAGCCCGTCCTCACCACTAACGAGTTGCGCTCTCTCATTGACGCCGTGAAGACCGTTCATGTTTCTGACCCGGTCAAGCAGTACATCGTCTCTCTGGGCCGTGCCACGCGCGAGCACCCGGATGTGCAGTTGGGTGCATCGCCGCGCTCGCTGCTTCAACTGTTGCGCGCTGCGAAAGCTCGCGCCGCCGTCTCTGCACGCAACTACGTCCTCCCCGATGACGTGCTGGCCATGGCGCACGATGTCCTGGTGCACCGCATTGTCCTGGAGCGCAAAGCCACGTTCTCCGGAACGAAGGTTGCCGAGCTCGTTGACGGCATCGTGGCCGGGCTACCGGTGAACGCTGGCGCGCGCGAAGCGGCGCCGAGAGGATAGCGGCCGTGCATCCGGCCGACGATGAACGGAACACACAACTCTCGCGTCAGCGCGAGGAGAGGGCCGAGCGTCGTGCCCGGCGTCAATCGTTTTTCGCGAACCAGCCCTTTACATGGCGGGGACTCGGCGTACTGTCCGCGGGCGTGATCGCTCTGTTGCTGGCTGCGTTTCTCGGGCGACGCGAGCTCTTGGCGATCGCCCTGTTCCTCATTGTTGTCCCGCTGGTTTCCGCCATCACCGTGCGTTGGGGTCGCGGCCAGCTCAAACTTGAGCGCACTTTTGCACCGCACCCCGTGACCGCGGGTGAGACCACTCGCGTGAGCAGCCAAGTGCGCTTCCCAGGACCCCGTGGGGCAGCGGTGGTGGTTGAAGATCATTTGCCCGACTCGTTCGGTGCGAACCCTCGCTTTCTCGCTTCGCCCCAGGACGCCTCGGGCTTCAGTTACCGGGTGCGCCCCTCCCAGCGCGGCACTCACACGGTGGGTCCCGCGACGGCTCTCACCGTTGACGTCTTGGGCCTGGCACGCCGGCGCGTGAAGTTCGGCGAGGTTTCGGCACTGTGCGTGCTCCCGCGAACGAATCTCTTTGACGCTGAGTCCTCTTCCGGCGCGCACTTCAGCAGCGGCCTAGCGCCCACCGCCCGTCAATCCTCGCCGGACATGGACGATGTCATGACGCGCGAATACCGCGAGGGCGATCCTTTGCGACGCATTCACTGGCCTGCGAGCGCTCGCCACGGCGAACTCATGGTCCGCCAAGAAGTCTTCTCCGTCCGGCACTACGTGGCGATCGTGGTGGACGCCGCCGCGTCCTCCTACGGGTTGGGCACGGATCAGGGTGAAGCTTCCTCGGAGGCCACATCGCTGAAAACCGCTCCAGCGCGCGCGTTGAGCGTCCCGCGGTTCGGCGCAGAACCGGGCGTGACCTCAGAACTTTTCGATCGCACCGTAGAACTTGCCGCCACCTTGGTGACGGACCTGCACCAGCAAGGCGTCACGGTGGACGTCTTCGAGCACACCGGGCGCACCCTCAACGAAGGCTCGCACTCGGCTCGCGGCTACATTTCCCGCATGGGACCAGACAGCGTCCAGTGGTGTCTCTCAGAGCTCGGGGTCACCTCTACCGAGGTGGGTCACACTGCTCCGGAGCTGCCGGTACCGGATAGCCAGAGCCTCGTGGTGATTTCCGGAAACCCCACTCGAGAGCACGCGGAGCGGCTGACCACGTGGCTGAGTCATTACCGCACCGTAAACATCGTGCTCCCCCGCCGAGGAGCCTCCGCTGCTGTCTTTGAGAACGCCGGATGGACCATCCACGAGCTGAACTCCGCGGAGGCCCGCCGCTCATGACCACCACTACCCCGCAACGACCGGCACCGACCCAACCTGCGTCGTCGTCCTGGATTCCGACCTTGCTCGCCCACAACCTCGCCGTCTTCGCAACCACCGCGCTCATCACGCTTGCCGCCGCGCTCAGCTTCAACGGTATGTATCAGGGGTGGGATTGGATGTGGGAAGTCACGTGGGTGGTGCTGTGCGTGGCCGGCGCAATCGGCGTCGCGCGCGTGATCGGCTCCTTGATCTCTGGTGCCTTGTGGCTTGATCAAGAACCCAAGAAGGCGAATGCCAATGTGTGGATTCGCGCGTTCGTGCCCGTCCTCGCCGGGCTCGCGGGGCTGTCTGCGATCCTGATTGCGCGTTTCTTTCCAGAAACCGCGATCGCGTGGATTTTCCCCGGCCCGGAGACTCCTCGCGCCATCCAAGAGACGGTGACGTTTGCTGGCGAAGAAGTGATGTCCCAAGTCACGCCCGTGATTGCGAGTCCCGCACTGGTTGCGCTGACGTGTTTCGGCGTGGGGCTCTTGGTGATCTTGCTGGATCTGCTTGCATTCGGGGTTGGCTTCCCGGCGATCGCGGGCCTGATCCCCGCGTCCTTGCTGATTGTGGCGGCGCTGGTCAAGACCAACGGAGCCGGAATCGTGGCTCTTGCGGCGACCGCTGCGGCGTATCTGCTGCTGCTCGCGGTGGCGCAATCGGTCTCCAGCTCGCGGGTTCCCGGCGGACGGTTGCCGAGTCTCCTCGCGATTGTGGCGGCCGGTCTCGCCGCGATCCTGCTAGTGCCCGCGGCCATTCCGGGCTTCACCTCCGGGGTACTGCCGGAAGGCAAGCGGCTCTACCTGTTTGGGGAGCCGACGGGCGTGAATCCGGTGCTGAACTTGGGCGCCAACCTGAGCCAGCCCCTCGCGATCGACACCATCCACTACTACACGGATTCCGAGGACCCGCTGTACTTGCGCACCGCGGTGGTGTCAGATCTTGCGGAGTCCCGATGGGCGCCCAGTGACATCGAGGACTCGCGGTTAGCGCTGGACCCTTCCGGAAGCATGCTCACGCCGCTTGATGGTGTTGGGACGGCGGACGGATACCCTTCGGTCTCTAACGGTGTTCGGATTCGCACGGAGAACTACAACAGCCCCTGGCTCCCCCTGCCCAACTACTCAGAAACC
Source organism: Neomicrococcus aestuarii (assembly GCF_014201135.1). NCBI lineage: Bacteria > Bacillati > Actinomycetota > Actinomycetes > Micrococcales > Micrococcaceae > Neomicrococcus > Neomicrococcus aestuarii. Next base: position 116,740 of record NZ_JACHDR010000001.1, on the reverse strand, counting down.
GTCACCGGAATCTCCAGCGCGTGGGGCTGGAACGCGGCAACCTCCACCATTTTCTCCGGCACGGGAGCGGCCTCCAACGCCCTCGACTACACCGTTTCCATCAATCGTCCCGGGTGGGACGCCCAGGAGATGGCGAGCATCGCTCAGGCGGAGCGCCTTGAAAACTTCGTGCTGGCTCAGCGGTACCCAGAGGAAACACAGCTCAGCGGCTCCACGGAGGTCAGTGACACATATCAAGCGGTGCTCGAGGACGCCGCGCTTTCGGCGAACAGCACGGACAAGTTCTCGATCGCCGTGGCTATCCAGAACTACCTGCGCTCCACACGCTTCACCTACTCGGAGCAGACGCCACTCGAGCAAGGCTATGACGGTAACGGCGTGAACGTGGTGGATGAATTCTTGCGCGTCAAAGCCGGGTATTGCATCCACTTTTCCTCGGCCATGGCGCTCATGGCCCGCGAGGCAGGCATCCCCTCCCGCATTGTGGTGGGCTACGCGCCCGGGCGAGCCACCGGCAGCACCGAGGGTGAGCTAACCGAATTCGCGGTCTCCTCACGCAACGCTCACGCGTGGCCCGAACTCTATTTTGAGGGGTTGGGATGGGTACCTTTCGAGCCGACGCCCGGCCGCGGTACCACTCCTTCCTACGCTCCGGAGGCCACAGCTCAGGCCGCGTCCAGCAGCGCGAGCGAGGAGGCTCCGTCCCAGAGCGCATCCTCGAGTGCCGCGGCGACGGAGTCTGCGACGCCGAGCGAGACCCCCGAGGTTGCCATTAGCGCATCGTCGGGCGACACGAACAACGGCGAGCTGGTTCGCACCGTGCTGACCGTGATCGGGGTGCTTGCCCTGACGGCGCTGTTGCTGCTGATCCCGGCAATCATTCGCCAGCTGCGGCGGCGCGGCGCCCTCGCAACCATTCGCGATCCCGAATCCGCCCCGGCCGCTCGCGCGATTGCTGCGTGGCGCGAACTCACGGACACCGCGCGCGACTACGGTGTCCGGCAACGCCCGCAGGAGACCGCCGCGGCGTTCGCTAACCGGCTTGCGGGCGTCTTGCGAAGCTCTCCTGCTCCTGATTCAGAGGCGGGTGCAGCAGTTACTGAAGCACCCAATTTCCAGTACGACGACGCAGGCTCACTTTCGCGATTGCGCTCAGCTTTTGAGGTGGCCCGGTACGCTGCGGCTGACTCCGGTGTCGGTCCAAGAGCGGGAGCCGACGCCGGTGTGGATTCTGGCAAGAGTTCCGGCAGCGATTCCGGCTCTGATCTGGCTCAAGACCTCGCCACGGTGACCCGCGCCCTGCAGCGCCGAGCAGATGCTCGCGAGCGTTTCCGCGCGCGTTTCTGGCCCGCCTCCGTCATGAACCGGGGATCCTAGCCCTAAGTGGAGGGGGTAGCCGGGGAGGGCTCTACGCTGTAGATTGACGCGCATGACTGGACCCGTTCCGTACATCCTGTTCCCCGGAACCGCGCGCACCGCGCTCGAGTTCTACCACGCTGTCTTTGGCGGAAGCATTGAAATGTATTCCCTCAAAGACCTGAGCCGCACCGACGGACCACAAGAGAACATCGGCCACGGCCAACTCACCGGCGAGGTAAACCTGTTCGCTGCCGATGCCTCAGACACAGACACCACCGTCAAAACCGAGGGCCTCATGATGGCCCTCTTGGGCACGACGACACCGGCAACGCTACGCGAGTGGTTCGCCAAGCTGTCCGAGGGCGGCACAGTGATCGATCCGCTCACCGCCAAACCGTGGGGCGATACCGATGGCCAGGTCGTGGATTGCTATGGACTCCACTGGCTCATCGGTTACCAAGGTACCGACAGCGCAATGTCCTAAGAACGCTTTGCCACTCCGACGACAGTCGGCTGCCGGCTGCCGCCTGCCGGCTGCTGACTGCAGTCTGCTGTCTGCTGTCTGCTGTCTGCTGTCGAACATCCGGCCCAACGCTGTTGCTGAGCGTTGGGCCCCTCTATTCAGTTTTCAAGACAACATGAACTTCGCACGGCCAATGGTTGTGGCCTGCTGGTTGTTGACGCGGGCAGGATGGGCCCCGTTCGGCGGCCCTCTTCGTGCGCACGCTCATGCCGGTGTTGCCTGATCTATTTGCAGGTCATCGGCTAGTGCGCGGGATACGACTCCTCGGTATCGATGGTTTTCCGGACAAAGCTCTAGCCGGTGGCTTCTTCGGCGCTGCCGAACCCAAGAATCTCGGGATGAAAGTGGTAGTTCCGTCGTGGTTTCTGATCTGGATCGACCGCTTTCGGCGGCACCCAATAAGGCACGGCTCTGCTCATGTCGATCTTCCATGGAGTGTCATGCACGAGCTTGTGGTGAAAATGGCAAACCAGCGCCCCGTTCTCGATGGTGGTCGGTCCGCCCTTGCTCCATTCCTGAACGTGGTGCGCTTCGCAACCATCCGCAGGAACCGTGCATCCCGGTGCGGAACACCCGAGATCTCTCGCGTACAAGATCTTCCGTTGCTCTGTAGTGAAAAGTCTCTGCGGTGCCCCAACGTCAAGGACTCGTCCTTCACCGTTCAATACGACTGGCAGGATGTCAGCATTGCAGGCGATTCGTCGAATCAAGCCTGGGTCGATCGGTCCGACCTGCGCCGAGTGCGATTGGAAGGTCTTCGCCGAAGCAATCCGACCTTGCAACGTCTCCTCATCGATCGTCACCATGACCTGAGGACGCAAACCGCCGTTCCATGGGAGCTTGTTCGTGGACAGCCCGGCTTGAATCGAGCGCATCAGTCCGTCAGCGAGCTTCTGTGGACGTGTTCGAATGTCTTTCAGCTCGCCCGCCACGGCATCATCATCTGATGGGCACGAAACGGCGTCATCTAAAAGGGTGTCCGATGAACCGTTTGCACCGTTTGCACCGTTTGTGGTCTTGATGCGTGGATTCGCTTCAAACGAGGAGCCCGCGAGAAGGGTCGCCCATTGCTCATCATCCAAATAGAATTCGCCATGGTTCAACCCGTACTTGCGGCCGATCAGGTGCAAGCCTTGAAATTGTTTCGCCAGCTCCGGGGTCGGCTGAATGTTCTTCGTGTTCAAACGGTTCAACCAGTTCTTACCGACCGTCGTCACCAACGGTGCTCCACCTTGATGCTGGGCGTGAACAAGGGCGGCTTCCATCTCACGCCGCACCCGAGCAGTATCCAGTTCGGGCGTGGCATTTGAGAGGACTGTGGCTTTGTCGAGCTCACGAATCATCGTCGAAGCCACGGACAGGCTAGTCCCACCCTGATTGAACAGCTCGGCCACTGCCGGGTACTTCGGAGCTATCGGTTGACCGTATTCATCGGTGTTTTCCTGCAAGGAGTCGGCGAGAGCCACGCGCCGACGGATCTCAGACTTCGTCACGCCTAGTCGTTCAGCCAAACGCTCCTCAGGAGTTTTCGTGCGCAATCGCGTGCCCACTCCAGCAGCCTGAGCGTCCTGCGCCGCACGAACAAACGCGGCAGCGGCATGCACCTGAAACCGCGTGAGAAACCGGGACATGGCTTCGACTGCGTCAGCATACTCCGCCCATTGGTCATCGCTGAGTCGGGTCAGCTGGGTGTCGGATAGGGAATCGAACTCAGCCCGCAAAGAGTCTGAGTAAGTGAGCATTCGTTGGAGTAGTGGCGTGGTGGTCATGCGATCAGCCCCCGTAGCCTCGGGATCGAATTGATAAATCAACCCTATCGAACATACAAGCGAATAACCACTAAATCGGCTAATTTGTGGATAAGTATTTTTCATTTACCCACAGTTATAGATTATATGTTCGGATATCCACAACGCGTCGAAGAACAGTTCATCGCCGTCGTACTCAGTGCTTAAATACAAAGCGCGCCGCCTCCCCGAAAGGAAGCGACGCGCTATTGCGATTGAAGCTAAGAACTACTTAGCGTCAGCGAAAGGATCAGCAATGCCGATGTACTGCACGGTGGTGTATTCGTCGATACCCTCGGCACCGCCTTCACGGCCCAGACCGGACTGCTTCACGCCACCGAAAGGTGCCGCAGCGTTGGAGATGACGCCGGCATTGAAGCCCACCATGCCGAATTCGATCTGCTCAGCCACGCGCAAGAGCTTGGAGAAGTCCTTCGTGAAGACGTAGGACGCCAAGCCGTACTCGGAAGCGTTAGCCAGCTTGATGGCGTCAGCTTCGGTAGCGAACGTGGTGACAGGAGCAACCGGTCCGAAGATTTCCTGGCGGAGGATCTCGGCGTCGTTAGGCACGTTGTTCAAGACGGTTGGCTGGTAGAAGAAGCCATCGCCTTCTACCTTCTGGCCGCCGGTAACCACGGAAGCGCCGGCAGAAACAGCAGCCGTCACGAGCTCGTGGATGTCATCGCGAGCGCCCGAGTCGATGATGGGGCCAACCTGCGAATCTTCTTCGGTACCGCGGCCCAGCTTCAAAGCAGACAAAGCGGCAGCGAACTTCTTGGTGAACTCATCGGCAACCGTGTCCTGAACCAAGAAACGGTTAGCGGCGGTGCAAGCCTCGCCCATGTTGCGCATCTTGGCAGCCATGGCGCCTTCAACAGCCTTGTCCAGGTCAGCGTCTTCGAAGACGATGAACGGAGCGTTGCCGCCAAGTTCCATCGAGGTGCGCAGCACGTTGTCGGCGGCGTCCTTGAGCAACTGGCGTCCCACTGGGGTGGAGCCGGTGAAGGAGATCTTGCGGAGGCGGTGATCCTTCATGAGCGGACCGGAGATGCCGGATGCGGACTTGGAGGACACGATGTTCACGACACCTGCTGGGACGCCGGCCTCGATAAGGACCTGGCCAAACAGCTGGGAGGTGAGCGGGGTGAGCTTTGCTGGCTTCAAGATGGCCGTGCAACCTGCTGCGAGCGCTGGGCCGACCTTGCGGGTGGCCATGGCGAGCGGGAAGTTCCAGGGGGTCACTAGCAGGGCTGGGCCGACTGGCTTGCGCTGCACGAGGATCTTGTTCTTGCCTTCTGGGGTGGTGACGTAGCGGCCGTAGTCGCGCACTGCTTCTTCGGAGAACCAGCGCAAGAACTCGTTGCCGTAGGTGACCTCGCCGAGGGCTTCCTTGAAAGGCTTGCCCATTTCGAGGGTCATGATGAGGGCGAAGTCCTCGGCACGCTCAGCGATGATGTCGAAGGCGCGGCGAAGGATGATCGAGCGCTCGCGAGGAGCGGTCAGTGCCCACTTGGCCTGTGCTGCATCGGCAGCGTCGAGGGCTGCAATCGCGTCCTCGGAGGTAGCGGAGGCGAGGGTCGCGAGGACCTTGCCGGTGGCTGGGTCGTGGACGTCGTACGTGCCGCCGTCGGAAGCGTCGCGCCATTCGCCATTGATGAGCAGACCCTTGGGGGTCGAGGCCAGTAGTTCGGCTTCGCGTTCAGGAGTGATAGTCATAGTGATCTCCGCACTAGTAGACGGGAAGAATTGGTTCCACGGTAGTCCACCGCTAAATCAACTCCAATTTGAGTACGCACAATTACTTAGCCAGTTCTTTGTCCGCGCGCACAACGGATTGGTTACTTCTTTCTGGACTCCACCACAGCGGCGTAGAGGTCCCGCTGTGGCACGCGTTCGCGCTGCGCTACCGCTTGGACGGCTTCTTTGAGTCGGAGCCCGGATTCGATGAGTTCGTTCACGCTTCCCACCAGGTCCGTGGCTTGCGCTTTTTCTTGCGCGGGGGCTCCCTCGAGCACCACCACAATCTCGCCGCGCACCTCGTTGTCTTTCGCCCAGGCGTGGACGTCTTCGAGCGGGCCGCGGATGATTTCTTCGTGGAGCTTTGTCAGTTCGCGGCACACCGCGACACGGCGAGAAGCACCAAAAGCGTCGATCATGGCGCCCAACAGCGCTTCCACCCGGTGCGGAGCCTCGAAGAACACCATGGTGCGCCGTTCCGTTGAGAGCTCGGAGAGCCGCTCCGCCCGGTCCCCCGCCTTGCGAGGGATGAACCCTTCGAAGGTGAAACGGTCCGTGGGCAAGCCGGAGACGGCGAGCGCAGTCAGCACGGCGCTCGGGCCAGGAATCGCCGTGACGTTCACGCCCGCTTCCATGGCGGCGTGCACGGCGCGGAACCCGGGGTCGGAGACGGTGGGCATGCCGGCATCGGACACAATCACTACGGTTTTCCCGGACGACGCCGCAGCTAGCAGTTCCGCTGCCCGCTCCGCTTCGTTGTGCTCGTGATAGCTCACGACGCTCCCTGAGAGCGTGATACCGAGGGCGTTGACCAAGTGGTGGAGTCGGCGCGTATCCTCCGCGGCCACAATGTCCGCGGTGCGGAGCGCGTGCTCAAGCCGCGGCGTCGTATCCCCCAAATTTCCAATGGGGGTCCCGGCCAACACGATTTCACCCGGGCGCAACGGGGAGACTGAACGTTCCATCCCTCTAGCCTACGCACCGCGCCACAACCGGGGAACTTGTCACAGTTCGAGTCTCTGCGCTGACTAGTAGATATGCTGAATCTCTTGTGTTTTGGGAGATCCTCGAAACTCATCAGCATCACTGGAGTCACACACCTTGGCATCGCCTCTCTCTTCTCTTCGCACTTTCGTCGCTACCGCGGCCTCCACCCTTGCGATCGCACTGATCGCCGTCAGTGGCGCAGCTCCTGCCGACGCCGGCACCACGTACAGCGCACCGTTGCGCACCGCGGTGAAGTCTTTGGTAGTCGCAGCAGAATCTAACTCTGGCTATGACCGCGACCGTTACTTCGGTCAGTGGATCGACGCCAACAAGGACTGCCAAAACTCGCGCCACGAAGTCCTCTTGCAGGAAACCCGCGTCACGGCCACCTACACCTCTTCGCGCCGCTGTAGCGTGAAGTACGGCAAATGGGTGACCACGTGGGACAACAAAATCCACACGAGCGCCACCACCGTTCAGATCGACCACACCGTTCCCGTCCACGAAGCCTGGGGATCCGGCGCGAAGAAGTGGACGCAAGCCAAGCGCGTGGCGTTCTACAACGACATCTCTGACAAGCGCACCCTGAACGCTCAGACCAGCGCATTGAACTCCTCCAAGGGAGCGCGCGGCCCCGAGCAGTGGTTGCCACCGAAGAACCGTTGCGCGTACGTCACCAGCTGGGTTGCCGTGAAGAAGCGTTGGGGCCTCACCGTGGACGCCACGGAGAAGGCGGCACTGACTCGCTTGGCAGCCGGTTGCCCGAACGTCACCGTGACGGTCGCCCGCCGCTAGTAGCGCTGGCGCATCCTTTCTCAACAACTGCCATGAATTCCATGGACGCTCGAGGAGTTGCCCAGTTTGGGAAGTGTTAGCCGGTAAAGTTCACAGGGTGAGCCTTGTGAAACCGGACGCCGCGCGTCGCGTCGTCGATCCGAAACAGGCTTTCACCGAAGAATCCCTGCTGGCGCGGCTCCTCGAGCTCCCCCGCGGAATGCGCCGCTGGTCCGCCGGCCGGCTGGGCTGGATTGTCCCGCTGCTGATCACCGTTCTTGCGGGCATCATGCGGTTCATCAATCTAGATCACCCGCACGCCCTGATCTTTGATGAGACCTACTACGTCAAAGACGCGTACACCATGCTTCAGGCCGGGTACGAGCTGCAGTGGCCAGAAGACCCCAACGAAGGTTTCCTCGCCGGCGCACCCGTCCTAGCCGGTGGCCCCGAATATGTGGTTCACCCGCCTCTGGGCAAGTGGATGATCGCGCTTGGCATGCTGGTCTTCGGGTGGGAAAACGGCATGGGCTGGCGCTCCGGCCCGGCGTTCTTTGGCACGCTCGCCGTGCTCTTCACCGCGCTGATTGCCCAACGCATGTTCCGGTCCGTAGCGCTCGGCGCGCTCGCCGGATTGTTGGTGGCCGTGGACGGACACCAACTAGTGCTCTCCCGCACGGGACTGCTGGATATTTTCCTCATGTTCTTCGTGGTGGCAGCCCTGTACTTCCTGTTGGTTGACCGCGATGACGGGCGCCGCAAACTCGCTGCCCGAGTTGCTGCCCAGGCCGCCGCAAACGGCGGAATCCCCACCCCCAAACAACTTTTGTACGGCCCCTGGATTCTGTGGCGGCCATGGCGGCTAGTCGCCGCCGCGATGCTCGCCGGTGCCGTCTCCGTCAAGTGGTCCGCGCTCGCGTTCATCGCCGTGTTCTGTTTGCTGGCCGTGTGGTGGGACGCACAGGCTCGACGTCAGGCCGGCATCAAGCACTGGCTCACCGCGGCTGTCCTGCGTGATGGTGCCTTCGCGTTCGTCACCATGATGCCCGTCATCGCCGTCTTGTATGTGAGCACGTGGACCGGCTGGATCCTCTCCACCGACGGCTACAACCGCCAATGGGCCGCCGAAAACCCCGGCGAAGGCCTTACCTTCTTGCCGAATTGGCTCAATTCTCTTGCGGACTATCACCGCAGCGCCTATGCGTTCCACCAACAGTTGAGCTCTGATCATGACTGGGAATCCGGCCCCTTCTCTTGGCTCGCCGCGGGTCGCCCGGTTTTGTTCTTCTTTGAACAAATCAGCACCGGAAGCGATGGATGCACCGCGGTGGAGCAGTGCCGTCAGGCCATCACCGATCTGCCAAACCCGCTGTTGTGGTGGGTGGGCTCCGTGGCCATGGTGGTGCTGTTGATCATGTGGGTCGGCAGCCGCGACTGGCGGGCCGGTGCGATCCTTGCTGGCATCGCCGCCGGGTACCTTCCATGGTTCATGTATCCGGAACGCACCATGTTCTTCTTTTACACGATTGGCTACGAGCCCTTCTTGGTCCTCGCGATCGTGTATTTGGCCGGCAGAATCACCAGCCGCCACTATCAGGATCCCGTCCGTCACACGATCGGCCTTGTGGGCGTAGGGTTGTTCATTGGTGCCGTGCTCTTGGTGTCAGCATTCTTTTGGCCAGTGTGGACTGGTGAAACCATCCCGTACGATCAATACCGATTGAGAATTTGGATGCCAAGTTGGAGCTAAATCCGTTCTCTCAGGCAAGTCAAGGAGTACCCGTGCGTGAATCATCCTCCGCGTTGGCAATGGACCTTCCGGATAACTACTCGGTCAGTCAATTGTTGATGGATCGTCTCAAGCGTGGGGGCCAAGCACCCTACGCAGTGCGAAATCCGGACGACCCATCCGAATGGTTGGACGTCTCCACGAGCGAATACCTCGCGTTGGTCCGGTCGGGCGCCAAGCGGCTCATCGACGCTGGCCTGTCCGCCGGTGATTCCGTGGCGATTATGTCCAAGACTCGCTTCGAGTGGACGCTTGCGGAGATGGCCGTATGGTTCGCTGGCGGCATCACGGTCCCCATCTATGAGACTAGCTCCCCGTATCAGGTGGAGTGGATCCTGAAGGACGCGGACGTGAAGTTCGTCTTCGCGGAGACCCCTCAGCGGGCGGATGTGGTGTCTCAGGCCGCGGCAAATGGTGGCCGCTCGGTGCAGATCTTTACTTTTGAGGACGACGACGCTGCCACGATCGCGCCGGCCGGTGAGACGGGTGTTCCACTGGGCGCTGGCATGGCGGCGTTCGTGAACGAGGGCGCCGCTGCCCGTGTGTCCGATGCCGAAGTTGAAGCGCGCCGCTCCTTGGCCGGACTGCAAGATACCGCCACGATCGTGTACACCTCCGGCACCACGGGCCGCCCCAAGGGCTGCGAAATGACGCACGCCAACTTCTGCTTGATCGCCGTGAACCTCAAGATCACCATGAGCGAAGTTGTACCACCGGATTCCCGCACCCTGATGTTCTTGCCGCTAGCTCACGTGCTCGCCCGCGCCGTGCAGTTGGTGTGCCTCTACACGGGAACCCTGGTGGCGCACGCGTCCCCGGCAACTCTGCTTCCCGATGTTTCGAGCTTCAAGCCCACCTTCGTGCTCGCGGTTCCGCGCATCTTCGAGAAGATCCGCTCGGGTGCCACCGCGAAGGCTGAAGCTGGCGGCTCCGGAAAGATTTTCCACCTCGCCGAAACTGCGGCGATCGACTCCTCGATCACCAAGGACGCGAAGTCTCGCGGCGCAAAGCGCCCCTTCTCGGTGCTCAAGAGCGCTGGACTGGTAGCCCAGAGCGCTCTCTTTGAGCGTTTGGTCTTCAAGAAGATTCGCGCTGTGCTGGGCGGCGAAGTGAAGTTCGCCGTGTCCGGCGCTTCCGAGCTGAACGCTTCCGTTGCTCACTTCTTCCGTGGCGCGGGTATCCCGGTGCTTGAGGGCTACGGCCTGACAGAGACCACCGCTCCGGCTGCCGTGAATATGCCGGCTGCAACGCGTGTTGGAACGGTGGGCCTGCCGATTGCAGGAACCACCATCCGGATCGCTGACAACGGCGAAGTGCTCATCAAGGGTATTGGCGTGTTTGCCCGCTATCACAACAACCCTGAAGCCACCGCGGCCGCTTTCGACGAGGATGGCTTCTTCAAGACCGGCGACCTCGGAAAGCTCGACGATGACGGCTTCTTGACCATCACCGGACGCACGAAGGACTTGATTGTCACCGCCGGCGGAAAGAACGTCTCCCCGAATCAGTTGGAAGAGACCGTCCGTGCCAGCCGCATCGTGTCCCAAGTGGTGGTGATTGGCGAGAATCGTCCGTTCGTGGGTGCCCTCATCACGTTGGACGCTGACGAGCTCGCCTCGTGGTCCAAGGCTCGCGGCCTGGGTGAACTCAGCCCCAAGGACGCCGCTAACAATCCACAGGTCCAGGAAGAGATTCAGTCCTTCATTGACCAAGCGAACGCAACGGTCTCGAAGGCCGAATCCATCCGCAAGTACCTGATCTTGGAAGAGGACTTCACGGAGGAATCCGGCCACCTGACCCCATCGCTGAAGCTCAAGCGCCACAGCGTGATGGAGTCACACGCCGATGTGATCGAGGACTTCTACTCTAAGAAGTAGTCTCGAGCTTGAGTTGGGCCACGCGCTTGTCATGTTCGCGACGACGGCGCGTGGGCCACGTGGCGATCAGGGTGATGAGGCAGGTCAAGAGCACAATCGCTCCTACGCCGATGCCAGCGTCCACCCAGAACTGTGGCGGGTACAAGCGAATGAGCGTGTCCGAATAGTTGAACGTCCACGTGCCGTCCTTGAAGAACAGCTGGTGAACGCCAGTGAAGAACGCGCTCCAGTTCACGAGGGCTGCCGTCGCTAATCCAGCGATGAGCACGAGCGTGATGAGTGAGCCCGCAAACAGGCCTCGCCGCACGCCGCCCGGGGCCACGGAGCGGATCGCGAACATGATCAACACAGCCAAAATGAACAGTCCCAGTCCCCCGAAGAACACCGGCAAGAGCACGTTCTTCACATCCACCATGTGGGAGACCTCGGTGTTCAAGAACAGCGGATTTCCGCTCGCATCAACGAGCCCTCCCAAGTACTCTTGTCCAGCCGAATTGCTGAGGTAATCCACGCCGTAATTGCCGTAAGTCAGACGCTCTTCATTCGTGAAACCAAACTGGTCCGCCGGGAAGCCTGGACGGTTGTAGATCGCCCACGCGAACCACGGGGTGGCCACCAGACGAACGGCGCCGATCAGCACCAGCAACGGGAACATCACCGCAAGCACCACCTGCAGGAACCGTGCACCCACGCTGCGCGAAGGATCGCGATCGCGTTCTACAGCGGCACCCGAGGTGAGGGTATGAGCGGAAGCCGAGGCTGCGTCGTCGTACTCCTCGGAATGATCCCGCTGCGAGCCCCCGCGCTCTTGCTCCTCAGAGCCGTAGCTCTTGGCAGCCTCCACTGGGTTCCAGCGGGTGGCGCCGAAGGAATCGTGCTCCTCAGCCGAAGAACCAGCCGCTACTGGGGCGGGCGTCGTTGGGGAGGAATCGAACTTCTCGCTCAAGAATTTGGGCACCTCGTGGGTGGGGATGCGCGCAGTCTGGTTGGGGTTAAACAGGTTTTCCGACATCAACGAACTCCAAAAATCCTATGGCGATCAGTGGCCACGAACTGCGAAACAGTCCTGTGGGTGAAATGAAGACGTCGGGCCCCTCGAATAAGGGACCCGACGCTCAGTGCTTAGTAGCGGTACATGTCCGACTTGTACGGGCCGGCAACGTCAACGCCCAAGTAATCAGCCTGGTCCTTGGTGAGCTCGGTGAGCTTCACGCCCAAAGCGTTCAAGTGCAAGCGAGCGACCTTCTCATCGAGGATCTTCGGAAGCACGTACACGCGCTTCTCATACTCGAGACCGTTGCCATCAGCGGCAGGCTGACCGGCCTTCGTGAAGAGCTCGATCTGCGCGATGGTCTGGTTTGCAAACGAGTTAGACATCACGAAGCTCGGGTGTCCCGTGGCGTTGCCCAAGTTCAGCAAACGGCCCTCAGAGAGCACGATGATGGAGCGCTCAGAATCCTTGCCGGCGTCCATGACCCACTCGTGAACCTGTGGCTTGATCTCGATCTTCTGAACGCCTTCGATCTTGGCGAGGCCCGCCATGTCGATCTCGTTGTCGAAGTGGCCGACGTTTCCGACGATCGCCTTGTTCTTCATCTTGACCATGTCTTCGGCCATGATGATGTCCTTGCCACCGGTGGTGGTGATGAAGATATCGCCGATGCCGACGACGTCATCGAGCGTGGTGACCTGGTAGCCGTCCATGGCTGCCTGGAGTGCGCAGATGGGGTCGATCTCAGTCACGACGACGCGAGCGCCCTGGCCGCGAAGAGCTTCCGCTGCGCCCTTTCCAACGTCACCGTAACCGCAGACCACGGCCACCTTGCCGCCGATCAGCACGTCCGTGGCGCGCATGATGCCGTCTGGCAGGGAGTGGCGGATGCCGTACTTGTTATCAAACTTGGACTTCGTCACGGAGTCGTTGACGTTGATGGCCGGGAAGAGCAAACGGCCCTGTTCAGCGAGCTGGTACAAACGCAGCACGCCGGTGGTGGTTTCCTCGGTGACGCCCAGGATGCGCTCTGAAAGGCGCGTCCACTTCTGCGGGTCCTTCGCGAGGGATTCGCGCAAGCGCTCCAAGATGATGGAGTACTCGTGGGGATCATCCTCGGTGGCGGACGGCACGGCGCCAGCTGCTTCAAATTCCACACCCTTGTGGACCAGAAGCGTGGCGTCTCCGCCGTCGTCAAGAATCATGTTGGGGCCGTGCTCCGGGTTCTCAGCGGCGCCTGGCCACGTGAGGATCTGCTCTGCGGTCCACCAGTATTCTTCGAGGGTTTCGTTCTTCCACGCGAATACGGAGACACCCTGCGGGTCCTCCGGTGTTCCTTTGCCGACGACGACGGCTGCCGCGGCTTCGTCCTGAGTGGAGAAGATGTTGCACGATGCCCAGCGAACCTCTGCACCCAAAGCGACGAGGGTCTCGATGAGCACGGCGGTCTGCACGGTCATATGCAAGGAACCGGCGATGCGGGCGCCCTTGAGCGGCTGGGAAGCGCCGAATTCTTCGCGCAAGGACATGAGTCCTGGCATTTCGTGCTCGGCGAGGCGGATCTGGTGGCGACCAGCCTCGTGAAGGTTGATCTCCTTGATCTTGTAATCGAAGCTCATAGGTTTAGGCGTCCTCTCCGGAAGTCTGGTCTGAGTTGGAGGCGGCGACAAGCCGCGGAATCGAGTTGATAACCGGGTAGCGCGGGAAGGAGCCATCCGCGGCTGGGGCTGTGGCCACCAGTTCTTCGCCATCAAGCTTGAGGGCGGATTTCGTCACGGGGCAACGCAACACTGACAGGAGTTCTTGAGAGGGTAAAGCCATACACCCATTCTATGTGCCGTACCGGGTTCGGTTTACGGCGTCCAGTCTCGCTATGACACGGAAACGGAATGTGTTCTGAGGCGAATGCTCTGGAACAAGAGCTCTGGGCGATACGACAGGAGGTGTTAGCCCTGCGGCGGCAGTATGCGCAAGTGGCCACGGCGGGGGCCGTCGGCAGAAGGCGGAGTGAGCGGCTCGCGTGGCTCTTCTGGCTTCAGCTCTGGCTTTTCCTTGGCTTCTTTCACCGCGGAGGCTAGAGCGTAGAGGTCATTAGGGTCCAGCGGCACGTCGGTGGCGGACCGATCAATGTGCAGGACGCTCCATCCACGCGGCACGCTCATGCGGTTCGCGTGGTCTTCGCACAAGTCATAGCAGTGCGGCTCAGCGTGTTGGGCCAAAGGCCCCAGGACCGCCGTCGAATCAGCATAGACGTACGTTAGTGTCGCCACTGCTGGCGATTTGCACCCTTGTCGCGAACACTGTCTCACCGATCTCACGAAAAACTACCTTACCTCTCTTCCCTATTCTGAAAGAGTAAGCTTTAGGTATGTCCGCTCGTTTCGTGTTTCCTGATGAAGAATCGGGTCCGGCCGCACAGGGACGAAGTTTCCTGAATCGCCGCCGGAATCGTCACGGCCGTGGACTGCGCGGAGCCCTCTTGGTGCAGACTCTTCCAGGCTCCCGTACCCGCGAAGAACGCTTTCAAGACTTAGTGTTCGAATCCGTGGAAGAAGCCCAATCGCGTTTTGAGAGAGAACTCTCAGAGCTCGAGGTCAACATTGAACTCATCCCGCCCACAGCCGGGCTCCTGCATGGTGCGGCTTTGGGTCGCGGGGTTCCTGTTGGTCAGGCGTTCGCGCGAACTCCCCGCAACCCGCCCATCATCACGATCTTCCGACGCCCGGTTGAAGACATGTCAGATGACGCCGCAGAGCTTCCGGACATCGTCAATGACGTGGTCGCCGAGCTGGTGGGCGAGCTCTTGGCCGTCTCCCCCGAGGACGTTGATCCTCGCTACGGCCGCCCGCGCCGCCGCTAAAGAAGCCGCCGCTAAAGAAAGCGCTACGGCAGGATGACCGGGATTCCCTGCGTCGCGCTCGAGCTCGGTTGGATCGTGAAGGCGGTGACGCCCGTCTTTCCACTCACGCTCAAGCCGCCTCCATAGACCGCTCCGCCGCTGGTATCCAGGACAAAGGACCGCGACGATTCAAAAAGCTTCGTGTCCACCATGAGGGTGGAGTTTGCGGCAATCTTGTGCGTTATCGCCTGACCCAAGGTCCCATCTGAGCCGAGGGATCGGAGGGAAACGGAAGCTGCGGCGTCGTCCGTCGACAACAAAACGTACGGATTCCCGCCTTCCGGAAGTGTCACCAACTGGCGCTGACTCAGCCGCTCCCCCGCCGCAATGAACGCCGAATCGTGCGCACGGGTGACCGAATCGCCGCGCACCGTGCGGGCGCCAGCAACGATCGAGCGGTTAGCGCTGACGCGGATCGAATAGGAACCCGCCGGCAAAGAGTCCAACGACACCGCGCTGGTACGTCCGCCCGGGAGCGCATTCGGGATCTCAATGGTGTGCTTGGTTCCGGACGCGTCCGTGGCAACGGCTTTAACCGTCGCGGCTGCAGCTCCCGGCACACTGACCAGCAGCTCAGTTCCCGCGCGTCCTTCTGCGCCGGAGGTCAAGCTCTTAGTGGCGGCTGCAGATTGCACCCACACGAATGGCACCACGGTGTCCG
This sequence comes from Neomicrococcus aestuarii, assembly GCF_014201135.1. Taxonomy (NCBI): domain Bacteria; kingdom Bacillati; phylum Actinomycetota; class Actinomycetes; order Micrococcales; family Micrococcaceae; genus Neomicrococcus; species Neomicrococcus aestuarii. Next base: position 101,356 of record NZ_JACHDR010000001.1, on the reverse strand, counting down.
TGCTGGCGCCGACGCCGCTGGAAATCGTGTCGATACCGGCCGGAACCAGACCCCGTAGCGCGCTCTGTTGGATGCTCGCGCTCACGGCCCCGCCCTGAGACTGCACCCGGAGGGAGACGGCTGGGTCATTCGGCACAATGCCGCCCACGAGCATCGAATACTGCGCGCCGGGGGCAATGACGAGTCGGTCCAGCGTTCCCACTTGCGGCTCTTCGTCCGTGGAGCCGTAGACGCTCACGCTGACGGTCGCTGGGGAATCGGACGGGTTGGCAATGGTGAGGATCGAGGTGTTTTCGGTTGCGGTGGACGCTCCCACGAGCCACTGATCGTAGCTCGGGGCCATGCACGGTGCCGATGAGAATCCGGCGAGATCGCCGTCCTTGCTCAGCGTGGTCCGCATTCCCGAGATCATCGTGGGCTGGTTTCCCAGCGATTGCGCGGCGAGCTTCGCAAAGCTCTCACGGCTGTCCGAAAGGTTCTTTCCCACCACGTTGGTGGTGCCGTCCTCGCCGCTGGAGAGTAGCTGGGTGGCCTGCTTTTCTGGAATGCGCTGGGTGAGGTGCTTTGCTGTGGCTGTGGCGGAGCTTTCTCCGGAACCGTCGAGCGCGCTTTGCTCGGCGAGGGACGTGATGCTTACGCCGGGGATGCGAGAGCCCGCGTCAGAGAGCACGCCGACGCTCACGCCCGTAGTTTGCTCGGTAGTGTCTGCGGTGAATTGCGAATCCGTGGTGGCATCCGTGTTCACGAGGGCTGGGGTGGCGGCGCACGAAAGCAACGTGTCCGCCGAAGGAACATCAGCCACAGGTGCCTCAAACGTTGCGGTCTCTGTGGTGATGCTTTTGAGCGCTGGTTCAGCGACGATCACACCTGCGGCGAGGCCCACCAACAGGACGCCACCGATGCTCGATTTCCACGGGAACGGTTTGCGCTGCTTCGCTGGGCTCTCGTTTTCGGCAGTCATCTCAGCTTCTTCAGACGTTTTCGCATGTTTTGACACCGGTTACGCCTCCTTGCTCGCGGGAGCGTCGGCTTGTTCCTCCGGTGCGTTTTCCGGACGGTACCGGTGATCTTCGCTCAAGCGTGCCAGCTGCCGCTTCGGCAACGGAATCGCCAGCAAGAGGACCATCAACAGCACTAGTCCGCCGCCGATAAAGACCGGGATTCGCCACGGAGAGGCGTAGGTGATCTCCAGCGTTCCGCCGTCTTCAGGCAGTGTGAATGCTTGCGCCCACGCCGGAACTCCGGGGACGTTGACGGCTCGCTCAAGGTTCTGCCCGTTCACCGTGGCTTGCCAGGCGGCGTCACGCTCTTGCGCCATGACCACCACGCGGTTGGCCTCGCCGGCAGGGACGGTGAATCCGCTGACCGATGCGTAGGTGGACGGCACGAACTGGGCGACGCTTCCGTCCCGGTTCAGCACGCGTACGTTCGCGGTGGATGCGGCCGGTTGGCCCGTCGCTTCAACGGCACCATCCAGCGGAGCCACGCGCCAGAGCCATCCGGCGGCGGTATCCCCCACTTCGGTCAGCCCTGGAACTGCGCGGACGCGGGACAACAGCGGATCCGTGACATCCACAATCCCGTCGATTGCCACGAAGGAAACGCCCAAGCCAGCGAGAGTTTCGCGGACATCGCTCGAGTTGCCGGTCATGATGGAGGCCACCACGTTGCGGACTTCGGTTTCGGCCGTGCTCGCGTCGGAGGGTTTGGCCGCGATCAGCGAACCGTCCAGCGCGGAGGCAAAGTGAGCCGCCGAGATCGAGTCGAGCGTGTCGCCGCCACGGTTCATCAGACGTGCGGAAACGGCAGGCGTCGTCGTCTGGGAATCATCTGCCGCAGCCGTCTCAATGACGAGGGTCCGCTCTTCAAATTCGCCGCGGCCACGGTCCGCCGCGGTCGCTGGCAACAGGGCTTCGCGTCCACCGATGACGGCTTGGGATGCACCGAGTGCAGTGAGGTCTCCGGCCGCCACGTCTGCGCTTGGCGAGTTGGCCGGGTCTGCAATTCGAGGCGCTAGGAAGACAGTTCCCGCTGCCAGAACGCTCACGGCCACAAGGGCGGCGGAAACACGGCGCACGGCCGGCGCGGATTCGTGGTTCAACAGCGTTGCCGCTGCGGTGACGAGCGCGAGAGTCAGCACGGACACGAGGGGCCCGTTAAACGGTACGACGACGCTGCCCCGGTCCAGCGCGACCGTCACCAAAGCACCCGTTGCGGAGCATGCGAGGGCCAGCAGTCCCACGAGGACGCTATAGCGGGCGATATTGCCGCCAAGCTTCGGGACGAACAGCGCTGCCACGGCGGTGAGCAGCAGCGGAGCGCCGATAACGAGGGCGATCACAAGAACTGGGACGCCCAAAAGCGTTGCTTGCTGCGACAGTTCCAGCGGGAACCCAAGGACCTGTTGCCAGAGCGGCGCGGGATCAAAGGCCTGCGGTGCGCCGGGATCGAGGAGGAGTTCACGAATCGCTTGGGACCAGGCAAAGTCCTCGTGGGCGGCACGCTGGGTGAACCACTGGACTACGAGTGGCGCGAACACCACGAGAGTCGGCAGCGGTGTCCACCAGAGTGCACGAACCCTCTTGAGAACGCTGGGCTCATGGTTTCGCGCGTTGGTGGCCTCGCCGTTGCGCTTCTTGCTGAAACTTCCCGCGCTTCCCGCGCCGAAGGCGATTGAGACCACGGCAATCACTGCAGCAACGAGCACGACTGCGACCACGAACACCGCGGTGACGGGCGAACCCACCGCTACGAGGGCCATCGCAAGAGCCGCTCCAGCGCGGCTCGCAACGCGAGCACCCTTGTGGCGCTCCACTTTCTGACTGTCCTTGATACCGAGAGCCTGAAAGAGCAGCCCCGCGAGCACCGGCAACGTGATGTGCGCAAGAACGGCACCTGGTCGACCTTGCGACAGCGCAACAATGAGCACCGGATGCACAGCCCACAACAGAGCAACCAAGAAGCGAGCGAAAATCCGCGAAGTCACAGCGCGGGTGAACCACAGGGCTGTCCAGCCGGCCAGCATCATGGCGCCAAGATAGAGGGTCACGGCCGCGATGTTCGCGTGATCTCCGCTGATCGCAGCCATGGTAAGCAGAAGAGCGTCAAAGGGGTCACCCGCCGCCGGAACTCCGAGGGAATCTGGCTGCCACCAGCTGGCGACGTTGTTCCAGAGATCTTGGATGTTCGTGGAGATCGGAAGTAGCGAGCCTCCCACGAGCGAGGACGCTCCCAGGACGTGGCGCAATCCCACGAGCGAAAGGACCAGTGTCAGGATGCTGAGGATGGCGGCCGCCGGAACTAACGACGGTTTCGCTGGGGCGTCGAGAGCTTCGAAGTCGTCGTTGCCGCCGGTGGCGTTCGCGAGTTCAGCGGCGCCAGGGGTCAACCCCGCGCCGTTCGCGAGCTCGCTCTCCGTGGGGACCGCTTCGGCTGCGGCCCGGGCGGCGTACAGATCCCTATTACGACGGCGGATGTGCGCTACATCGGACGGGTCGGCGAAGGCTCGGCTGATCACAGAGCGCGGTACCTTGCGAGTTTTCTTCGCAAGACGCCTGGCTTGAGCAAGTTTGATGGGGTGCCACAAGGGAGCCCACGAGGCTCCGAACTGTCCGAACCCGTAGGCGGGATCTTTCGCAAAAATCCCGGAGATGAGTCGGCCGAAACCGCCAAGCACCACGGCGATAGCCACGAAGGGCACCGTCCAAGTGGGAGCGTGTTTGAGCCGCAAATAGGAGGCCGCGCGACGTTGCGCCGTCCGGTCCGTACGAATCTTCACGCCGAGCGGTTCGTGGATCATGCGCGCTTGCGGCACCACGATCACACGGTGGCCGGCCGCTCTGGCTCGCCACGCTAAATCAACATCGTCACCAGTGAACGGCAAGGATGGATCGAAACCTTGGAGCTCTCGCCACACATCGAGGCGCACCAAGAGACCGGCGGAGTTGACGGCAAAAACATCCGAAGTGCCGTCATGCTGACCCTGATCCTGTTCATCAAGTTCCAGCATGGTCATGCGCTCGGCATGACGCGTCACCGATAGCCCAACGTCAAGGAGAGCGCGCTCCCGACCAGCCTCGAGCTGTTTACAACCGGCAATGACTACAGCCGGGGATCTCTCAACTGCCTCGAGCAAAACCGCAAGGGCATTCGGGACCGGGGCTGCGTCGTCGTGCTGGAGCCAAAGCCAATCCTGAATGTCCGGATCCGGCGCGGGCAAATGATCCGCAGCTGCCGTCAACGCGAGTCCGAAGCCGCCCGCAGGCGCCTCAAGGAACACCGCTGATTCCGGCAAATGGGTACGGAAAATCGACGCGGTGTCATCAGTGGACCCCGCGTCGATGGCTACGAATTGGTCCGGAACACGACTTTGGCCGCGCAAGGCGGCCAAAGTTTCCGGCAAATACGATGCCCCGTTGTGAGAAGCAAGGACAGCAGTAACGCGAACCCGGCTGTGAATTAGACTGCTCGCTTTCGCAAACGGCGGCGTTCACGCTCGCTCATACCGCCCCAAATGCCAAAACGCTCATCATTCTTGAGCGCGTAATCAAGGCATTCCTGACGTACGGTGCACTGCACGCAAACCTTCTTAGCGTCGCGAGTGGAGCCGCCCTTTTCTGGGAAGAACGCTTCTGGGTCCGTCTGAGCGCAAAGCGACTCAGACTGCCAGGCCAACTCGCCTTCATCAGCGACACCAAACAGGGATGGCAAGCCAACCCACGTTTTACCAGCCGTGTTCTTCTTCTCGCGGCGCGCCTCACGGTCACGCTGCGGGTCAACTTTTAGCGGTACAACAGTTTCCGGCGCATCCCCCGAGCGCTCTGGAAGCAAATTCACTACTTCGCCGATTCCTCCGTGGAGGGAGGAAGGCGTTCCCGATTCGTCAAGGTCATACTCTGCCAAGAAAGCAGTAGCCTGATCCTCTAACGTTTGTGCTTGCGTTGCCTCATACCGCTTGGCTGCATCCGGATCTGCCGGATCTACAAACCAATCGGATGGAACAGCGCGTGTCCCCGTGCGCCATGGTGACGCGGTTGTTTCTTCAGTTTCTCTATACAGGCGATCTGCTTGGCCCATTGCTGCACCTTTCCCCTAGCTCGCTTGTGGAAGCTGTTCATAATTACACCGGTGTAAGTCGTACGCCGTCAAGCTCGGAGGAGGCCCTCCGATGCGCAAAATTGGGCGTGTTGGCGCAACACGCCGAAACCAGCTGCGAAACTCCGGCGCGCCGCGCGCGGACTTTCAGCAACTTCTCAGGTATGTCTCAACGCTAGGTTAAAGGTTATTACTTGAATCCTTTTCTAAAAGGATGTTTCAAAGTGGCGATTGAGCCGTGGTTCCGGGTTTGCGCGCTTCTTGCTTCCTTGTAATTTCCTTGATTGAGGCATGCGTCTTCCGTGTTTCAGGGATGCGCATTCCGCGCTTCAGCCTCGCGTCTCAAGGGAACGCTTCTGGTGAACTAAATTGCTGGATCCTGTATCAAGCACCAAGCTAGAAACATGACCGCAACACCTGATACGTACGCCGAACACATCTTCAGCCGTCTCCGCCAGCAGAACCACCCCGCACTCGTGTGGTACTCCGCCGACGGCGAGCGCATTGAGCTCTCCGGCCGCGTGTTCGATAACTGGGTCGCCAAGTCCGCGAACTTCCTGCGCGAACAATTCGATGTTGAAGCGGGCCAGACCGTGGGACTCCACGTCAAGACGCACTGGAAGTCCTTGGCCTTCGCGTTTGCGGTCCTCCAAACCGGTGCGACCATCGCCGCCCCGGACCGAACCTCAGTTGATCTGCTCTTCACGGATGATCCTGAGCTGGCTGACGAACTCAACCATTCGGGCGAAACACTCGTCGTGACGCTGCCTTCCCTGGCCTTCGCGTACCCTGGGGACCTTGCACCCCACCTCACCGATTACTCTGCCGAAGTCCGTGCCTTCGCCGACTACTTCGCTCCCGAACCAGTTGCGGCCGATGCTTTAGCGCTCGATTCCCTGTCCGGCCCGCTGACGTATATCGAGTTCATGGACGCCGTGACCACTCGCATGGGCGCACTGCACAGCAACCCGAACGCTTCACCCGATGCGCCACTCGTAGCGTTGATGCGTACCGAGACTTTTGGGCCACGCCCTGATTACCGAGCCGCCATGGTGGACGCCGCCGCAGTCTGGGTACTCGGCGGAACCGTGATCTTGGTGGATCTGGACAAGGAAGTCACGGACCGCATGCGTTCCGACGAGCGAATCGCGCTTGAGCTCTAAGACCAGCTCCTGATTCGGCCTTCGCTTCCCCATGTGAGGCTGAGGTCCACTGGGACGGAGATACGGGATACGAGAGACGCGGGGAGATGTGAAAAGGCCCCACATCAAAGCGATGCGGGGCCTTTCACTAAGACTTCACTCAGGACTCACTAGCGAATCACCAGAGATTCAGTGTCTGTCCGAGGTGTCGTCGTATCGGAGTGCGTCGTCCTCACCAGCTCGGTTCTTCGAATCGGCGACGGCCGGGATGGAACCAGTGAAGATCACTTCGCGGTCATGAGCGAACTCTGGCTCGGCGTCGAGCTCTTCGGTGAACACCCAGAACCGGTAAGCGAAGAATCGGAAGATCGTTCCCAAGATCAAGCCCACCACGGAGCCTGCGATGAAGAGGCTGGTCTTGTCCGTGAGCCCAATCCAGTACTTGGTCACCCACACACACGCGGCGGCGATGCCCAGTCCAATGGCGTTCATGAGCAAGAACATGAGCGCTTCGCGAACCAGGTTTGCTTGGCGGCGGTGACGGAAGGTCCACCAACGGTTGGCCATCCAGGAGAAGGCCGTGGCGACGATACCGGCCACCACTTTGGCTTTGACTTCGGAGTCATGCATGGGGCCGGCGAGAAGCCAGATGAAAATACTCGAGTCGATCACGAAAGCGATCGCACCCACCACGCCAAATTTCATCACTTCGCGCCACAGCATGGAAACGAGTCCGTTGACACGGACGAATAGATCTTTCAGCATGACCTCCCGATGCTGTTGATGGGCCAATCGCCTATTCTAGGCTTCGCTGCTGAAAGTTCACCAACAATGTCAGCTCAGCGATTCGCCCAACACGTCACCTCGCGCTTACTCCTTGTACTCTGGACGGGTGACTTTTCCCCTGATTGGCGTTATTGGCGGTGGCCAACTCGCACGCATGATGTTGCCCGAGGCGAACCATCTTGGTTACCGCATTTCCGTTCTCGCAGAAGGCCCGGACGTTTCGACTGCCCTCGCGGCGCCCGAGTCCCCGGTGGGCGACTACAAGGATCTCGAGACGCTTCGCGCGTTCGCGGCGGGCAAGGACGTTGTCACTTTTGACCACGAGCACGTGCCGACCGAGCACTTGCGCATGCTGGCCGCGGAGGGCGTGAATGTTCAGCCTGGTCCGGAGGCGTTGATTTACGCGCAGGACAAGTTGGAGATGCGCAAGAAAGTCGAGGATCTGGGCCTTCCGAACCCGCGCTGGCGCGAGGTTCATTCGGTCGCTGACTTGCAGTCTTTCGGCGCGGAGATCGGTTACCCGGTCATCTTGAAGACCCCTCGCGGAGGTTATGACGGTAAGGGTGTTGCTTTCGTTAATAATGACGACGACGCAGCCTCGCTTTCCGATTGGTTCACCGGTTCCGCGTTGCTTGCGGAAGAGAAGGTGAACTTCACTCGCGAACTTTCGGCTTTGGTTGCGCGCCGCCCCTCAGGCGACGCGAAGGCCTGGCCAGTGGTTCACACCATTCAGGTCAACGGCGTGTGCGATGAAGTGATTGCACCTGCTCCTGAACTCAGCGATGAGACGGCCGCAGCGGCTCAGGACGCGGCGTTGAGCATCGCTCACGCGCTCGGAGTCACCGGCGTGATGGCCGCAGAGCTCTTTGAAACCCCTGGCGTCGGCCCAGGTTTCATGATCAACGAGCTTGCCATGCGCCCCCACAACACGGGCCACTGGACGCAGAACGGCGCGGTCACCAGCCAGTTTGAGCAGCATTTGCGCGCTGTTTTGGATCTGCCGTTGGGCTCTACCGACGCGCTGGCCGGGGTGAGCGTTATGAAAAATATTCTTGGCGGCTCGAATCCTGATCTCCACGCAGCGCTGCCTGCCGCGATGGATATCGATTCGGGAGCAAAAGTGCATCTCTACGGTAAGGGTGTAAAGCCCGGGCGTAAGATCGGTCATATCAATGTGCTGGGTGAGGACGGCGAAGCGATCGACGCTGTTCGCGCGCGCGCGACGGCCGTGGCAGTTGCTTTGCGGGACGCCTAGCCGAGCGTTTCTGTCCGGAGGGCGATAGATTGTTTGAGGCTCAACACACACTGAATCTAGAACGCTCAAGCCCATAAGTCACCAGGCTCTATAGGCACCAAGTCTCATTAGTTACCGAGTACCGAGGAACTTCACTGTGAACGAAAACGCACCTATGGCGAACACCGGCATCAACTCCCCTGTTGCAGAGGACGGAGCGCCTCTCGTTGGCATCGTCATGGGTTCGGATTCGGACTGGCCAGTAATGAAGCTGGCTGCGGAAGCGCTTGAAGAGTTCGGGATTCCTTACGAGGCGCGGGTGGTTTCGGCCCACCGCATGCCCGAGGACATGATTGCTTACGGCCGCGAAGCTCACGCTCGTGGTCTCAAAGCCATCATCGCCGGTGCCGGCGGTGCTGCGCACTTGCCAGGCATGTTGGCCTCGGTGACGCCGCTGCCTGTGATTGGCGTTCCGGTTCCTTTGAAGTACTTGGACGGCATGGACTCGTTGCTGTCGATCGTTCAGATGCCAGCCGGCGTCCCGGTGGCCACTGTGTCGATCGGCGGAGCACGAAACGCGGGTCTCTTGGCCGTCCGCATGCTCGCCACCGGCGAGGGCGAATTGGCGGCTAGCCTTCGCGCGCAACTGCTTGACTTTGCCAAGGACTTGCGGGAGACCGCCATTCGTAAGGGTGAAGCTCTGCAGGAGGCGCGAGCGTGACCTATAACGGCCCAGACGATCAGCTCCCACAAGACCTTCAGGGCGAGGAAAACTCGCCACAGCAAGAAACGCGCCGTTCGCGCCGCCAATCGCGGCTCCGAGATTCGCACGAGTCGCTGACCACGGCCAGCCCGCTGCGCAACCCCGAGGACGCCAACGCTCGCACGCGCAGCGGTCGAGCCATCATGCTGTTGCTCTTGACCATCTTCATTCCCGGCGGCGCCCAAGTGGTGGCGGGTAATCGTCGTATTGGTCGTTTCGCTTTGACGGTGACGCTGATCTGTTGGGCCGCTTTGCTAGTTGGCCTAGCAATCTTCTTGATCAACCGCGGAGTTCTCATTGAACTCTTCGCCAACACCTCCGTCCAGTTTGTTCTGGCCATTGTTTTGGCCGCCCTTGCGGTGGGTTGGCTCTTGCTCTTCGCCAACACCTTGTTCCTGATCAAGCCCAAGCTGTTGGCTCCGGGAATGTTGGCCATCGTCTCGGCCATCGCAATCGTCGCCGTTCTGGCGACCTCCGGCCTGCTGGGCTATGGCTCCTACGTGGTCAACACTGGCCGCGACACCATCAGCGAGGTCTTTGACGACGGCCCTGCTTTTGAGCCCGTCGACGGTCGTTACAACCTGTTGGTCCTCGGCGGTGACGCTGGCGAGAACCGCGTGAGTCTTCGCCCAGACTCCGCCTCCGTGTGGAGCGTCGACGCGAAAACCGGCCAGATCGCCATCTTCTCGATCCCCCGAAACTTCCAGAACACCCCGTTCCCAGAGTCGTCGCCATTGAATGACGTCTACCCAGACGGCTTCAATTGCGGCGACGAATGCATCTTCAATGCCATCTATTCCAAGGTGGAAGAGGAGTACACCAGCTTGTACCCGGGCGTTGAAAACCCCGGCGCTCAAGCCACCATGGAAGGTGTAGAAGGCATTACGGGGCTCAAGATTCAGGGCTACGTAGTGATCGACATGGCCGGCTTCGCCGAGTTCATCGATGCCATGGGCGGCGTGGACGTGGACAGCGGTGGCTGGGTGCCATGGCGTGGTCCTGAGCGCACCGAAACCGCGGTTCGCACTCGCTGGTTTACCCCGGGAGTTCACCACTTCAACGGCGACCAGGCTCTCTGGTACGCCCGCTCCCGCTACTTCACCACGGACTACCACCGCATTCGCCGTCAACAATGCTTGCAGGATGCCATGGTCAGGCAGTTCAACCCGCAGACCGTCCTCACGCGCTTCGGTCAGATCATGACTGCCGGAAAGCAGCTCGTGGAGACCAACATCCCGCAGTCTCAGCTGGGTAGCTTCGTCAATCTCGCGGATAAGTCTCAGGACTACGATGTGGTCCGGTTGACGCTCGGCGCTCCTGACTTCGGTACCGCCGCTGAGCGCTTCTCCACGTTCCCTGACTTCGATCTCATCAAGCAGCGCATTCCGGAAGTACTTGCGGAAGCCTCTGGCGGAAAGAAGGCAGAGACTACGAGTGCTGCCCCCACGACCGCAGCTGCGTCGTCGTCTGCTACGAATTCGGCGTCCCCCTCCGCCTCTGAATCCGCAGCCGCATCCACCAGCGCAAGCGCGAGCTCGGGTAACGAAGTCATCCAAGAAACCGAAGAGGTTCCCACTACACAACCTGATGGATCGCCCATCACGGAGGAATACTTGATTCAGCTCGAGGAACAAGGCCAAACCGCTTTGCTGGAACTGATCGCCAGCACCAACTCAAAGTGCTCGGCGGCATAAGTATGTACCGACTCAAGAACACGGTGCGCGAATACGCCTGGGGCTCGGAAACCGCTCTGTCCGAACTGTTGAAGCGGCCCGCTTCTGGCCGACCGGAGGCGGAGCTGTGGATTGGTGCGCACCCGGACGCGCCCAGCGTGGTGTTGCGCGAGGATTCGCGCGGCCCGGAAGCGCTGGATTCGGTAATTGAGGACGACGCCGAAGGCATGCTCGGTTCGGCCAGCGACCAGTTCGGGACGCTGCCGTTCCTCATGAAGATCTTGTGCGCCGCACAGCCGCTCTCGATTCAAGTGCATCCCACTCGTGAGCAAGCGCAAGCGGGCTTCGAGCGTGAAAACGAGGCCGGGGTCCCCCAAGACGCGGCCAACCGCAACTACAAAGACGCTAATCACAAGCCGGAAATGATCTTCGCGCTCACCCGGTTTGAAGCGTTGTGCGGGTTCGCGCCGCGACGCGAAACGGCGCACTTGCTCGAAGCGTGGGCAAAGTTCCTGGAGACCCAGCAAGAGCTCAGCATGGACACCACCACGTTGCCGGTCATCAGCGCCACGAGCACCGTTCCGGAGCCCGTCAACGGGGACCGTGCCGTGGATCAGGCCCGAGCCCTTGCCGGATTGCTGTTGGATTCTGAGTCCGAGGAAGACGCGCTCCGCGATACGTTCACGCTCATCTTGAAGGGCGGTTCGGGCGTTCGTTCGCTCGCCGTCACCGCCCCGCTGCTGGCTAGCGCGGGAGATCATGTGCCGGATCGCTTGCGCGAGCTCACCGAGATCGCCAAGATTCACCCGGGCGACCCCGGCCTGGTGGTCTCGCTCATGCTCAACCGCATCACGCTCATGCCCGGCGAAACCATCTACCTGCCGGCCGGAAACGTCCACGCGTACCTTCGTGGCACTGGCGTGGAAGTCATGGCGTCCTCGGATAACGTGTTGCGCGGTGGATTGACCGCTAAGCACATTGACTTGCGGGAACTCGTGTCCACGGTGACGTTCCAAGAGTCCCAGGTGCCGCACGTTGAAGCGCACCTGACCGATCTCGGCCAAGAGCTCTACCAGCCGCCGTTCGAGGAGTTCCAGCTCCAGCGGATCGAGCTCTCCCCTACGGAGACGCCGTCCGGTGGCGACGTGGTCCTCGCTCAGTCAGGTCCAGCCGTGGTTCTTGTGACGCGTGGTTCGTTGCGGCTCGAGTCGCCGACCTCCACGCTGGAGCTCCACGTGGGCGATTCCGCGTTCATTCCGGCGTCCGAGTCCCCCGTAGTGGTTCGTTCGGCTGGCCCCGCCGGCGGAACGGCCTTCGCGACCACGGTCTCCGAAGCGGCAACGGGTCTCTAGACGCCCCGAGCTGTCGCGTTTTGGCCTCGGAGGGACGCGCGGTTGTCGTGAACGGGCCTCACACGGTGGGTGGCGGAAAGTTCTGGCCGCTTAACGACAGCGCCCGCCGACGTAAGGTGTGAAACCAAACGTCAGCGGGCGTCGTCGTACTGGAAAATTTAGCGCGTGTATTGTTCCCACTTGTCGGCGCGGTGCTCGGCCTCAACCATGCGGACCGTGCCGGACTTGGAGCGCATCACGAGGGACTGCGTCTTGATGCGATCGCTCCCGTAGCGAACGCCGCGCAAGAGGTCGCCGTCGGTGATGCCGGTCGCCGCGAAGTACGCGTTGTCCGTCTTGACGAGGTCGCTCGTGGTGAGCACTGCGGACAAATCGTGTCCGGCGTCGATCGCCTTCTGCTTTTCGTCGTCATCGGTTGGCCAGAGTCGACCCTGAATTACGCCACCGAGTGCCTTGATAGCGCACGCTGCGACGATGCCTTCTGGCGTGCCCCCGATGCCCATGAGCACGTCAACGCCGGTGTTTTCGCGGGTCGCGGCGATAGCGCCAGCAACGTCGCCATCCAGGATGTACTTCACGCGAGCGCCAGCTTCACGGATTTCGGCCACGAGGCTTTCGTGACGCGGACGGTCCAAGACACACACGGTGACCTGGGAAATCTTCTTGCCCTTGGCCTTCGCGATCAGGTGCAGGTTCTGCTTGACCGGCAAGCGCAGGTCAACGAGTTCAGCGGCTTCGGGGCCGGTCACGAGCTTTTCCATGTAGAACACGGCGCTCGGATCAAACATGGAGCCCTTCTCAGCCACGGCCAAAACGGACAGCGCGTTGTTGTAGCCCATGGCGGTCAAGCGCGTGCCGTCGATTGGGTCAACAGCAACGTCGACCTCTGGGCCTTCGCCCGTGCCCACGCGCTCACCGTTGAACAACATAGGGGCTTCGTCTTTTTCGCCTTCGCCGATGACCACAACGCCGTTGAAGTTCACGGAGGAAAGCATCGCGCGCATGGCGTCTACGGCTGCGCCGTCGGCAGTGTTCTTGTCACCGAATCCAACCCACGGGCTGGCGGCGATGGCCGCAGCTTCCGTGACGCGCACCAGCTCAAGCGCCAGGTTGCGATCTGGCTCCGCGTCAGAGACGGAAAGTCGTGGGGAAAGGTGGGAAAAATCGTTCGCTTCAGTCACTGTCTTCCTCGACATATCGCTGGGCGTCCACTCGGGACGTCTTACATTTCGATCATAGTCGTCTGCTTTACATTCACTAATCACGACGACGCAGCTTGGCTTCCCATGACGTTCTTACGGTGCGTGGGGGTTGGGTTGCGTGGTGACGCGAATTGGCTGATGTGTGGCTTCGGGGTGCGGGAGGACGTGGCGCGCCCCGCATTTTTGGGTGGTGGCGCCAGTGTGCGAGAGAATGGGGGAATGCCCCAGCAACAAGACGTGGACGGCGCTGTGCCCGGTACTGACGCCGTGTCACAGACTCCGTCGACTGATGTCTCATCGAAAGACACTCCATCCTCCACGGAACCGGTCTCAGCTTCTTCTGCCCCGGTGACCTCCGGTGATTCGCAAAAGATGGTGGTGACGGCGGCTCAAGCCAAGCGTCTGAACCAGTCCGTAAAGGGCATGATCATTTCGGTGGCAGCCACTATTGCTGTGGTGATTCCGGTGTTGTTGTTGAATCCGCCAAGTAACGAGAACACGTACCAGAACCGCGTGGACGTGCCGATGACGGCGCAGCAAGTGGTGGAGGATCTGGATTTCAAGGCGGCTTCGCCGACTCTTCCGGAGGGTTGGTACCCCAACTTCGCGCGCTGGAATGCTGGCGGAACCGCCGGTGTCCCGCACTGGGAAGTGGGCTACGTGACGCCGAATGATGGTTTCATTTGGATGCGGCAGACCGCCAAGGCTAACCCGACATGGATCGCTCAGGTCACCGAGAACGCTCAGGTCTCCGGTCAGCGGACCGTAGATGGTCAGGTCTGGGAGATGCGGGAAACCGAAAAGGAGACCACGTATGTGGCTGAGGGACTGAACGGCTACACCGTGACGTTGTCCGGCCCGGCCTCCCTTGAGGACTTAGACACGCTGGCTCGCGCCGTGCAGGATAGTCTTTCCTCATGACCGTAGAAGCCAAAATTACTCCTGCCGAAGCGTGGAATCGTCTGCGCGAAGGCAACGTCCGCTTTGTTGGCGGCACCAGCGCGCACCCCAATCAGGACGCGAATCGTCGCGCTTCCCTGGTGCAGGATCAGCACCCGTGGGCCGTGATCTTTGGATGCTCGGACTCCAGACTTGCCGCTGAAATCATTTTCGATGTGGGCTTGGGCGACGTCTTCGTGGTCCGCACCGCCGGGCACGTCATTGACGACGCTGTTCTGGGCACCCTCGAGTACTCCATCTCCATGCTGAACGTGCCGCTTATTTTGGTGCTGGGCCACGACTCCTGTGGCGCCGTAACCGCGAGCGTTGAGTCCTTCAACTCCGGCGAGATGCCGAACGGCTTCGTTCGTGACCTCGTGGAGCGCATTCTTCCGTCCGTGATTACCGCTCACCGCGACGGCACTACTGACGTCAACGGAAACGTCGTTGAACACGTCAAACAGACCACCGAACGCATGGTGGATTCTTCAAAGATCATCGCGGACGCTGTTGATGAAGGTCGAACCGCCGTTATCGGCGTGACGTACCGACTTGCAGAGGGCCGCGCCGAGCTTGTTTCCGGGTTCGGAAACGTCGAATAACACGCACTCCCACAACACGTCGCAGTGCTAAAGACTTAGTGCTGACGATCAAAGTAGTACTGACGAACACCGATCAGAAGGTAAGGAAATATGGCTGATTCAACCGAGTACCGCATTGAACATGACACCATGGGCGAGGTTCGCGTGCCCATCGATGCTCTCTACCAGGCACAGACGCAGCGCGCCGTGGAGAACTTCCCTATTTCGGGAAAGACTCTTGAGCGCAAGCACATCGAGGCTCTTGCCCAGGTGAAGAAGGCTGCCGCTAAGGCTAACGCCGAGTTGGGTGTGCTCGATGCTGAGCTCGCCGAAGCTATTGCAGGCGCCGCAGATCAGGTAGCCACGGGCGAATTTGATAAGCACTTCCCGATTGACGTGTTCCAGACCGGTTCCGGAACGTCCTCGAACATGAACACCAACGAGGTTGTTGCCAACCTTGCTAACCGTGCTCTTGAGGCTCGCGGTAGCGAAAAGCGCGTTCACCCGAACGACCACGTCAACGCTTCCCAGTCCTCCAACGACGTCTTCCCGACGTCCGTTCACGTTGCAGTGACCTCTGCGCTCATCAACGACCTCATCCCAGCACTTCAGTACTTGGATGCTTCGTTCACCCGCAAGTCCGAAGAATTCAAGAACATTGTGAAGTCCGGCCGCACCCACTTGATGGATGCCACCCCCATCACCCTGGGCCAGGAATTTTCCGGCTACGCAGCACAGGTTCGTTACGGTGTAGAGCGCGTCGAGGCTTCGTTGCCACGCGTTGCTGAAGTTCCGCTCGGCGGCACCGCCGTGGGAACCGGCATCAACACCCCTGATGGCTTCCCACAGCGCGTCATTGCGATTCTTTCGGAGAACACCGGCCTGCCGCTGACCGAGGCTCGTAACCACTTCGAAGCTCAGGCAAACCGCGATGGTTTGGTGGAAGCTTCCGGCCAGTTGCGCAACATTGCGTACTCGCTCATGAAGATCAACAACGACCTCCGCTGGATGGGCTCCGGTCCAAACACCGGTCTTGGCGAAATCGCGATCCCTGACTTGCAGCCAGGCTCTTCGATCATGCCGGGCAAGGTCAACCCAGTGATCTGTGAAGCAGCCATCATGGTCTGCGCGCAGGTGATCGGCAACGACACCACGGTTGCTCTCTCCTCCACCAACGGTGCTTTCGAGCTCAACGTGGGCATCCCAGTCATGGCTGCCAACTTGCTCGAGTCCATCCGCTTGCTCGCCAACACCTCCCGCGTGATGGCGGACAAGATGGTTGACGGCATCACCGCCAACGAGGAGCGTGCACGCTTCTTGGCTGAGGCTTCCCCGTCTATCGTGACCCCTTTGAACAAGTTCATTGGTTACGAGAACGCTGCAAAGATCGCCAAGAAGGCGGTTGCTGAGGGCCTCACGGTTCGCGAAGCTACCGTCGCTTTGGGCTTTGTTGGCGAGGGTGAAGGCAAGGTCTCCGAGGCCGACCTCGACAAAGCTCTTGACGTCACCACCATGACGGGCAAGTACTAAAAATTCAACGTTCGTCGGGGAACGGATCCTTTGCGGAACTAGTTCCCCGACGTAACGGGTGTGGCTGCTAGGTCACGAACTTGGGCGCTGGGCTATTGTCCAGCGCCCATTCAATTGCCCGGCGATGTTTGGGCGGGCAGTCCGCCGGCAAATCATCCACCTTGCTCCATTGCACGGCGAGGTTTTCATCATCGGCCACATGCGCGATGCCTGAGACGTACTCGAGCGCGAAAATGATGTCTAGGTACTGCGCCTGATCCCCGTTCGGGTACACCATCAGGTCCGTGGTGGCGATGCCGGCAAGCTTTGTCACCCGCGCCTCGATGCCCGTTTCTTCCAAAACTTCCCGCACGCATCCCACCGCGGGTTCTTCCCCGGGCTCCAAGATTCCGGCCGGCAGCGTCCACTTTCCGTTGTCCGCCCGCTGTACGAGCAACACCTCGGTACCCTGATTTTCACGAGTCACCACGGCTTTGACGCCCGGTAGCCACAGCGGATCCGTCCCGATCTTCCGGCGAATCTCCACAATAAAATCTGGGATGGGCATACAAATCCTTCAGCGATTTAGACGATGCGTAACTAGTAGTTTCAACGACCAATTGTGAGCGCCACTAGTGCGCCCACAATCATGAACGGTCCAAAGGGAATGGCCGATTTCCTCCCCATTTTCCCGGCGATCATGCCGCCGAGCGCAAAGAGCGAACCCAGCACAAACGCCAGCAAGGTCCCCCACAGTACGTGCCACCATGACACGAACCCCAGATACAGACCCAGTACGAACGCGAGCTTCACATCCCCCATCCCCATACCGTTGCGCTGCACCAGATGGAGGAGTAGATACCCTCCGAAGAGGACGACGCCGCCTGCTAGCGCCCCGAAGACGCGGTCCGGTGCGCCGTGGGCAAGCCCGGCGACGACCAACAACGAGGCCGCCCACTTCGCCCACGGAAACATGAGCCGATTGGGCAACAAGTGCGTCCGGGCGTCGATCCACGCGAGGCGAAGCCCGAAATACAAGTACGCCAGTACGCTGGCGATCAACGCCGCCAGACCCACAACATCCCACCCCGATTTAGCTGCGGTGGTCCACTCCCCCAGTATTGCCAACACGCTCATCACGCTACCGCGAAGCTTTCAACGTTTTGAAAATGAGCGTCGTTCTGTGGAGAAAGTGAGCCCCGTGTCCGGGAAGTGAAGAACTGTGGGTGAGGCAGCGTCGTCGTAATTTATGCGTAAAAGCGAGCCCCTAAATCTGGCCGTCCTCCAACATATCCGTCACGAGAGCAGCGATCGCGGAACGCTCAGAGCGGGTGAGAGTGACGTGCCCGAAGAGCGGGTTGCCCTTGAGCGTCTCCACTACGGCGGCGATACCGTCATGGCGACCGACTCGGAGGTTATCGCGCTGGGCGACATCGTGAGTGAGCACGATCTTCGAGTTTTGGCCGATGCGGCTCATGACCGTGAGCAGCACGTTCTTCTCGAGGCTCTGGGCCTCATCCACGATCACGAACGAATCGTGAAGTGAACGGCCGCGGATGTGAGTGAGCGGTAGAACCTCGAGCATGCCGCGGTCCATGATCTCGTCCATGACGTTGTTGGATACCAAAGCGCCCAGTGTGTCATAGATGGCCTGGCCCCAGGGGTTCATCTTCTCTTGCTCGCTGCCGGGCAGGTAGCCGAGCTCCTGACCGCCCACGGCGAAGAGCGGCCGGAAGACCACGACCTTCTTGTGTTCGCGGCGCTCCATGACAGCCTCGAGGCCGGCGCACAATGCGAGCGCAGACTTACCGGTACCGGCGCGGCCACCCAAGGACACGATGCCCACGCTCGGATCCGCAAGAAGATCGATCGCGAGGCGCTGCTCAGCCGAACGGCCGTGGAGTCCGAAGACCTCACGGTCACCGCGGACTAGGCGCGTCTGGCCGTCCTTACCTACGCGTCCCAAAGCGGAACCGCGCGGCGAAGAAATCACGAGGCCGGTGTTAGTAGGCATGTCTTTGGCTTCGTCGAGCAGTACGGCTTCCCCGTCGTACAGCGCAACTACGTCCTCCTCACTCGCCGAAACCTCGGCAACACCCGTCCAGCCAGAATCCCGCACTAGTTCGTTGCGGTACTCATCAGCCTGCAGACCCATCGCCGACGCCTTCACGCGCATCGGCAGGTCCTTGGAGACCACCGTGACGTCACGGCCTTCATCCGCGAAGTTCTTCGCAACGGCCAGAATGCGCGAATCGTTGTCATGCCCGCGGAAACCCACTGGCAGAACGTCGATAGAGATGTGGTTGAGCTCGATGCGCAGCGAGCCGCCCTCAGTTCCGATCGGCAGTGGCTTGTTCAGGCCATCGTGTTGCACACGCAGATCGTCCAGCAAGCGCAACGCGTTACGGGCAAAGTAGCCCACTTCAGGATCGTGACGCTTCTTCTCAAGCTCAGAGATGACCACGATCGGGATGATGACTTCATGCTCGGCAAAACGAAGAATGGCACGCGGATCCGCAATGAGAACCGAGGTGTCCAGGACGTAGGACTTTTCGCCTACGCTTTGCCGCTCATGAGGAGAATTCGTAGCGTTCGTCAGCGAACCAGGTTCTTCGCGAAATACAGCTTCCGCTGGCCCCATCAGCTCGGCTTCTGTTGCTAGAGACACGATTGCTCCCCTCCAGGGCGTAGCCCTGTTCCTATCGATTAGGTAGGCGGAACGGCCACAAAGGAGCCGAATCCGGCCCCCTTTTCCGATGAGAGAAGTCTCAACTGGTGGCCTTTCCGGACAGCAGGCTCGAATGCCCGCCGATGAGACCTACGCTACGTCTCACCGATAGCTTTCGACAGCATTGTGAAGCGTGTCTCGTGGCGGTTTCTCAATGTTCACCTGTTCGTAATGAATCAGTCACGGAACACTCAGGAAGAGAGGAAATACCTAGTCAGGAGCCGAAACGGCGCTGGCGATCCGCGTAATCACGCAGGGCGCGCAAGAAGTCCACGCGGCGGAAATCCGGCCACAGAGCTTCGCAGAAATAGAACTCCGAATAGGCGCTCTGCCAGGTCAAAAACCCAGACAAACGCTGCTCTCCAGAGGTCCGAATCAGCAGGTCAGGATCGGGTTGACCCTTCGTGTAGAGATGCCTCGAAATGGCGTCAACATCTATCTCGCTGGCGGCTACGTCGAGGCTCTTTCCGGCCGCGGAAGCTTCCAGCATGAAATCACGTACGGCGTCCACAATTTCGCGGCGCCCACCGTAGCCGATAGCCACATTCACGTGGACACCGTCGCATGAACGCGTTTCTTCGGCCAGTTGAGCGAGCTTTTCACTCAGCTCCGCGGGCAAGAGATCTTTCGCGCCCACCGGTTGAATCCGGACGCGCTTGGACTCACCCAAACGGTCAACGGTGTTTCCAATGATGCCCATAAGCTGCTCGAGCTCAGAAGAAGAACGGTTCAAGTTATCTGTGGAGAGCATGTACAGCGTGACAACTTTGATGCCCAGCTCTTCGCACCACGTAATGAACTCGACGATTTTGTCCGCGCCAGCCTGATGGCCGTGCGCCGTAGGCGCTCCTGCAAGCTTGGCCCAGCGACGGTTCCCGTCCACCAAAACACCTACGTGATGAGGAAGCTTGTCCCCACTCAGCCCGCGCGCCAGCGAATTCTCATAGAAGCGATAGAGAACATCAGGTACGCGCATGCCGAGCTTTCACAGTGACTAAGGGTGTTACATAGTGTGGTTTCGAGATTACCGGAATACCGCGATCTTCGTTCACTTCGCCCCGCTTGCCGGTTCAATCCTCCCAGCTCCCACACAGGTTATTGATACTCCCGGTACCGAGTACACTGAGGACTATGCACAGCACGGATGCCAATGGCACTGACGGCACCCAAAGCACCCTCGAACGCGAGCTTGAAGAACTCAAGCCAAAGCTTCGCGGGTGGATCCACTTGGGCATGGCCCCATTAGCCCTGGTAGCGGGCATCATCCTAGTGATTCTTGCTCCCGCTGGCATGGGCAAATTCGTCACCGCCGTCTACGGGGTCACGGGCCTCTTGTTGTTCTCGGTCTCCGCGATCTACCACCGCGGTACGTGGTCACCGGAAGTCAAGAGGCTGCTCAAACGCCTTGACCACACCAACATCATGTTGGTCATCGCGGGCTCCTACACGCCGCTGGCGTGGGCACTTCTGGAGCCCTCGAAGGCTGGCTGGCTTCTGGGAGCCATCTGGGTCGGCGCGATTCTGGGCGTCGCGTTCCGCGTCTTCTGGACCGATGCCCCACGCTGGCTCTACGTCCCGATCTACATTCTCTTGGGTCTGGCCGCACTGATCTTTATTGGCGATTTCTTCGCCGCGAACGTTCCCGCCGCCATCCTCTTGTGTGTCGGCGGCGCGCTCTACATTATCGGCGCTGTCATCTACGCGCTCAAACGCCCTAACCCGTCACCGCGCTGGTTCGGCTTCCACGAGATCTTCCACGTCTTCACCGTGGGCGGGTTCGTGTGCCACTTCATCGCGATCGCCTTCGCGATCCTGGGCAACAACATCCACGGCTAGCGCAACTTACTCCTCATCTGGGCCGCGCACTATCTCGTTGTTGACGAGCCTGCCCTCGGCAATCTGCCGCGCAATCTCTTCGTCAGCCTTGCGTAGATCCTCGTCCGAAAGTACAAACGGCGGAAACACCAACTCGTTCGGATCCCTCTCACAGATTTCCTCATAGGTCAGGCCGTAGAGCCGCCCTTCAGCGTCCACCCATCCCAGACTTTTCAGATGTTCGTAGCTGTTCTTCATTCGGCCCCACGTAGCGCTCGAAGAAAAAGTCGTCATCGATCCCTCAATTTTTGTAGTTGCGTGGTGAGCTCCTGCACCGTTATCAGAGGTGCCATGCACGAATAGTTTTGGCAAATGTATATTCTCACGTCTCCCGCCGGGCCCGCCGCATACTCGCCTCGGGTAACGTCGGTGGACGGCGTCGGGGTAATAACTGCCCCGGACAGGAGCGCGACACGACGCGCAGCACGGCGTTCCCCTTCGGAACCGCCCGCAATATGAATTTCCCGCACCGTTCCGCCGCGGGTTTTCCAGCGCGCGGCGAGAGCCATTCCGGCCGATCCCGGCGCGCGAGCCGCCACGAAGTCCGTGTGATTGAGTAGGTGCACCAATGTCGCTTCATCTGCAGGGCGCGCCCGCTGTGCGAGGGCAAGGGCCAACAGGGCCGTTCCGGACGGTGTTGCATCCTCCAGAACGACGACGCCGCTGCTCCCGTTCCGCGCATTGAGAACGGCCTGGTCTGCGGTTGCGTGAGGATCCTGAGTGGAATCCCGCACGAGCGTTGTGCCCTGATGGGTGGACACGAACTTTTCGAGACTTGCGTCCAGGATTTCGTTCGCCTTTTCCGTCCACGAGTGGTCATGCGTGACTGCAGCCACGGCTTGGAAACCGAGCGCGAGTCCCGCGTAATCCTCGAGTAGTCCCTCACGAGCGTTATCCGTGGCGCCGTTGTAGGAGACTCTCAAGACTATGAGTTCTTGGTAGTTCGTGTCCTTCGCGATGTGGGTGTTCCAGAGGAAGGTGGCCGCGTTGATCGCGAGTGTTCGCGCGAGCTCGGCATGCTCTGTGTTTTCGCCGTCGAGGAGGTCCGCGGTCTCGGCGAGGGACCGAACCATCAGTCCATTCCAGCTCGCCACGACTTTGTCATCCTTGGCCGGTTGTGGCCGCTTGGCGCGGTTTTGCTCAAAAACTGGGCGGGCTTGATCCCACGCCGACCACTCTTGATCCTCCGGTACTCGGGAGAAGGCGAGGGTGAGTTCCTCGTTGCCCGCGGTGTCCGCGAACGTCATGCTTCCGCGTTGCGGCGCGTGAACGCTGCCGCCCACGAGGAGCGTCTTGAGGGCGCCGTTGAAATCCGTCAGGTGCTCCAGCTCAGCGCGCGTCCACACATACGTGGCGCCTTCATGGTGCTCTCCGTTCTCGAGGACGGAGTCCGCATCCAGCGACGAAGCAAAGGCACCCTCAGGAGTCAGCAGCTCATCGGCGAGCCAACTGACCATCAACTGCGCGGTGCGTTTGAAGAGTTCGCGGTCTGCAGGGTCCGATGCGAGATGGCTCGCGTGGGCGTAGTGGCGAAGGAGCTGGGCGTTGTCATAGAGCATCTTCTCGAAGTGCGGAACCAGCCACTGCTCGTCCACGCAATAGCGCGCGAAGCCGCCTGCCACATGGTCGTGGAGGCCGGAGAGCGCCATGACGCGCAGGGTCCGGTCGAGTAGGGTCCGGTCGAGTAGGGTCCGGTCGAGTAGGGTCCGGTCGAGTAGCGTGCGATCTCCCTCGACCGTCGAGCCCAGCGCCGTCAAGAATTCCAAGGCTGAGTGCGGTGGGAACTTTGGAGCTTGGCCAAAGCCGCCTGTTCTTGCTTCCTGACGAGTCAGCACATTCAGGGCCAAATGCATGGTCTTGTCAGCGTCAGTCGAGTCTTCGGTTACGCGGTTGCTCAGTTGGGCCTCGGCGTCATTGACTTGTTCAAGTCGCTGCGCGAGCTGCCCCGCGAACTGTTCCACGCCCTCTCGATTCGTGACCCAGGTGTCGTGAACACCTTGGATGAGCTGGCGGAACGAGGGCAAACCTTGGCGCGGTTCGGGTGGGAAATACGTTCCTGCATGGAACGCGCGGCCATCGGGCATCAAGAACACGCTCATGGGCCAGCCGCCTTGGCCAGTCAACAGTTGGGTAGCGGCCATGTACACGGAGTCCACGTCAGGTCGTTCTTCGCGATCCACCTTGATGGACACGAAGTTCTGGTTCAAAAACCCGGCAATGACAGGGTCGTCGAAGGTTTCATGCGCCATGACGTGGCACCAATGGCATGCCGCATAGCCCACGGACAAGAAGACGGGCACGTCCCGGCGCTCGGCCTCCTCGAAGGCATCATCACCAAAAACCTGCCAATGAACGGGCTGATGCGCATGCTGCCGGAGGTAAGAACTCGCGGCACCGCCAAGCTGATTGGACATCTAATACTCCTCACACCGGCTTTCTGTACTCCTCACGCCGGCTTTCAGCCTACTTCGCCCCACAGAGCCCTCCATGTGAGAACACTTCACTACAAGAAAATCGAAAAAAGTTGTAGAGAGATGACCTCACATAGGGAGGGTTGTAGAGAAATGACCTCACTTCTAGGGTGTCAGAGTCAAGAGAGACGAGAATGGCCCCGCACCGAGAGGTGCGAGGTCATCATTCAGGGCTTGCAAGCCACGAGAGGCGTTAGCCCCAGAGGTTGTTGTTCTTGCTGTCCGTGCCCTCAGGGCCTTCGGCAGAATCGTCCGCGCCATCAGCCACAGGGTCCGCAGTGCCGGGACGCGCCTGACCGGAGCCGGCAGCGGGACGCGAATCAACACCGTCGTACAAGCCGGATTCGGCGCGCTCACGCTCGCCGCGCTCCACCAACTCGCGCTGACGCGTGGTGGCTTCGGCTTCGTACCGCACGCGACGGATGCGGCGGGTCATGTCCTTGATCAAGAAGATCACGCACACCACCAAGAAGGCGGTGAAGATGAAGCCCAGGAAGCCGGGGCCGATCTCACGCGCGGCGTCCTCGGACGGGGCCGATGGGTAGGCGGAGCTTGCGTACAAGTTGACGAGGAAGTTCACAGTTCAGCTTTCTAGAGTTGACCCGCTCGCGGGCAGGAACCTTAAGTCTATCGAAGGCCTAGCGAAGACCCGCGAAAAGGTCGGTCTCGGGAAGTTCGGTTTCTATCGTGGATTCGATCAGCGTGAAGTCCTCGTACGGGTAGATCTCTTTTTCGAGATCGCGCGGGATCGCGAAGAAGAAGCCTTGCGGATCGATCTGGGTGTGGTGGGACAGCAAGGCCTCGTCGCGGGCGCCGAAGTAGTGGCTGGTGTGCAGGCGCGTGGTGTTCTTGTGCCGCTGAGCACGAACAATCCAGCTGTCCTCTTCGCCTTCGGCCTGCTCGAGGCGCCACGTGTAAGGAGACTCGAGACCGCGCTCCACCATCGCCTCGTGCAGCGTTGTGAACTTCTCCAGGTTCATGGAGTTGTCGTAGTAGAACTTCGGCACTTGCCAGACTTCGCCGAGTTCCGGGTGGTACTCGGGGTCCGCGGCGGCTTTGAGCGCAAACACGGAGATGACGTGGGTGTGAATGTGGTCCGGGTGTGGGTAACCGCCGAACTCGTTGTACGTGGTGATGACGTGTGGGCGGAATTCGCGGATGATGCGCACCAACGGCACGGCGGCGATCTCCACGGGAATGGTGGCGAAAGCGCCAAACGGCAGTGGCGGGAGCGGGTCACCTTCGGGCAGTCCGGAATCCACGTAACCCAACCAGGTCTGTTTGATGCCAATTTTGGAAGCGGCGGTTGCCATTTCTTGGTGGCGCAGGCCGGCAAGATCGCGGTGCGCGTGAGCGAGTTCGTCGGCGTCCTTGTTGAGGATGTCGCCGCGTTCTCCACCCGTGCAGGTGACAACCAGAACCTCGGCGCCGGCCTCGACGTAGGCGGCGCTCGTTGCGGCACCCTTCGACGATTCGTCATCCGGGTGCGCGTGTACTGCCATCAGCCGGAAACCGGTTGAATCAGGTAATGCAGTCACAGCTGATTGATCCACGAAGTGCTCTCCTTGAGTAGAGTAGTAGGGATGAATCCCCAGACCCACACTCCAGACGCGCATGGGGCACAAGACTCTAGCCTAACCAATCGTTATGGTACGCCGAAGCAGCCGATGTCACGGCGCCTCAAGTCCACGTTGGTCGTTGCCGGATTGTTGCTTGCCGTTCTTGCGACGCTGTGGATGACGATTGCCGGCACTGAGCGTTTTACGTCAAAAGACGTGGCGTTCGATATCCAGTCCCCCCAGCTCGTGACGGTCACTTTCGATGTGACCCGCAATGTGGAGGACACCGTGGAGTGTGCGGCTCAGGTTCTGAGCGAAGGAAAGGCCGTGGCGGGCTGGAAATTGGTCACTTTCGGTCCCGGGGAGTCCAGTTCTTCTAGTACGACGACGCCGCAGCCCGGCGCCGATGCGATCGTCCCAGGTGCACGTAACGGTGATCAGGTCACGGAACGTGCGATTTCCCAGGTGCGCACCAACTACCAAGGTGTCTCCGGCGGCGTCTCCCGATGCTGGGTTCTCGAGAAATAACCTGTTCTCTACGAGCGTTATTTTTCGCCCTGTTAAGGGCGCCATGAAGCCACCTGTACAGGGCATCATTTGCGCCACGATATTGACGAATATCACTTCCTAACTATGTATCTGAAGCAACTTTCGCTAGAATTGTGTGATTACGTGAGTTGCGCCCCGTCTAAGCGCGGCTTTGAACCGGCCATCTTTTGAGCCCGGAACAAGGTCTAGCTGACGGGGTCTTTGCTTGCATCATCGGGAATATGCAGTACCTCAAAACTTGAAGCACCGATGGTGCTCACATGCCGGGCGTTTCTCCGCTCGGACCAACCCCAAGGAGAACCAGTTGTCCACTACGCAGAATGAACCAGTCGTCTGGCTGACGCAAGAGGCTTTTGACCGGCTGTCCGCTGAGCTCGAGCAATTGCAGGGCCCGGTACGCCAGGAGATCGTGGACCGTATTGAACAGGCTCGTTCCGAGGGTGACCTCAAGGAAAACGGTGGCTACCACGCTGCCCGCGAAGAGCAGGGCAAGAACGAGGGCCGCATCATCCAGTTGAAGCAGCTTCTTGAGAACGCCCACGTTGGCGAAGCTCCAGCTGATGACGGAGTGGTTGAGCCAGGCATGTTGGTTGTTGCCAAGATTGCCGGCCGCGAGACTACGTTCCTCTTCGGCAGCCGCGAGATCGTCAGCGAAGGCTCTGATCTTGAGGTCTTCTCTGAGAAGTCCCCTATCGGCTCCGCTGTCCACGGCAAGAAGGTCGGCGATTCGCTGTCCTACACCGCGCCGAACGGCAAGGACATCGCCGTGGAGATCATCTCCGCAAAGCCTTACCAGGGCTAATAGCAATTCTTAGCTGATTCCCGGTACGTCAAAGTACTGAGAAACAGTAAAGGCCGGGTTCCCACACCATCGTGTGAAGGGAACCCGGCCTTTTGCTTTACAAGTTCAAGGGAACCTTATTGCCGCACTTGCGGCTGGAAGCCCTCGGCGCGCAGCGCTTGCAGGACGAGCTCGGAGTGTTCGCGACCCTTGGTTTCCATGTCGATCGTGATGGCAACATCGCCCATAGCCAAGGAACCGCCCACGCGAGTGTGGTCCACACGCGTGACGTTGGCGTCGTTTTCGGAGATGATGCGGGAGATCGTAGCGAGCTCGCCCGGTCGGTCCTCGAGCATGATGTGCACCGTCAAGAATCGGCCGGCTGCCTGCAAACCGTGCTGGATGACCTTGAGCATCAAGAGTGGATCCACGTTTCCGCCGGAGAGCACCACAGCCACGTTCTTGGGGTTCAGGCCCATTTCGGCGAGCAGGCCTTCCTGCACGGCAGCCACACCTACGGCGCCGGCTGGCTCCACCACGAGCTTGGAGCGCTCCAGCAAGAACACCAAGGCGCGAGCCAACGCGTCCTCAGACACTGTCACCACATCATCGACGAGTTCGCGGATGATCTGGAACGGCAGCTGTCCAGGACGTCCCACCGCGATGCCGTCGGCGATCGTCGAGACCTTCTCCAAGGGCACCAGCGCATCGGCGGCCAGTGATGGAGGGTAGGCCGCGGCGTTTTCTGCTTGCACACCAATCACGCGAATATCGCGGCCGAGCTGAGCCGCTTTGGACTTGATGGCCACGGCCACGCCAGCCAGGAGTCCGCCGCCGCCCACACCCATGAGCACGGTGTCCACTTCCGGGTACTGCTCCAGCAGTTCAAGACCAATGGTGCCCTGACCCGCGATGATGTCTTCGTGGTCGAACGGGTGCACAAAAACGGCGCCCGTTGCATCGGCAAAGCGCTGAGCCTCGGCCAGGGATTCATCCACGTTGTTTCCGTGCAGAACCACTTCGGCGCCGTGATCGCGCGTTGCGGAAAGCTTCGGCAGCGCAACGCCAAGAGGCATGTAGATGCGGGCCTTGATGCCGAGTCGGCTGGCAGCCTGCGCCACGCCCTGTGCGTGGTTACCGGCAGATGCCGCCACCACGCCACGCTTCTTTTCTTCTTCGCTCAACCGCGCCATGCGCACGTACGCGCCGCGCACCTTGAACGATCCCGCGCGCTGCAGGTTCTCACACTTGAATTCCACCTCGGCGCCAATCTGGCGAGAGAGCGCACGCGAGTGCTCCAGAGGGGTGGTCACAATGACACCCTTGAGCAGTTCGGCCGCAGCCTCAATATCGGCAAGTTTCACCGGCAGCCCGTCCAAAATTTCCTGAAGGCTCCGGGTCTGGGAGCTTTCAGAGGACGACGACGTAGCTTGCGCAGGTGCCGACGTTGCTGGGGTGGTGGATTGCGTCATGGGGTTGATCCTTTAGAAACAGAACACGTGATCGTTAGTGATGGACAAAAAGGTTTAGAGCGAGGAACGAATTCCCCACGTGCCAGTGAGGGACTCACCGGGTTCGAGCCAATGAAGGTTGGTTCCCGAATTGAAAGCATCGGCGGGGGCGGTCATCGGTTCCACCGCCACGGCGAGCGGACGGTCCCGATAGTGCTCGGTGACAAAGACGTGCGCGATCGGGAAGATCGGTTCTTGCCACAGCTCCACGCTTCGACCGTCCGGAGCGCTCAGCACGTGGTGGAAGTTGCCATCTTCGGCTGCATCGAGGGAGGTCAACGCAACATCCACGCGAACATCCGCCAGAAGCGATCCCCCACGGAAATCTGTATCCCCGCGCACCAGCTCAAGCCCTACTGGAATGAGGCTCTCATCCGCAATAAATGCTTGGCGAGCGGAGACGGTTAAGGTGAGCTGCGCCGTCGTAATGTCTCCCAGACGAAGATACGGGTGGGCACCCAGCGCGGCTGGTGCACTCTCGGAAGACAAGTTCGTCAGTTGCTGGGTGACGCTCAAGTGCCCATCCGCATCCAACGTATAAGTAGCAGCGTGCCGCATGCGGAACGGGAAGCCGTGCTGTGGATAAATCTCCGCCGCCAGCGTCACCGAAGTTTCTGTGTGTGAAATCGGGGCGTAGCCGTTGTTGCGCAGCAATCCATGGGAGGCGTTGCCACGGGAAGGCTCGGTGATGTCGAGCTGCTGTTCTTTGCCGTTGAGCACCCATTTTCCGGCACGCACGCGGTTGCCCCACGGGGCCATGAGGATGCCGGAGCCTGAGGGCGGAAGTTCGTCGGCGCTGAAGGGTTCTACGAGGTCGATGCCGTCGCGCTGGTAGATGCGCAGGGCGGCTGCGAGCGCGCTGATGGTCGCGGTGGCGCCACCGTTTTCAATGGTGAACTGTTCGCCCATAACGGGGCTTGCCGTAAAGCTGCTCATCCCAACCCTTCTCTCCCTATCAACGGTATGCCTTGAGGGGTTCAGGTGTACGCACAGCAAGACGCCCGTCTCACTTACTGAGAAGCGTGGATGGCGCCGTTTTTACTCGAATGACGACGACGCAGCCGCGGCTTCCGTAGGACGCGTGAGTACCAGCGCGGTTGCGACGGCGACGATCAGCAGCAGAACGCTGAGGATCGAGACCCAATGCGATGCCGTGACTAGAACGTGGAGGCCGGTCATGGTCACCAGGGCCGCCATCACGAAGGCAACCTTCGGGAGCGTGAGAGGGCCCTTGCGAAAGCTCAGGTAGGTCAGCGCGCCTGCCACTAACGGCACTGCGGCGGCCAGATAGATTCCGGTCAGCGGATCAAGCTCCACCGAGCCCAGCGCTCCACTGGCGAGCCAGTACTGACCATCAAGAACGGCCACCACCACGCCGCCGATCAAAAGGCCAACGATCGCCAGGCCCAACGGCGCCCAGCGGGACAATGACGTCTCGGGCTCGAGGTCCTTCAGGGATTTCACTGTGCTCATGGTGTTCACCTTTCAACGGCCCCCATAGCTGGCGGTAACCAAATGTTTGTGTGCCTATGCAGAAGGGCTCGTCCCGCATCCTGAGATACAAGACGAGCCCCTCTTAGCTCTAGGCAGTAACGACTGCTAGTCGTCGCCGCGCAAGATCGCGAGGATGCGCAGGATTTCGACGTACAGCCACACCATGGTGACCGTCAGGCCGAAGGCGCAACGCCAAGCGAACTTTTCAGGAGCGCCGTGCTCAACTGCTTCCTGGACCTGCGTGAAGTCCAAGACCAGCGAGTAGGTGGCCAAGAGAACGGCCAAAGCACCAACGGCCAAGCCGATCCAACCGGAGCGCAGACCGAACATGCCATCAACAGCGCCGGTCAGCATGAGCACGAAGTTCAAGAGGCTGAAGACCAAGTAGCCAAGCATGGCGATCATGAACATCTTGTTCATGCGTGGGGTGGCGCGGTACTTACCGGAGCGGTAGAGCACCAAGGTCACTGCGAACACAGAGAACGTTGCAAGTACTGCCTGCACCACGATGCCCGGGTACATGGTCTCGAACATTCCGGAGATGCCGCCCAAGAAGACGCCTTCAGCGATCGCGTAGAGAACTACGAGCACTGGGGAGACTTCACGCTTGAACGAGTTGACAAGGCCAAGCACCAAACCGATGATCGCTGCTGGCAACATCAGGCCAGGCAACTGCCAACCAACGGCTGCGCCGACGATGACCAGTGCGAAGCAGATGATGGTCTTAGCGACAACATCGTTGACGGTCATGCGACCGGTCTGCAGCGGTCCTGCCGACGGCTGGTTGTACATATCCTGAAGCTGCTGTGCAGAGTACTGGTTCTGCTGAACAGTCTGCTGTGCTGCGGCCGAACCGAATCCGACCGTGCCCTTAGCGTCACTCTGGAAAGTCTTCGAGTTGAATAGTGGGTTTCCGCCCGCCATGGTGAGCCCTTTCATAGGTGTCCTCCCTAGAGTTTATCGACCTTGGCGAGCAATTGGCATGCTTCTTGAGGATGATTCGCCATCAGAGTATTTCCTCCCGTCCGCAGCAGTCCCAAGCAATCTCCCCCGGATTCCCCAGTCACGAACGCGAACGACTCTCAGCCGCAACAGAGCTTGTTGTGTTAGATTCGATGCATGGGCGCGGGACATTCACATGGCGGTAGCGGAAATTCTTCCGGTGGGCACAACCACGGCGTTGCCGCGGGTCACGCGGGAGGTAAGTACCGCCGTCGTCTTGCCGTGAGCTTTGGGCTGATCGCAGTCTTCTTTGTGGTGGAGCTGATTTTCGGGCTCCTCTCCGGATCCCTGTCTCTACTTTCTGACGCCGGCCATATGGCCGCGGACGTCGTGGCATTAGGCGCCGCGCTTGCCGCAACCAAGATTGCCGCCCGTTCCGATCGTTCGGGTCACCGCACTTTCGGCTCCTACCGGGCCGAGATTTTCTCGAGTGGCCTCGCGGTACTGCTTATGTTGGGCGTCTCGATCTACATCATGGTGGAGGCGATCGGGCGTATCGGCGAAGATCCGCACATCGAGACTGGCCCCATGATCATCGTGGGTGCAATCGGCTTGGTCATCAATGTGATTGTGATGTTCTTACTGCGCAGCGGCGCGAGTGAAAGCATCAACGTCAAGGGCGCCTACCTTGAGGTGGTGGCCGATACGGCCGGTTCTGTGGGCGTGATCGCCGCCGGCTTGCTCATCATGTGGACCGGTAGCCCGTGGTGGGACACCATTGTGGCCGTTGCTATTGGGCTCTTCGTGATGGTTCGGGCCGTCATGCTGGGCCGCCAAGTGCTATCGATCCTGAGTCAGCACGCTCCCCCGGGTCTTGACGTGGATCGCGTCTACGCGGATCTGCGCACGGTTCCCGGCGTCGCCGACGTCCACGATCTCCACGTCTGGGTACTGACGTCCGGCATGAACGTTGCCACCGCACACATCGTGGCCCACAACGCCCAGGACCATCCGGCGATCCTCACCGCGGCTCGCACGCTGCTGCGCGACGAGTTCGGGATTGAGCACGCCACGCTTCAGGTGGAGCAAGAGGCTTCCCACGAGTGCCAAGAGGCAACGTGGTGAGAGCTTAGTTATTAATTACGACGGCGTTAGCCCTCTTTTCGCTCAGCGATCCATTCCTCGATAGTCCCAACAATCGCCGGATCATCTGGAACGGTTTTCGGGGAGAACCGCTTGATGCGACCATCTGGGTTCACGAGGAACTTCTCAAAGTTCCAGGTAATCCGACCGTCGTGACCGTTCTGGTCCGGAGTCTTCTTGAGCACCTTGTAGATGGGGTGCGCGTTGCCGCCGTTGAGTTTGACCTTCTCCGTCATCGGGAAGGTCACTCCCCACGTAGCCGAGCAGTAGTCCGCGATGGCTTCCTCTTTCGAAAGCTCTTGCAAGAACTGGTTGCTGGGAAAGCCCAGCACGGTGAAGCCTTGGTCTCCGTACGTCTTCTGAAGTTCTTCCAGCGCCGCGTATTGCGGAGTGAGTCCACATCGGGAGGCAACATTCACCACCAGTGCGATCTTGCCGTCTGACAAGTCCCCGAAGGTTGTTTCTTCGCCGGTGATGGTGGTGATCTCGAGATCGTTGAGTTCCATATGGTTAGTCTTCCCGTTCACCAACCACGGAGATAGCTTGTCCGCTAAAAGCGTCGGAGCAATGCCTATTCACACACGCAATCTTGTTAGAGCCCGTTTTGCACAGCCCAGCCGTTGAGGTTCGTCCACGAACTAGGCTTGAAATTGTGAGTCAAACGACCTGGACGAGTAGCCAGCTGAAGAAGCTCGGAAACTGCATTCGCAACGACGAAATACCAGGGCCCGAGCTGCCTGATTACGACACGGTAATGCTTCACTACAACGACCTTGCCACGGAAACTCAGACAAAAATTGAGAACATGGACTGGACGTCGCTCCTGGGCTCCCGAAAGTTTGAGGTCACTTCCAGGGCAAAGACCTTTGACACGTTGCGTCAGAAGCTGCAGCGGGACAAAACGCTTCAGCTTCCGAATGTTCAAGACATTGCTGGGGTCCGGTTTGAAGCCGAAATGAACTTGAGGGAACAAGACGATGTCGCGGATCGAATCGCAGACCAGTTCAGTCATGACAAAACGACTTGCATCAAAGACCTGAGGCACGACCCACATAGTGGGTACCGTGCAGTTCACTTACGTTTGATTCTGCGCGAGGGTGTCCACGTTCGTGGACGCGTTGAACCGGCCTGGGTTTGCGGGAGAGCATGATCTAACACGGAGAATAGGAATCATGCCAGCACCACGCAAATACGACGCCGAGTCCCAGGCCCGAGCGGTCCGCCTCTACCAAGAACGCCTGGAGCAGGGAAACATCGCACAGACCCGGGCGCGCCAAGAGATCGGTGAGTTGCTGGGTATTAATCCCGGCACCTTGCGCAACTGGATCCGTCGAGAGCAAGGCGAGGGCCTCACCCCTGCGGCGTCAGCCAGTCAAGAGCCGGCCAACGAAGAAGTGGCGCGCTTGCGGCGCGAGAACGCTCAACTGCGGCGGGCGAACGAGATCCTGAAGACCGCGTCAGCTTTTTTCGCGGCAGCGGAGCTCGACCGCAAACTCGGACAGTAATCGCCTACATTCGCGAGTACCAGCACCGGTTCGGGGTCGAGCCGATCTGTGATGCCCTGCGCGAGCAGGGCATCACGATTGCCCCGTCCACTTTCTATGCCCATCAGGCCCGCGGATTCGGTCCCAGCGACCACGACCTGACCGACGCGTACCTGGCCAACAGCATCTACGACCTCTGGGCGGCTAACCGCCGTCTGTATGGGCGCAGGAAGCTGTGGAAAGCAGCGCTGCGTGCCGGTATCGAGGCAGGCCGGGATCAGGTCGAACGGCTGATGAAGCTGCTGGGCATCACCGGGATCCGGCGTGGGAAACGCACCACGGTCACGACCCGCCAGGATCCGCAGGGCCTGCGGCATCCGGACCACGTCCAACGCCGATGGAACTGGCCCACGCGACCGGATCAATGGTGGGTGGCGGACTTCACCTATGTGTGGACACCCCAGGGTTTTTGCTATGTCAGCTTTATTACCGATGTCTTCTCGCGTCGGATTCTCGGGTGGCCGGTGATGAGAACCAAGACCAGCCTTTTGGTGCAATCGGCCTTGGAACAATCGTTATTCATCCGGCGTAGGACCAACAGCGAGTTCACCACGCAGGGGCTTTTGCATCACAGTGACGCCGGCAGCCAGCCCGGATTCAACTGGTCGTAGCAACACCTTGATCGTGGAGGTATGCAATGGGAAGACCATCAGCATGGGTGCGGCAGTTCACAGGCCGTTCAGCGATGAAGTCGCCGGGGGCTCCGTCTCATCGTCAGGAGGTCGAACGAGAGTTCTGGAAGCACATCGCCACCGGGATCACCTCTGAGAAGGCAGCAGAGGCCACTGGTGTGTCTCAAGCCGTTGGTGCTCGATGGTTCCGCAATCGTGGTGGTATGCCGCTGTTTATGTCCTCGAAGGTCTCTTCCCGGTACCTTTCCTTCCAAGAGCGTGAGGAGATCGCTCTGCTGCGAGCCCAAGAAATCGGTGTTCGCGAAATAGCTCGTCGTCTAGGACGGAGTCCTTCTACGATTTCACGAGAGTTACGGCGTAACGCGGCCACCCGAGGCGGGAAGTTGGACTATCGAGCCTCAGTTGCTCAATGGAAGTCGGAGGTCTTCGCTCAGCGGCCCAAGACTGCAAAGCTGGTGAGTAATCCCAGGTTGCGGGACTACGTTCAGGACCGACTGGCGGGAAAAGTCACCGCTGCTGACGGACAGGTGATTGATGGGCCTGATGAGGCTGTGTGGAAGGGCAGAAATAAGCCTCATCGCGGGGATCGCCGATGGGTGAAAGGCTGGAGTCCTGAGCAGATCTCCCATCGGCTGAAGGTTGACTTCCCTGAGGATGAGTCCATGCGGATCTCGCACGAAGCTATCTACCAGGCTCTCTACATTCAGGGCCGTGGTGCTCTGAAGCGTGAATTGGTGACCTGCTTGCGCACCGGCCGCGCCCTTCGGGTCCCGCGTGCCCGAGCGCAGGCGAAATCATGGGCCCATGTCGATGAGAAGGTCAT
This sequence comes from Neomicrococcus aestuarii, assembly GCF_014201135.1. Lineage (NCBI taxonomy): Bacteria > Bacillati > Actinomycetota > Actinomycetes > Micrococcales > Micrococcaceae > Neomicrococcus > Neomicrococcus aestuarii. The sequence continues at coordinate 67,029 of NZ_JACHDR010000001.1, read as the reverse complement.
TATCAGCCAACGGCCCGCCGAGGTCGAAGACCGAGCCGTGCCAGGCCATTGGGAAGGTGACCTGATCATTGGACTCAATCGCTCGGCAGTCGGCACGCTGGTCGAGCGCACCACACGGTTCACCATGCTTGTCCATCTGCCTCGCGAACAAGGCTACGGCACCCTCCCGCGGAAGAAGAACGGTCCTCCTTTAGCCGGGTACGGGGCAGTGAGCATGAAAAACGCGTTGTCGAAGACTGTTGCGGAACTGCCCGAGCATCTGCGAAAGTCACTCACCTGGGATCGAGGCAAAGAGCTCTCAGCTCATTCTCAGTTCACCGTCGAATCTGGAGTACCAGTCTATTTCGCAGACCCACGTAGCCCCTGGCAACGCGGCACGAACGAGAACACCAATGGGCTGCTACGGCAATACTTCCCCAAAGGCACCGATCTCTCACGATGGGGCGCTGAAGAAGTCGCAGCCATCGCTCACACCCTCAACACCAGGCCGCGAAAGACCCTGGGATGGAGAACCCCAGCTGAAGCGTTCGAAGATTATCTAGAATCAGTACAACAACCGAGTGTTGCTACCACCGATTGAATTCACCCAGTACACAGCTCTGGCATTCACCGAGCAACTGGCCGCGGCGGGCATCACCGGTTCGATCGGCACGATCGGTGATGCGCTGGATAACGCGTTGATGGAGTCCACGATCGGACTGTTCAAAGCCGAGGTGATTTGGCACGAACAAAAGCTCTGGGAGTCCTGGCAGCAGGTCGAGCAGGCCACCGCTGCGTGGGTGAGCTGGTTCAACACTCAGAGACTGCATTCGAGTATCGGGGACCTGCCGCCGGTGGAGTACGAAGCGTTGTATTACGATGAACCACGGGACAGCAGCGAGCCCGCTGCTGCGTAACACGGCTCTCTACGAAACCCAGGCCGGTTCAGCTGCCATGTCCGTCACGTCCATGCAAGCCGTATGGAGCACCTATGAGTGCTGGGAGCGAAAAGAACCAGTACGAGCGAAGCGAGTGCCTTTAGCGCGAAGCGCCCCTCCCACCGCACCACGCTGGAACTAAACATCCCCGCTGCCTACCCACACACCCTCCAACCCCTACGTAAGCACCAGCAGGCAACCACAAGACCACCAAGCCTACGAACCAACAACGAGTACGAACCTCACCACAGAACAACCACCCCACACTGCTCAAAACCTCCGACAACAACCTCGCTCATCAAAGATGCAAGAGGTGTGAACCGTCCCGGGAATCATGCCGCTTGTTTGTTGGCGGCGTCGTCGGGTAACGAGCTGGTTTGTAGATCATAATATGTCTGCTCGTATTCCTCTGGCGTTTGGTGGTCCAGGGCGGAATGCAGGCGTTCGTTGTTGTACCAGTGGACCCACTCGAAGACGATTTCCATGACGTCGGTTTCGGTCTTCAACGCCCCGCTGCGGAACGGTGAATCCTTCGCAACGGCCTCGTTCTTGAACAACCCCATCACGGTCTCGGCTGCTGCGTTGTCATAGGCGTCACCAACGCTGCCAATGGACGGTTGTAGGCCCTCCAAGGCCAGGGTGTCGGTGTACCGGATCGAGGTGTACTGGCTTCCGGCATCGCTGTGGTGAATTAGTCCCGTCGGTGCCGGGCGGCCGGTGTGTTCGCGCCGCCACAAGGCCATCCGCAGGCAGTGTTCGACAAACGCGGTGTCCTTGACGGTTGAAGTTTCCCAGCCGAGGATCGCCCGGGAATACAGGTCGATGACCAGGGCAACGTAGACGAATCCGGAGTAGACCGGGACGTACGTAAAATCAGTGACCCAGATCTGGTTCGGAGCCGCGGCGGTGAAGTCCCGGTTCACCAGGTCCCCGGCACGGCGGCCGTCCTTGCCGGGGATGGTGGTGCGGGTCTTGCGGCCTCTGACGAGCCCGTTCATGCCTTCTTCGCGCATGAGCCGGTCCACGGTGTGTTTGGAGGCTTCCGGGAAGCCGTTACGGCGCAGCCACTGTGTCATTTTCCGCCGTCCGTAGATGATCTCGGGACGGGGGCGTCCCTTCGCGTCGGGGACTTTCACAGCACGAAGTGCATCGGTGAGGCGGGCGTCTTCGATGGTGCGCAGGGCTGGAAGGCGTTTCTTCCACGCCCGGTAGGTTCGTGCGGCGACCCGCACGCCCTGCTCCCGCAGGACGGCACAGATCGACTCGACCGCGTAACCTTCAGCGCGCATTTCGTCGATGAATCGACAGATCAACGGCGGCGAGGGTCGAGCTCCCTCGCGAAGAAAATCGAGGCCTGTTTCAGGATCTCGTTAGACTCTTTCAAGTCCCGCACCTCAGCCCGGAGCCGCTTGATTTCCTCCAACTCATCAGTGCTTGGTCCGGTCTTCTCACCGGCATCGATCTGAGCCTGGACAACCCAGCGCCGGAGCGATTCAGGGCCCACCCCGAGCTTCGGGGCCAGTGCCTTGCAGGCAGCATAGACAGACGGGTATTCGGACAACCGATCCATGGTCATGCGCACTGCACGGTCACGAACTTCGGGCGGGAACTGCTTGGGCATAGTCACTATCTTTCTCACAGAAGATAGCGGCATCAAACCCGGGACGGTTCAGGCTGTGGAAAAGAATACAGATATATAGCTATTGGAAAAGGAAACCTATACGCCACGCGGCTAAGTTTTTCCTCTTCCACATAGATCTCTGCTCCTCCTTGACGTGTTGAGGGTCTAGCTGCCCTAGTCAGGAGCAGGGCACCAGTAATGCGGCTTCAGCCAACATTTTTGCGCTTGAGCGCATGTCGTGAACCGCGAAGCGAGTCGTGAGTCTTACCCGATCCCCAAAGAATTGCATGCTCAAGTTCCTGCCCCAGAAGACGATCCAATGTGCGCAGTGAGAGTGCGGCAAAACCTAGGTAGCGAGATAGATCATTCAACACTTGGAGTGGTTGGTCCTGACACGTCCACGGAACTTTAAGGGACCCCTGATCTCCAGGAGTATTACCATTTGGCAGCAGCAACTGGGCTATTGTGCAATATTCGAAGCTGGCATTATTGAACTACAACCCCAAACTCACTTAGTGAGCTATAAGGGCTAGATATGTGTCCACGATTGATTTGGTCGCAAAATTTCCGAGAGCGAACATTTGAGCTCCTCTAGCGGTCTCCTCAAAATTGAGCTCGTCGGCCGTCACTTCCAAAAGATGGTTGGCAATGTCCCTCTTTTCGTCGTGAATCCACGTGACTGGATAGATCAGTTCGGCTCCTGGCCAAGACAATGAGAGCGGTACGGCTCCGCTCGCGGCACCATCCGCGAGAGTCATATGAAACGATTCGAAATCACTCAGAGAAAGGACAACACCAATTTGGCTGTACCACTCAGACATATCGTCTCCATGCGGATCAAAATGTACTGAACCTGTCAGTAACGGATTCTGCTCAATCCGCGCATACTGTTCTTGATAGAACGCAAGTTCATCGGGCCGATCAAGCATCCACGAGTATTCCTCAGGTCTCCTCCCCTTAACATGTAGCTCGAATCGCGTATCTTGCTTGCGTACCATTTCAAGAATATCTAGGGCTCGATCGAGATGCTTTTGACGAGGAACCGACCCAACAAATCCAATACGGAATCTATTGTCAGAATCCACTTTGCGTAGCCCTGGTTCAACCCCTAGGGCATTCGGGATGACTACGGTTCGTTCATATGGAATCCCAAACTGTCGCATAGCGCGTTGCCTAACAAATTCGCCAACAAATACAAACTTGTCAACAGTTTCTGGGTGAATTCGCTCCATGTAAGGCCAGAACAACTCTTGAGAGTGGAACCTTGTTATGAGTTTTTGACCGGGTCGTCGCCTACTGGAATACCATTCAAGATTGCCTAACGCCCACTCACAGAAAACCACATTCGACCAAAGGCTTAGTTCTTCACTCAGCAGTTCGTCATGAGTCGCATGACCCGTCCATTGATCGATTCTTACGTCATGTCCTGCATTCCGAAGACCTTGAACAATGGTTGAGGCGAACTTGAGATCATGGCCCGCTAATACAATTCGTTTAGGCTCGAAGGAAACCTCAACTTTAGGCGACACTTGAGGTTCCGCCGACAATTCTTCGCGCGGTCGAACTAATGCGAGGACCGCAGTCTGATCACCCTCGGTTACGGCGCTTGCAGGGCTTCCTACTCCCCTGTTGAGTGCCGGCGAGGATTTATCAAACTTGTCGAACTCCCAGAGGCTATGCCGATTGCGGAACTTGGCAGGCGAGGTAATTTGAATTCGTCCAGGCCAGTAAAATGATGTCCGCACAAGATCCTCAGCCGCTTCAGAGTCGTCTAAGAAGTTTCCCAAATAGACATCGAGCAGTTCATCATCATTCGCGTTGTTCTCGAAATCTACAGAGACACTTTCGGAATTCAATCTCTCAACCAAGGCCTTGTCTAGAACTTGGTCTTTCCCGACAACAACTTCATTCGGAAGGAGCGACTGTCGGAGTGTTGATGCTGTGGACTCCGCAGTAAGAGCGTCAAGACGCAGCCGGTACCTTGGCAATTCCTCCATCTGAAGCTTGATTCCAGCCGTGCGCAACATGTACGCGAGCCTGTGTTGGGCCAGGTGGGCTCTATAAACGTGACGGTGAAGATTCCACCCGTCCAGAATCCGATCTCGCTCGTTATTCATCCAAAGATTACTAATCTTACCGACAAGGTCGCCGGACTCGGTGGTGGGTACTAGGTCTCCAAAAAGATAATCAACCCCAGCGCCCGGCCCCGAAATGATCGGCGTTCCACAGGCCGCTAACTCCACGACCCTGCGCGAGAACATTGTCGGAGAATTTACAACCGAGTTCACATTTAGGTGTAGGGGATGTTGTTTATAGGCGTCCAGCATTTCTGAATACTTGAGACCCCCTTGAACAAATCGAACCAGTTTTTGCGGATACCGATATGGAGATTCAGGATGATTGGCTTGACGGTCATAGATTGTAAGACCGTGTTCAGCAACAGAATTAAGCAGAATCTGGAGGCTATGAGACCTCTCCGGATAGCGTTCGCCATAGAAGGAGCCTCCGTAGGCAACGGTATCTTTCCGACTCCCCCGCGGGGGGAATGGATTATGGATACTCGGCTGTGCCCAGAACGGTAAAGCAGAGTAAGTCTTGTTCTCCGATCCTCGAGAGCTAAAGTACTTCGGAATCATATTGGAGTCCGTTGTGAACACATGATCAACGAGCGAAGCAGTTTTTCGGAATCGCTCAAAATGTACTGGGTCTTCCTTATTCCAGAAGAGCGTCGGAATACCGAATTTCCGGCACCAATCCGTCAGCTCAACGATTGTTGAGAACGAATCGTCGTCATAATAGCCGACCTTGCGATGCCAGCTACCGTTGTTCCCTTCCCACGCCGATTCAATCAGAAGGGCATCAATCGAATCTGGGGAAAGCACTTCTTTCCATGAATCTGGGTGAATCTGAATTACTTCACACTCAGATTTCACAGAATGATAGGTGAACTCGTCCGATATAAGTGCCAAACGTAGGTCTGATATGGATCGCGGTTCAGACTCATTTATAAGACTCGTTGATGCTCGCTTGCTCTCTTCAAAGACAGCGGCGTAAGCGTGCCTCACAATTCGCGCCATTTCTGACCAATCACGCGTTTGGCGAGTCCAGCTCCTCGCTTTCCGACCCAGCTCGGTTCTAGTCTCTGAATCTTCTATTAGGGTCCGAATCTTTCGAGATAGATCTTCTGGTTCACCGGCCTCAAAAATCAGTCCCCGGTCTTGGTCTTGACCTACGAGCTCCACCAGCGGTCCGACGTTCGAAACGATTACGGCCTTGCCTGCTGCAAAAGCCTCTAGGGGCTTTATCGGCGAAACCATTTCGGTCACCGTATTAGAGCGACGCGGACAAACTACAACATCCATCAAGTTAACATGCTTTGGAACCTGCTGTGACGGAATTCGGCCTGTAAAAATGACCCGGTCTTCAAGGTTGTTCGCCTTGACTATTTCACGAACCCTGCCAAGATCCTTCCCATCTCCGACGATTAGCAATTTGAGACGGGCCGAGTGAATACTCGCCTTGGAAAATCCTTCTACCAAGGTATCCAATCCCTCGTACGCCACTATTGAACCCGCATATCCGATCACAACATCATTCTCGGAAATTCCTCGAGACCGAAGTAGTCCACGATCCTTTGGCACGGGGGCAAATTCGACAGTGTCAGCAGCGTTCGGTAAAAGCTCAATCCGATCTTCACGTACACCACGTCGAATAAGCTCCTCTTTGACCTGGGATGTGATCGCTAGCACCCTGTCGGCTTCAATAGCTACCTGAGTTTCCAATCGAACCGCCGATTGAAATCTTTCAGAAGAGGCCCATTTCTCATTATTTGAAGCTTCGGTTAGCTCCCACAGACCGCGTACCTCGTAGACAAAGGGAATTCCCAAACGCCTCGCCGCAATGAGAGCCGGAAGGGCAGTCAAATGATTAGAAGCGGAATGAATTAGTTCCGCACGCTGAATTGTTGCTTCACGGGCCAAAATATCAGCGGATCGATGGATATACAGATCAACAGGATCGCGACGAAGAGACGGTCCATTGTTAAATACGTGAGTAACGTCGCCGATTATCTGTGTATATCTATCCTTGTTTTCCGCTGGAACTCTTGTGGATGAATCCCACGGGTAGCCTGGGCGGGCCACCACAACAATGTCCGATATCTTCCCCAATGCCGAGGTCAGACCCGCAGTTCTTGTTGAGTACCCATTCGAGTTATAGTGACCCGTACTGTGCGCACAATAAATAACACGGCCTCGCTTCGGGACATAGCCAGCGGAGAACTGCCTAGGCGGAATGTCGAACAGATTCTCCAAAAGACGTTTAACGCCTCGCATTTGCTCCAATAAGACGCGCTCATTATCGTGCAAATGCTCTTCAAAAGATTCAAGCACCTCGAGCGGAGCAACAACTTCCCCGTCCTTCACATAACGCCGCTTAGCCTCGTCGATTTCACGCCGAGTCGAAGTTACTAAGTTCTTCGTTGGGGAAACGGCTAGGGAAACCGAGTCCGACGTACGATCCACGCCCGAATTGTTACCCGAAAGTTGGATAGTAGATTTCCCGACAAGCTTTCGGAGACGACGGGTTGGTGCCGCTAATAATCGCCCAATCTTGAAATCAGGCGATTGTTTCATGGACTCGTAGGCCGATTTGAACTTAGTAGCTCTTGCTAATTGCTTCTCATAATTAGTACGGAGATCTTCCAACTGATTCTTGAATTGTGAAGCGCGAGCCTGGGCTAGACGTAGCTGCTCAGATTGGTTGATCTCAGCTTCCCGTAGCTGGTCATATCTAAACTGAAGGTCTACGAGCCGCCTACTCATATTTTCTATGTTCAGGTCAGACAGTTCGATTTCCTGCTTCAATGCAAATTGACGCGCCCGCTCAGCGAGTGACAGGCGTTGATCATTTTCGGGAGGCATCCGGCTAGCTTTCAGTATGTAGTGATTTTGGGCTGTACGAGTTCCAGTGCGTAGCGTCTGAGTAACTGCGCTTGCTGCATCCTGTCATCTTTAGCAGCTTCGAATCGTACGAATTCTCGATGTACTTCAATTGCCGGTCGGTCCATAATCACCCGTCCCTCGTACAGCCAAATAATGCGGGAACATGCTCGAACTAAAGTGCGGGTATTCGAGGCAAACATAAGACACGATCCACGACGCGACAAGTAACGCTCGTACCAGGCTTTGCCTGGATCAGTGAGGAGCACATTTCCGCTCGCGATACTTGAGACTGCAATCAGCAACGAAGGTGACGTATTTAGGGCAGCCGAAAGGCGAGCAAGTTCAACAATGGCCGGCTCGAGATCCGAAACCCTCGTGAAGAGATGGTCATCCTCGAGTCCAATCTGGCGGACTGTGCGAGCCACCGCCTTCTTCAAAGCCCGACCATTAACTTCTTGAGTCATAGCTAAACGTTGAATCACTTCCTCAAGGCTCAACTTGAGTTCAGATGTAGTTGGTGCGCCTAGAATGCAGGAGCCCGGACGAATGAAAACTGCACCAGTGTCTGGAGCCAAGTTCCCACTGACTAAGTCAGTAAGCAACGTTGATCCGTCCGTGGTCGACGCGAGGATACCTACGGACTCCCCTTCGACCATATACATCGAGACATCCTCAAGTTTCGGAAGATCCGAACGTCGTTGTCCTGAGGAACCGGCGTCATGGTGTTGGACGGACACGTTCTGAAGCACCAATGTCGGTCTCTCCGATGGCGTGCTAAAGGTCGCTGAGATCATACTTTCCCTCTCGTCGCCAAAGTAGAAACAGTCCCAGCATGAGTGCGGCGACCGTCCACCCTAGGACCACTAGCCACGAATCCAATCCTGGCAATGTGTCATAGATGAGGATCCCCCGAGCAATTTCGAGCACATGGTGAAGAGGATTCCAATAAACCATATCTCCCAAAGTCGGATGAATATTTGAAATATCATCAATGGGAAACATAACACCTGAAGCAAACATCCAGCCGCGAATCAAGACGGTCAAGATATTGCTTAAGTCGTGCACTCTCGCAACAAGATAGGCAGCTATGTAGGACATTCCCAAAGACATAGCGAATTGCAAGAGCACTAAAGGAATAATCATTAGTGCTTTCCAGGTGAGGGTCTCTGCCGGAGGAATAATGATGAGCATTACGATCATCACTAAGTAGGACGGAAGCCCGTCGAGCCAGCGCCTGATCGTTGTAATCGTTGGAGCCAAGGCAACAGGTAGAGAGAGTCCTGACAGAACTTTGCGCAATGAGAAAATGGAGTCTGAACTCTGGTTGATCGTTCCCGAAGTCATCTGAAACATGAACACACCGATGAGCAAGAACCCAAGGTAGTTTTCGACTCGAGAACCGACTTGAAGAACGAGCCCGAATACTGCGAAATAAACTAGTCCATTCAGCAGCGGATTGAGAATCAGCCACACTCCACCCAAGTAACTTCTTTGATTCTTTAGAAGCACTCCCGCCCTGGCCTCACTAAAAGCCAACGAGCGTGCCCGCCAAAGTTGGCCTAGATAGTCGAGTAACCTGGGACGTCGGTAGAGACGCCGCATTCCTGAGACGTCTATGTGAATTGGATTAGAACCCGGAGAATGAGCCATTGGTTCAGTCATTGACGACAGATGCACTTCCTTGGGCAAACTTTTGGTAAAGGTCTAGGCTTGCGCTGACGCTTCCCTTCCACGTTCGGTTCAAGAGAACAGTTTCCCTACCGGCTTTTCCCATGCGGCAGCGCAATTCCGCGTCGTCAACCAATTCCTCAATTGCCCTTGCCAGCGATTCAGAATCGGCGGGAGGTACGAGAACTCCAGTGATCCCGTCCACCACGATCTCCCTCAAAGCTGGAAGGTCGGAGGCGATCACTGGACGCTCCATTGCCATCGCTTCCACGGGTTTTAGAGGTGTCACGGCACGGGTAACGAGAAGATCGTTTCGAGGTACCACGAAGATATCAAGCGCTTGGTGATACCTGACTGCTTCCTCGCGTGGAACACGACCGACGAAAATTTCGTTCGGATTCAGGCCAATGTCAGCTGCAGTGCGGCGAAGTCTGAGCCCAGCTTCGCCATCACCAACGATCATTAGTCGGATATCATTTCTCCGACGCAAAAGAAGCTCGTACGCTCGAAGGAGAGTCTCGATGCCTTCATACTCCACAAGCGAGCTAACGGTTCCGACATATACCGATCCACTGTCCAGGCCCAGTTCTTCGCGTACCTGTTCTGGCGACTTGGGCTGGAATAGGAAATCCTCTCCAACTGCATTCGGAGACATTGAAATGGACTCTGGGCTCACTTCACGTGCTACCAGTAAGTTCTTCATATACTGACCGATTGTTATCACAGCGTCAGCTGAACGTGCTATTTCAATTTCTTCACGTTTGAACGATAGGTATCTTTCACTACGGATCGCTTCAGGTCCGCGTTTTGAAGCCCAAGTGTCTGAGAGTTGACCGCGCACTTCATAGATCCACGGAATTCCAGCGGCACGCGCAACAGCATTTGCCACCATTCCGTTAATGAAATGGGTGGTTGTATGAATAACGGAGGGCCGTATTCTCTGGACGAGCTCAAGTAGATCTTCAGCCTCTTGCTGATGGTGATCACGCAAGTTGGTACGAGAACCGTCGAGATACATTCGGTGGTATTTGATCCCATCAACTACATCCACTCCATGTGTATGAGAAATCCCGATGCTTTGCGGGTAGCCCAACCGCGTTACCGCGTGGACTTCTATCCCAGCTTTAGCCTGTTCCAAGAGGAGCGAGTGAGATCGTTGGGTATATCCCGACGATGTATGCGGGAGTGAATTCGTCAACAAATGGAGTACAACATTCGGAATGGGCCGATAGTCCACGATTGGCTCTACTGAAGGACGCCAGCCACCAAAGACCTCGCGTTCAGCTTCATACACGGCTCGCAATTTTTGAACACGATGATTGTCGCCTGTTAGCTCATGAATTGCTCTGGAAAGCTCGCCGTTGTGCCACATAAGTTTGGCTCGCGTCAGCCGGGCACCAGGATCTGAACTCTCGATAGAGGCGGCAAACTGTTCTGCCAAGTTCACATGACCTGCCGTGATTGCAATATCCGCGAGAACCTTCGCGCCACGGGAAGTTACGCGACTTTCCAACGCAGCCCGCAAACGAGATTCCAAGTTTTCATTATCTTCCGCCAACAAAGCAGTCAGTGCAGAAAGGCTCCAAAGATTTGTTTTACCGTAGAAGCGATTCAGAAATTCTACGACGGCGGCGGAACGTTCCGTTCCTCTGCGTCGATGGAGATTAACTATCAAACTAACGGGTTCAGCCCGCCAAGAATCCATGAGGGGGCGCCTCAGTGAGAAAAAGCTCGGGTAAGAGCGCGCGCCAACCCACGCCGATAAATACGATGAATTTCTTTTAATTTTCAGCACCCGCAATGCGCTCTCTTGAAATCAACATTGCAAATGTCACGGAAGCTGGATGCCAAGGTGATTACCAGCCAAGATGTCGGCATCAAGGCTTGCTCCTCCGGAAAACTTTCGAGTAATACAAGATTCCCAATAGAACCACTATTACAACTACTCCAGCATTCACGAAAAACTGATAGGTGCCGCTCAAATCGTCTTCATTTGAAGTGCTGTCCATTGCACCAATATCCGATGAACTTGCGCTTGGGCCCACGGTCGCAGCCGAAGTAGACGATTTCTTACTTGAGGTGCTCCGGGCCGAAGAGCTAACGGATTCGGAAGCTTCAGTGCTCACCGAGGCTTCCGTGGAAGGTAGTTCAGTCGCACTGCTCGATGCGTCAAGAGATTCCGAAGCTTCCGCGGACGGTGGAACAAAAGCTTTTACCAGACGAGCATCGAAGTCGTAGTAGAAGTCACTTTCAGCAAGCGATCCTTGAGCCACTAACCGACCGTCAGAGGGACGGATCAGCAATCCAGTTCGTGGGTGAATAGCCCAACCGCTCGTCGGGTCAAGCTGAAACCCTGTCGCCGGATCCAGCTCAACGGTGTTCTGTTGCGGGACGCTGACTTGCTGCGTTGCGCGAGGGACCGTGACGGCTGAAGTCGGGACCGTATACGTCGGTCTCTGAGTCCGAGTTGCTTCTACTGTCGGTGCCGCTGGAGTGGGCGATGGCGTCTCCGAAACTACGGGAGACTCGGTTGGAGTAGGGTCCGAAGGACTTTCCGTGGGGGTAGCTTCGGGCGTGGGAGTCGTTACAGTCGAAAAAACGGACGCGGGTACGCCAACTGGCTCGGAGAACGCCACCGAAGGCGAAATGGCACCAGCTAGGAAAACGAAGCCGAGAGCAAAGCCCGCTCCCTTGATCGCTTTGCGGCGCATAGCCATAGCTCTCCCCTACCCAAGTGATTGAGACGACATCATGAAAAGGTCAGGCATCCTAAGACGCCCGACCCATCATATCCCCATCAACTTAACCACTACAGCGGGACAATTAGAACTTTGCCGGTAACGTCTTTGGCTTATATGACGGCCGCGTAGTTTCAAAAGCGGTAATCTCATCAGCCTTTGTGAGCGTCAGGTCAATGTCGTCAAGACCTTCCAGCAAACGCCAACGCGTGTAATCATCAATATCGAATGGCGCGGATACTGAACCGCACGTGACCGTCTTCGAAACCAGGTCCACCGTCACCGTGGTGCCGGGGTTGTTTTCGATTTCCTTCCAGATGATTTCAATATCATCCTGGGCCACCTCGGCAGCGAGGAGGCCCTGCTTGCCGGAGTTGCCACGGAAGATGTCAGCGAAACGCGCCGAAAGCACTACCTTGAAACCGTAATCCTTGAGCGCCCACACGGCGTGCTCGCGGGAGGAACCCGTTCCGAAGTCCGGGCCGGCCACCAGAACGGTTCCGGCGGAGTAGGGCTCCTGGTTCAGGATGAAGTTAGGGTCGTTGCGCCAGCCGGCGAAGAGCGCGTCCTCGAAGCCCGTACGCGTGATGCGCTTGAGATAAACGGCTGGGATGATCTGATCCGTGTCAACGTTGCTGGCTCGCAGTGGAACACCAACACCGGTATGGGTTGTGAATTTTTCCATGATGAATCCTCAGTTGTGAAAACTACTAGTCAGAACGTTTAGGCCAGGTCGCTTGGCGCGGAGAGCGTGCCACGAATGGCGGTCGCGGCAGCAACAACAGGCGAGACCAGGTGGGTGCGTCCGCCCTTACCTTGACGGCCTTCGAAGTTTCGGTTGGACGTAGAAGCGCAACGTTCCCCCGGTGCCAACTGGTCTGGGTTCATGCCCAAGCACATCGAGCAGCCCGCGAAACGCCATTCGGCGCCGAAGTTCTTGAAGATCTTGTCCAGACCGGCAGCTTCGGCTTCCAAGCGCACGCGCGCAGATCCGGGAACCACAATCATGCGGACGTTCGGATCCTTGGTCTTTCCCTTGATAACGTCGGCGGCAGCACGCAGGTCCTCCATGCGGGAGTTCGTGCAAGAGCCCAAGAACACCGTGTCCACACGAATATCCTTCATCGGCGTTCCAGCTTCAAGGCCCATGTACTCCAGGGCCTTCTCGGCAGCCTTCTTCGCGTTCTCGTCACCGAAGTCTTCGGGCGATGGAACGCTGTCGGAAAGGGATACACCCTGTCCTGGGTTGGTGCCCCACGTGACGAATGGTTCGAGGGTGTCGGCGTCAATGATGACCTCGGCGTCAAAGGTTGCGCCTTCGTCGGTGCGCAGATCGCGCCACGCTGCAACGGCGGCATCCCAGTCTTCGCCCTCGGGAGCGTGAGCGCGTCCCTTCAAGTATTCGAAGGTGGTCTCATCTGGACCGATCATGCCTGCTCGGGCGCCAGCCTCGATGGACATGTTGCAGATGGTCATGCGAGCGTCCATGGACAGCTTCTCGATGGCCGTGCCACGGTATTCCAGAACGTAGCCCTGTCCGCCGCCGGTTCCGATCTTCGCGATAACTGCCAGGATGATGTCCTTCGAGGACACGCCCGGACGCAGGGTTCCGTTGACGGTGATGGCCATGGTCTTGAAGGGCTTCAGGCTCAGAGTCTGAGTCGCCATGACGTGCTCAACTTCGGACGTACCAATGCCGAAGGCCAGCGCGCCGAAAGCGCCGTGAGTGGAGGTGTGCGAGTCGCCGCAAACCACGGTCATGCCTGGCTGAGTGAGGCCCAGCTGTGGCCCTACGACGTGAACAATGCCTTGTTCCTTGTCGCCGAGCGAGTGCAAGCGAACACCGAATTCCTGGCAGTTAGTGCGCAGCGTCTCGATTTGCTTGCGGCTAATTGGATCGGCAATGGGCTTGTCGATGTCCAAAGTAGGAGTGTTGTGATCTTCGGTCGCGATGGTCAGGTCCGGCCGACGCAGCTTGCGACCCGCCAGGCGCAAACCTTCGAATGCCTGCGGAGAGGTGACTTCGTGAAGCAAGTGAAGGTCGATGTAGATCAGGTCGGGCTGACGAGCGTCGCCTGCGCCTTCTCCTTGCGAGACAACGTGTTGCTGCCAGACTTTCTCAGCCATGGTTCGCGGCTGTTGAATGCCAGTCATGATTCCTCCCGGTAAAAAATTGCTTGCATTAACTGTCTCGCAACGGCGCCTCGCATTCCAGTATTCGGACTTGCATCTCATATTTTGAGAAGGAACAATGGCTGTATGACTTCTTCAGATGAGACGACGACGCAGCTCGGTTCGGGCGGGCACATTCCGAACACTTTGTCTCACGTGAGCGGCGTCGGTGTAGTAGATAAGTCCGTCGCGATTCTGAACGCCCTTGAGGCCGGACCGGCCTCGCTGGCCGAGCTTGTCACGGGCACCGGAATCGCCCGACCCACGGCACACCGCATTGCTCAAGCCTTGGTCCATCACCGATTGGCAGCCAAGGACTTGCAGGGCAGGTTCATGCTGGGCCCCCGATTAGTTGAGCTCTCGGCCGCGACCGGCGAAGATCGCCTCACTACCGCGGCGGGTCCAATTTTGATCGGTTTGCGGGATGCCACCGGAGAGTCGTCCCAAGTCTTCCGCCGGCAGGGTGATTTCCGCGTCTGCGTGGCAAGCGCCGAGCGCCCTGTGGGGCTTCGAGACACCATCCCTGTGGGCACCAAGCTTTCCATGAAGGCGGGTTCGGCAGCTCAAGTGCTGTTGGCGTGGGAGGATCACGGGCGTTTGCTCGACGGACTGGCCAACGCGCGCTTTACGCCAACGATCCTCTCAGCTGTCCGCCGTCGCGGTTGGGCTCAAAGCTTGGGTGAACGAGAGCCCGGTGTGTCCTCCGTTTCGGCTCCCGTCCGCGGTCCTTCGGGTCGCGTGGTCGCCGCAGTTTCCATCTCTGGTCCCATTGAGCGTTTAACGCGGCAGCCGGGTCGGTTGTACTCCGAAGTGGTTGTTCAGGCCGCAAATGCGCTCAGCGATGCGCTCAAAGAGCGCTGACCTCAACTAGAGAAGTAATCAAACCCCAGAGAAGTGATCAAACCCCAGCGCTGACGGCTCCTGGTTATCCACGAGCACCTGGGGTTGGCCGGCGCGCACTTCGCCGATGGCGTGCCATCCGCTGGGAACATCTTCGAGGCTCGCGTAGGTCGCAAGAAGGGCGTGCCCTTCTCCCCCGGTGAGCGTCCAGTTCAGTGGATTGGTTTCAAGGCGTTCACCCGCGTCGCGCAACATGTCCAGGTCGAAGGTCAAAGCAGACGAATCGATCGCCATTACTACACCGCTCGCGCGAGCGATTCGCCCAGCATCGCGCAATAGGCCATCGGAAATGTCCATCATCGACGACGCCCGGCGCGCAACCGCTACCGGGCCTTCACGTAATGGCGGTTCCGGACGCAACTGCAGGTCCACGCAGCGCTGCTCGTCGGAACTCCACGGACGTTCGGAAACGCCGCTCGCTGCAGGCTGATCGAGCAACGCCAGCCCAGCACCAGCCGCACCGAGGTGACCGCACACGGCGATGACATGGTGTGGTCGGGCGCCGGATCGCACTCGTGGTTCAGCGCCGGACAGGTGCCCGGTGACTGCTGCGGTGATGGAGATTTCTCCGGATCGTCCCACGTCTCCCCCGGCGATGGAACAGCGACCGGCACCGAGTTGTTCGAGCGCCGCCGAGAATCCCAGCGCCACGCCTTCAACCCATTCCAGCGGAGTGTCTCGCGGCAGGCTCAAGCTGATGACGGCCGCGGTGGCAATAGCTCCCATGGCGTTGATGTCGGAGAGATTCTGCGCGGCCGACTTCCAACCCACGTCATACCCCGACGTCCGCACACCGGAGGGCCACTCCACACGAAAATCCTGATCCTCCACCAGAGTGTCCACGGAGATCACAAAGCGACCGTCTGGCGCGGCAATCATCGCCGCATCATCCCCCGGACCCAAGAGAGCTGGAGCGGAACGGTACCGCGAAAGCAAGCGGCCAATGAGCCGCTCCTCACCGGAGGAATCTAGCGGGAAGCGAGCAGCGTCGTCGTACTCAGAGGGAACTGAAGAATCTGAAGAAGCTGCCGTCACCTAGCGACGCCGCCCTTGCTGACCTCGGGCGCGCGAGACGGCGTTGATGAAGCGGTTGTAGCGATCAATTTCCGCGCTGACAGGGGCGGTGACGTGCTCGTGAGCGACTTTTCGCACGGCCTCGTTCAAGCGCTTCCGAGCAGTTCGCGCACGCGATTTCGCCCCAAAGCGAGCGAAGACGGAGCCCGCAATCCCCAGCACAATTCCCAACAGCACACCAAAGGCCACCAACAGGGTTGGAACTGGCCACCCTTCAACGGTGGGTGTTTCGGGAGGCTGAATCTGGAAATACTGCAGGCCAAAGAGCACGCCGAGCCAGCCCAGTCCCACCACGGCGGCAACGAGTGCGAGCCACTGAATAACAGAGAAAATTGGCCACCACCACGAACCCTTGTTCGCGGCCAGATCCGTGTTAGCGAGGGCTTGGTCCAGACGATCCGGCAAGATCTCGGCGGAACTTCGCGCAGCCTTGCGAATCGAGGAACGCCACGCATCGGGGGCGCCGGTGCTCGCGCGATCGGCGAATTCGCGGACGGCACCATCGGCTTCAGCACGCTGCGCGGCGCCCGGCTTAGGGAGCGAGGTACGGTTCACGGCCGGGTTGACGTCCTTGGACTTCAAGTTCAAGCGACGCAGCGGATCAGGTCGCAAGCGCGAGATCCAGCGCGTCACGGGCCAGCCGGTCTTCGCGCCGGCGTCGAGAGCGTAAGAACGCTGCACGGCACGCACCACCACATCCACGCCGGAGGCGTGCGCAAGCTGCCGTGCCAAACGTTGCTCGTCCACGCTTTCAATTTGCGCGAGCGGCTCCCAAGTGGCGCCTTGAGCAAGCGCCTCGGAGGTACGTTCCACGTCTGCCATCAGACGGGTGGAAAGTGCAGCCCGTTCATCGGCGACGCGTCGAATCGAGGCGCGCAACTTATCCACGCCTTGTCCGGTGCGCGCGCTCACGGCGTGCAAATCAACCTTGGTGAGGCCGTCCTGCGCCATGATGCCGCGCAAGGAATCGAGCACTTGCGGCACCTCGCGCTCGTTGAGGCGATCGATCTGGTTAAGCACCACCATGGTCACGGCGCCGTGCGCGCTGAACTTGCGCATGAAATCGTGATGCACCGTGGCGTCGGCGTACTTCTGCGGATCCAGCACCCACACAATGACGTCCACCATGCCCGCCAGGCGCTCCACGATCTCGCGGTGCTTGAGCTCGGTCGAATCAAAATCCGGAAGATCCAGCAGGATCAGTCCCCCGGGCACCTTCGGGTCCTTGCGGAACCAGTTGCGGACGCTTCCCTTTTCAGAGGACGACGACGCAGCCCCGGCTTGGGTGCCCGACTGCGCGTTCTGCGGGGTCGAGTTTTGTGGGGTTGCGTTATCGAGGACGTGCCGTTCGGCGACGTCGAGCCAGTCCAAGAGCGGCCCGGCGCCTTCGGATCCCCAGATGCCGGCGAGCGGCTGGCTGGTGGTGGGTCGAGTCGCAGCCGATCGTGCAATGTTCTCGCCCGTAACAGCGTTGAAGAGCGTGGACTTTCCGGAACCGGTGGCGCCGAAGAATCCCACGACCGTGTGTTCAGCGCTCAGGGAGCGGCGTGCCGCGGCGCGTTCCAGCACCAAGAGGGCTGCATCGAGAGTGACTTGTTCAACGCGACCCTCGCCGAGGGTGCGTGCTTCGTCGAGAGCTTCGAGGCGGAGAGTGAGCGGGGATTGATCCGTGGTCTCTTCTTTATGCTTGACCATGATCCTCCTTCGCGGCGTGCGCTAGGGCTGCCAGTTCTTGTCCAGATGCAATGAGTCGGTT
Source organism: Neomicrococcus aestuarii (assembly GCF_014201135.1). Taxonomy (NCBI): domain Bacteria; kingdom Bacillati; phylum Actinomycetota; class Actinomycetes; order Micrococcales; family Micrococcaceae; genus Neomicrococcus; species Neomicrococcus aestuarii. The sequence goes on along the minus strand of NZ_JACHDR010000001.1, from coordinate 49,240 downwards.
GACTTCGTCCTGCGTGCGAACGCCGTCGAGTCGATCGATGAAACGATTCGATTCTTCGTCGAGCAAGCGCTGAACGCGTTCACCGAGTTGTTCGCGAGCGATTTTGGCGAGGCGGCGCACCGCGTCTTCGCCGAAGATCGCTTCAAGGAGCTTCTGGCCCACAATCGCGGAACCGCCCGCAATACCCACTTCGATGCCCGTGAGGCCCGCCGTAGAGGCGAAGACCACGATCATGAGGGCTACAGCCACACCGTTGACGCCGAACGAGGCCAAGCGCGCGGTCATGCGCTTTCCTTCGCCCTCGGTACGAATCAGTTCCAGCAGGTCGCCCTGCCAATTGCGGACTTCCTCGGCGACCTTGTCTTGGAAACCTGGTGAGACCCGTGCGAGGTCCTCGGTGCCGATCAGGGAGCGGCCGGCCGGTTCAGACTTCCACCGCTGTTCGGATACTTCGGCCGCACGGGCTGCCGCGCTCACGATGACCGCGTGGAGTCCCGTTTCGATCGCGTCTTCCACCGTCTGCACCGGGGCGGGCTTTCCCGTGAAGAAGGATCCGATCCTGTCCCGGAGCCTGCCGATGGTGCTCTCGAGGGAGCGGAAGAATTCTCCCGTTCCCACGAAGTCTTGCCAGCGGGCCAACACTTCGCCGCGCAAAAGGGTGCCGTCCTTGGTGGAGGAATCGATCTCCACTGCAGCATCGCGATACGCGTCGTGAACATCTTCAGCCAAGCGATCAGCCGCATTGACCTGATCCATTTCGGCATCGCCAATGACGGTCATACGCTCAGCCAACTGACGCACCGCTCCATTGAGGGTTTTGCGGGCGAGGCCTGCACGACCGGTGGAATCCTCGGCGATGTCCCCGAGCCATTTCTGGATGGGTGCCACGGACTCAGCCGGGAGCATCCCTTGATCGTTCAGGCGCGCTTCTTCCACCACAAAGAGCGGTGAGTCTGAGAGACCTTCGGCGCTGAGCATCGAGCGCAAGTGTGCGCCAATTTCCTCGGCGGCCTCTGGTGGCACGCGGTCCAAAACAACGCCAACGGTGATGTCACGCTTGGCGGCGTCCACGAGTAGACGCCACGGGATGGCGTCCGCGTAACGGTTCGCAGTGGTGACGAACAGCCACAAATCTGCTGCTGCCAAGAGCTGACCGGCGAGTGCGCGGTTATCGTCTGAAACAGAATCGATGTCCGGGGCATCCAGCAGTGCGACACCTTGCGGGACGCGTTCTTCGGCAAGAAGCACCACTGAACCGATTGCTTGCGGATCAGGAGTGTCCCCAGCTTCGGACGCGATCACGCGCTCGTTCGGCTCCGCACGACGCCCCTTGATGCGGTTCAGTCCTGGGAGCACTCGCTGCGTGGAAAACCACTGTTCTTCGCTGGGGTGGTGCAAGAGAATCGGTTGACGCGTGGTGGGACGAATTGCCCCGGCACGCGTCACCGGGTGTCCAATCAGCGCGTTCACGAGCGTGGACTTGCCGGCACCGGTGGATCCACCCACCACCACCAGCAAGGGTGCGTCGAGGGATCTATACCGCGGGAGAACATAGTCCTCCACTTGGTTGATGGTCGCTTCACGCTCACGCCTGGCTTGAGCAGCACTGCCGAGTTCGAGTGGAAAAGAGGCAGCTTCCAGCTCAGTCCGCGCTGTCTCCAGCGTGGTGACAGCATGCATCGTCGAGAGCGCTTGGTTTTCGGGCTCGTTCGAGGAATTCAAAGTAGTCACTCGCCTATCTTGCCCTAGATGAGTGAAGCTATCCGTTCAAATAGCTTTTCAGAGCGTCGCGTTGGTCCCGTGGCGTAAAGCCTGTGGACTTAATTTTGGACAGATCAAACGTGCTATTCAGTGGACGCGGGGCCGCTTCTTTGCCTGCGAAGTATTCCTCGGTGGTGACATCAGAAACCGCGTCCCCGGAAACGCCCACTGATTCGAACGCCTCTCGCGCCACGTCAGCCCAGGACCATGGCTCGCCATCGTTGGAGACGTTGTAGATACCATACGGAGCGTTGGTGGACACCAAGTGAAGGATGGCGGCTGCCAGATCCTCAGCAAAGGTCAATCGTCCCACCTGATCAGAAACCACGGCAGGAGCAATCCCGCGACCAGCGAGCGACTTCATGGTCTCAACAAAGTTCTTGCCGTCGCCGATCACCCAGCTCGTGCGCACAATGTAGTGCTTCTCCAGCATCGACACCGCAAGCTCACCAGCGGCCTTGCTCTGCCCGTAGACGCCCAAAGGAGCGTAGTGTCCGTTTTCTGCCTGCTCGCCGGAAGCTGCGCCGTCGTACACGTAGTCCGTGGAAACGTGCACCAGGGGAACCGCGGCACCTGCGCACGCCTTCGCCAAGCGGGCCACGGCCTCAGCGTTGCCGGACCACGCGGCCACACGGCCCTCAGCGGTCTCCGCCGCATCCACTGCCGTGTACGCAGCAGCGTTGATGACGGCCGCGTACTCGCTCAGGTTCCACGACTCGAGCGAGTTTGGCTGGCTCAGGTCACGCTGTTCAATATCGAGCTCCGCGCGCGTGGTGAACACGGCCTGCTCTTCGGTGAGCGCGGTCCGCAGCGCCCTACCCAACTGCCCGTTTCCGCCAACGACCAGGTACTTGCGGACCGCGTTAGCCATCGGAGTGACGTCGGCAAGTCGAGGGTGGGCCTCATCCTTGGCGGACAATTCAGCATCGGCAAGCGGGATGGGCCACTGAATGGCGGCGGTCTCATCAGCCAGATTCAAGAAGGTGTATTCGGCTTGCTTGTCTGCGGACCAGTGATTGTTGACCAGATACACGTACGCCGTGTTGTCCTCAAGGGTCTGGTAGGAATTTCCCACGCCGCGTGGCACAAAAATAGCGCTTGCTGCATCCAGCTCGGCGGTGAAGGTTTGGCCGAAGCTTTCGCCTTCGCGCAAGTCCACCCACGCGCCGAAAATCTTGCCGGTCGCCACGGAGATGTATTTATCCCACGGCTCAGCATGAATGCCGCGCGTAGTACCGGTTTTATCGTTGAAAGAAATGTTGTTCTGGACCGGCCCGAAATCGGGAAGCCCCAACGCAATCATCTTTTCGCGTTGCCAGTTCTCCTTGAACCACCCACGGTTATCCCCATGGACGGGAAGACTCAGCAAGAACATGCCCGGAATGTTCGGGACAGGGGTAACGGTCAGCTGTTGAGAAAACTCCACAAGAATCCCTTTTCCTTAGTGACCGCGAGCTGCGTAGAACGCTTCCGTAGCGTCCTTCTGAGGGCGCCACCAGGCTTCGTTGTCCTGGTACCACTGAATGGTGCGGGCGATGCCTTCGGAGAAGTCGGTGAAGCGCGGCTCCCAGCCCAACTCGGTGCGCAAGCGCGTGGAGTCGATCGCGTAGCGCATGTCATGGCCGGCACGGTCTGCCACGTGCTCGAAGTCTTGAGAGTCCTTGCCCATCACGGTCAGGATGGTTTCCACCACGTCGCGGTTGTTCTTCTCGCCGTCGGCACCAATGAGGTACGTTTCGCCGATCTCGCCGCGCTCCAAGATGGTGAGCACTGCGGACGAGTGATCGTCAGCGTGGATCCAGTCGCGCACGTTCTCGCCCTTGCCGTAGAGCTTGGGGCGGCGGCCATCGATGATCTCGGTGATCTGACGGGGAATGAACTTCTCAACGTGCTGGTACGGGCCGTAGTTGTTGCTGCAGTTGCTCAGCGTGGCTTGCAGACCGAAGGAACGAACCCACGCACGCACCAAGAGGTCGGACGCCGCTTTGGTGGACGAATACGGGCTAGAAGGGTTGTACGGGGTGGATTCGCTGAAGCGATCCGGATCATCCAGCTCAAGGTCGCCGTAGACCTCGTCCGTGGAGATGTGGTGGAAGCGCTTGCCAAGCTTGCGGGCAGCCTCGATGAGCGTATAGGTGCCAATGACGTTGGTGTCCAAGAACGGACGAGGATCATTCAGCGAATTATCGTTGTGGCTTTCGGCCGCGTAGTGAACCACGGCGTCCGCTTGTTCCATGAGCTGGTTGACAAGGGTTGCATCGCAAATATCGCCCTGAACGAAAGTGAGGCGTTGCGGGTCAAGGCCGGCAAGGGATTCACGGTGGCCCGCGTAAGTGAGTTTGTCTAGGACAGTGACGTGATGGTCAGTGTTGTCAATGACGAATCGGACAAAATTTGAACCAATGAATCCGGCACCGCCGGTAACAAGAAGAGAACTCACACTCTTAGATTACAAGAGCGGAATGAAGAAAAAGATTTGTGACCCCAGCGGGATTCGAACCCGCGTTACCGCCGTGAGAGGGCGGCGTACTAGGCCGCTATACGATGGGGCCAGTACTCACATGACAGAGCTACGCCCTGCACATATGACCGTGACCCCAGCGGGATTCGAACCCGCGTTACCGCCGTGAGAGGGCGACGTACTAGGCCGCTATACGATGGGGCCGTCACGATATATGTGAAGAAAATAATCAAAACTGAAACAGAATTAATTGCTTTCCCTTTATCGTTGAAATTCCGAAGAACTTCAAGCTGGGATACCAGGACTCGAACCTAGAATGACGGTACCAGAAACCGTAGTGTTGCCAATTACACCATATCCCAATGCGCCGAATGAATATCCAGAAGCGGCCTAAACCGTTTCTTTTTGCTCCCCGGCACGACAAACTACTTTACAGGAGTGGAGCACCATTTCCAAACTGAGATGCCCCACTCCGGCGTTTTGTGACCTAATCCTCTTTTATGTCCTTGGCGAAGGCCGCGATGCGCTTCATGGAAGACTCGCGTCCCAGGATCTCCATGGACTCAAACAGGGGTGGTGAGATGCGCTGGCCGGAGACTGCCGTGCGCAGTGGACCGAAAGCTAGGCGTGGCTTGGTGCCCATTTCGTCGATGAGCTTGGCGCGCAAGGCTGCCTCGAGGCTGGCAGCGTCCCAGGTCTCCACAGCATCGAGCGCTTCGGTAGCTGCCGCGAGGATCTCATCCGTGTTGCCGGGAAGGCCCTTGAGCGCGTCCTGAGCCACCACGATGTCTTCATCAGCGGTGAACAAGAACGCCATCATGGCCGGCGCTTCACCCAACAAGCCAATGCGCTCTTGCACAAGCGGTGCGGCTGCGTCGAGGATCTCGTTCTCGCGATCGGTGAGGGTCTCCCCTACCAACTGCGCGTGCTGAAGGTACGGCACCAAGCGATCCCGGAAGACCTGTGGCTCCAACATGCGCACGTGCGTGCCGTTGATAGCTTCAGCCTTCTTCACGTCGAAGCGTGCAGGGTTCGCGAGGACGTCGTGGATGTCGAAGTTCTCCACGAGCTGCTCTACGGTGAAGATGTCCTCATCGGCGGACAAGCTCCAGCCCAGAAGCGCCAAGTAGTTCAGCAAGCCCTCGGGAATGAAGCCACGCTCGCGGTGCAAGAACAGGCTGGATTCTGGGTCACGCTTGGAGAGCTTCTTGTTGCCTTGGCCCATGACGTACGGCAAGTGGCCGAACAGCGGCATGTACTCGGCAACACCAATGGCGTAGAGCGCGCGGTACAGCGCGATCTGGCGCGGCGTTGAGGACAGCAAGTCCTCGCCACGGAGGACGTGCGTGACACCCATGAGAGCGTCGTCTACGGGGTTGACCAGCGTGTAGAGCGGCTGGCCGTTGGCGCGAACCACCACGAAGTCCGGGACGGTGCCGGCTGCGAAGGTGATTTCGCCGCGCACCAAGTCGTTGAACGTGATGTCGTCGTCCGGCATGCGCACGCGCAGCACAGGCTCGCGGCCCTCAGCCTTGAACGCCGCGATTTGATCTGCGGTAAGTTCGCGGTCGAAGTTGTCATAGCCCAGCTTGGGGTCCCGACCGGCGGCCTTGTGGCGCGCTTCAATTTCTTCGGGGGTGGAGTAGGACTCGTAGACGTGTCCCCCAGCAACGAGCTTGGCGATGACGTCCTGGTAAATGTTCGAGCGCTGGGACTGGCGGTACGGTTCGTGAGGACCGCCGACTTCCACGCCTTCGTCCCACGTGATGCCGAGCCACTTGAGCGCGTCAAGGAGCTGCAGGTAGCTCTCTTCACTGTCTCGCTTTTGGTCCGTGTCTTCGATGCGGAAGATCATCTTGCCGCCGGTGTGCCGGGCGTAGGCCCAGTTGAAGAGGGCGGTGCGGATCAGTCCAACGTGTGGGGTGCCCGTGGGTGAGGGGCAAAAGCGCACGCGGACGGGGGTTGAGTCATCAACAGTGGGGATTGAAATTTCAGAAGCCATGATGTTCAGCATTCTAGTCCCCCTTGCGGTGAACCCTTTGCGAATACGACGACGCCGCGAGTGCGGGACTGGTGTCTCTCACTGGCGGCGTCGGTTAAGCGGCGCTGAGGCGGCTACTTAGGCGGAACGGAAAACGTTCTGCAGCGTGCCGATGCCTTCGATCTCTACTTCGCAGCGCTGGCCGTCGCGGACCAGGCCCACACCTGCAGGGGTGCCCGTGAGGATCACGTCGCCCGGAAGCAGCGTGAATGCTTCGGAGATGTAGGCGATGAGCTCAGGAATGCCCCAGATCATGTCTGCGGTGTTTCCGTCTTGACGGGTTTCGCCGTCGAGACGGGAGGTGACGCGAAGGTTGTCCGTGTCCAGTTCGGTCTCGATCCATGGACCGATCGGGCAGGAGCCGTCCCAGCCCTTGGCGCGGGCCCACTGGCCGTCGGTGCGCTGGGCGTCGCGAGCGGTGAGATCGTTCGCGCATGTGTAGCCGAAGATCACATCTTTGGCCTTCTCAGCGGGCACATCCTTGCAGATGCGTCCGATCACGACGGCGAGTTCGCCTTCGTAGGAGACTTCCTCGGAGAAGGACGGCAAGGTCACGGGTTCGTTGGGTCCCACCACGGAGGTGTTGGGCTTGAAGAACAGCAGTGGAGAAGCGGGCATTTCGTTGCCCATTTCCTTGACATGGTCGGCGTAGTTGCGGCCAACGCCCACAATCTTGGAGCGCGGAATGATGGGCGCTACCAGACGAATATCATCCAGCGAATATTTGGTTCCGGTGGTCTGCACGCCGTGGAAGAACGGATCACCCGCGATCTGGGTGACTTCGTCCCCCTCAACAACGCCGTACATAGGATCAGAGTCAACAACAAATCGAGCAATACGCATGCTGTCGATTCTAGTGGGATCACTTCCCGGACGACGACGCAGCTCGGTTTCCGGTGTCAGGCCTAGGCCCGTACGGCTGATTTTTCGCCGACAGGCTTAGCTTTCGCGGTAGCCTTGCGGATTTGCCGATTGCCAGCGCCACGAGTCGGCGGTCATGTCATCCACGTTCTTGGTGGCCGACCAGCCGAGTTCGGTGCGCGCGCGAGTGACGTCGGCGTAGCTCGAGGCGATATCCCCGGCACGTCGATCGGTGATGTTCACTGGTAGCTCGCGGCCGCAGGCCTTCGAGTAGGAATCGATGAGCTGGAGGACGGAGATGCCTTCGCCGGTGCCGAGGTTCCATGAACGCCAGCCGGAGTTTCGTACCACATAGTCCACGGTCTGCAAGTGGCCCTGGGCCAGATCCATGACGTGGATGTAGTCACGAACGCCCGTGCCATCGACCGTGGGATAGTCGTTGCCGAAGACGTTGACGGCGTCGCGCCGGCCCACAGCCACCTGGGCAATGAACGGCATGAGGTTGTTCGGGATTCCTTGCGGATCTTCGCCGATGCGTCCGGATTCGTGCGCGCCTACTGGGTTGAAGTACCTCAAGACCCCAACAGACCATTCGGGGTCTGCGACCACGAGGTCTTCCAGGATTTCTTCAATCATGAGCTTGGTGCGGCCATACGGGTTGGTAACGCTGCGTGGCGCATCTTCTGCCACGGGGAGTGTCTTGGTGTCGCCGTAGACCGTGGCTGAGGAGCTGAAGACGAGGTTCTTCACGCTGTGCTTGGCCATGGCTTCAAGCAAGGTGATGGTGCCCATGATGTTGTTGCGGTAGTACATGAGCGGCTGCGCGACGGATTCGCCGACCGCTTTGAGGCCAGCGAAGTGGATGACAGCTTCGGGCTTGAAATCAGCGAAGACCAGATCCAGCGCGGTGGCGTCGTTGATGTCAATCTCGGCGATCTCGAGGATCGGCTCCGCAGACGTTGCAGCAACGGCCAGCTCAAAGACTCGTTCCAACGCTTCCGGGGACGAGTTCACGTAGTTGTCCACGGCGCAGACTTCATGGCCAGCGGTGAGCAGCTGCAAGACAGTATGCGAGCCGATATAGCCGGCTCCCCCAGTAACTAAAATTCGCACATTTAAAAGCGTAGTCGGCTCCTCCCATTCGGGAAGAACCGACTACGACTTATTGAAGATCTTCAAGAAAGAATTCTTCGGTCAAGAAACTAGACCAAACGGGTCAACCAGCCACGCGTGTCTTCAACGGTGCCAGTCTGGATGCCAAGAAGTTCAGCACGAATGGCCTTCCAGTGTGGCTCGCCTTCAGCTGCTGGCGTCACGATGGATCCGGTGGAGGTCTTGAGCTCACCGATTGGCGTGATGACGGCGGCAGTACCGCACGCAAACACTTCGCCAAGGCTTCCGTCAGCTACGGAATCCTTCCATTCCTGGAGGGTGATCTTGCGCTCTTCGGCATGCAGGCCGCGTTCCTTCGCGATCTCCAACACGGAGGAACGGGTCACGCCGTGCAGGATGTTGCCGTTGAGTTCTGGAGTCACGATCCGTCCGTCCTTGAAGACGAAGAACACGTTCATGCCGCCGAGCTCATCCACCGCGTTGTCGTTGAACTGATCCAAGAACAACACCTGCTGGCAGCCCTGAGCTTCAGCTTCCAACTGTGCCGCCAGAGAGGCAGCGTAGTTGCCGCCGCACTTGGCTTCGCCGGTGCCGCCGCGGCCAGCGCGAGCGTAGTGCTCGGAGAGCCAGATGGACACAGGGTGTAGTTCGCCACCGAAGTAGTTACCCGCTGGAGACGCGATGACACGGAAGGAGACCTCGCGTGCTGGGCGCACGCCCAAGAATGGCTCCGTGGCAATCATGAATGGACGCAAGTACAGTGCTTCACCATCGCCGGTGGGTACCCATGCGGCGTCGACAGAAACCAACTCGCGCAAGGCATCCAAGAAGACGCTCTCTGGTAACTCGGGCAGTGCCAAGCGGCGAGCCGAGGTGTTCAAGCGTGCTGCGTTGGCCTCGGGACGGAACGTCCAGACGCTACCGTCTGCGTGACGGTAGGCCTTGAGACCTTCAAAAATCTCTTGACCGTAGTGCAAGACCGCAGCAGAGGGGTCAAGCGCAATGGGGCCATACGGTTCAATTCGGGCGTCGTGCCAAGATCCTTCACCTTGGGCATCCACGCTGTAATCGACAACTGCCGTGTGGTCCGTGAAGTAATTACCGAATCCTGGATTGGCCAGGATTTCAGCTCGCTCAGTCTCGCTCTTGGGTTGTTGCGAGAGGTCACGACGAAAAGTCAGTGTTTCCACGGTTCCTCCTAAAAGTATTTACAGATTACGCCACACGTGCGGCGATGGCGTCGCCGATCTGCGACGTCGAGCGAGCTCCGCTACCCAACCGGGCCGCAATGTCCGCTTCCACTGCCTGCTCAACCCGAGCTGCGGCGTCGTACTGGCCCACATGCTCAAGAAGCAAAGCCGCGGACAAAATGGCTGCCGTAGGATCCGCGAGACCCTTACCAGCAATGTCCGGAGCGGAGCCGTGGACGGGCTCAAACATGGACGGCGCAGTGCGGTCCATGTTGATGTTGCCGCTAGCCGCGAGCCCAATGCCGCCCGTAACGGCGCCAGCGAGGTCAGTGAGGATGTCACCAAAGAGGTTGTCCGTGACAATCACATCAAAGCGTCCCGGATCCGTGGTCATGAAGATGGTGGCCGCGTCAACGTGCATGTAGTCGCGCGTGACCTCGGGGAATTCAGGGGCTACCTCTTCCACCGCGCGGCGCCACAAGTGACCGGCGTTGACCAGCACGTTGTGCTTGTGCACCAAGGTGAGGTGCTTGCGTTCGCGCAAGGAAGCACGGCGGAAGGCATCGCGCACCACGCGCTCCACTCCGTGACGGGTGTTCAGCGAAACTTCGGTTGCGATCTCGTGAGGGGTGCCAGCTCGAAGGACGCCACCGTTGCCGGCGTAAGGACCTTCGGTGCCTTCGCGGACCACCACAAAGTCGATCTTTCCGGGGTTAGCGAGCGGCGTGGGCACGCCGTCATAGGACTTGGCCGGGCGCAGGTTCACGAAGTGGTCCATGCTGAAGCGCAGCTTCAAGAGCAGCTCGCGCTCGATGATGCCGGACGGAATGCGGGTGTCGGATGGATCCGCTCCCACGGCACCGAACAGGATGACCTCGTGCTCGCGCAGCTTCGCCAGGGTTTCTTCGCTCAGCGTCTCTTGGGTCTCAAGCCAGTGCTTCGCGCCGAGTTCATACTCGGTAAACGCGAGATCGAGCTGCTCCACGGCGGCAACCGCTTTCAAGACCTTGACGGCCTCCGTAATGACCTCTGGGCCAATGCCATCGCCGGGAATTACTGCAATATCGATACTCTTAGTCATAAAAACCAGTCTAAAACTGCGTCCCGCATGCTGAGCAACAGGTCTCACTATGTGGTCATAATGCTGTTCATTCGACGTCACGCCCGCGCTTACCGCCGCTGACTCGAGCTTTTGGATACGCTACGTGTCATGGGATGGCGCTCCAGAATTGACCGACTCCTGCGGCTACGGCCGTGGTGGCTCGACGTTCTCTTGGCCGCCGTCCTGTGGCTGGGGATCCTCGTCATCAGCTCTGGCTTTACGAGCGGCGGGTTAAGCGATGAGCACGTCCGCGTTCTTGCGGTCGCTGTCACGCTGCAAGTTCTCCCTCTGGCGATTCGCCGCAAGTGGCCCACCGTGATGTTGCTTTTGGTCGCGGCGGGATCCATGATTCAGCTCGCGAGCATCCCTGAGTTCTTACCGTCTCAAATTGCGGTTCCGATCGCCATTTACTCCGCTGCCGCCCATGGATCCCGCGCCGTGTCCTGGTTGGGCTTGGGACTGGGCTTTCTGGGCGCGATTCTAGCCACCATTACCTACGTGCCGGTGGACCGGTTTGATCTGGTCTCATCAGCCCTCGTCTTTTGTGCGCTGTTCGCGATTGTGGGCTTGTCCTGGCTTGTGGGTGAAATGACCCGGCACCGCAGGGACATGGTCGTCACCCTCAACGCGCGCGCCGAACGCCTTGAACGCGAGAACCAAACCGAACGTGCCCTTGCGGCCGCCGATGAACGCAACCGCGTAGCGCGCGAAATGCATGACATTGTGGCTCACTCGCTCTCGGTCATGATCGCCCAAGCGGACGGCGGCCGCTACGCGATCGATTCACACCCAGACTTGGCCAAAGACTCCCTCGCCACGATTGCCGCAACGGGTCGCGGTGCGCTCGCGGAAATGCGCACCCTGCTGGGAATTCTGCGCCAGGACGACGACGCAGCCTTGCGTCCGGCGCCCACCCTTGCGGACATTCCGGACCTGTTGCGCAATGCCGAGCAATCCGGAGTCGATGTCTCCTTCCGCGAGGAACGGCTGGGACGCGCGGAGGCGTCGTCGTCCTTGACGGGAAATTTGCCCGGCGGCGCGCAACTGACGCTCTACCGGGCCGCGCAAGAAGGCCTCACCAACGTCATCAAGCACGCCGGGCCGGCCGTGACCGCCACCGTGGTGTTGCGGTGGGGCGTGGACGGTGCGCGCGTCATAGTGAGAGATAACGGGCGCGGCGGACTGTCTTCGTCAAAGGATGGACTGGGACAGGGCTTGCGCGGTGTCCGCGAGCGCGTGGAGCATTTCGGCGGTACCGTGTTCGCGGGACCGGACCTTGCCGGTGGGTTCCGACTCGAAGTGTATGTCCCCTATTCGAAAGTGACCTCATGACCTCCCCTGCCGACGTGATTCGCGTAGCGCTGGTGGATGATCAGGTGTTGGTGCGCAGCGGCTTCAAGATGCTGATCGACTCCCAACCGGATCTCACCGTGATCGCCGAGGCCGCGAGTGGGCGTGAGGCGCTGCAGTCCCCCGCGATCCATTCGGCGGATGTGATCCTGATGGACGTGCGCATGCCGGAGATGGATGGCATTGAGGCCACCCAGAAATTGCTCGCAATGCCCGCACTGCACGGGCGCCCGTCTCCTCCGCGCATTGTGGTGCTGACAACCTTCGATCAGGACGAGTACGCCTTCGCCGCCATTCAGGCCGGCGCGAGCGGGTTCTTGCTCAAGGACGTGCAGCCGGAGGATCTGCTCTCCGGGATTCGCTCTGTACATACCGGCAATGCGGTGATCGCGCCGAGCACCACGCGGCGGTTGCTCGAGCACGTCTCGCCGCTCTTGGCACGCAACAACCCGGCCTGCGATGAAACCTTGCAACTCATCGAATCTCTGACGCCGCGTGAGTACGACGTCTTCGTGAAAGTGGCTGAGGGTAAGTCCAACCCGGAGATCGCCGAAGAGCTCTTCTTGTCCATGGCTACCGTCAAAACCCATGTGGGACGCATTTTGTCCAAGCTCAACGCGAGGGATCGCGTCCACGTGGTGGTGCTCGCGTACCAAGCGGGAGTGGTCTCCCCTTAGCTCTTCCCCTACTCCTACCTAGGGGGTCTCTCATACCGAGGGTGGAGAAAATCCTCCCTCAAGAGGGAACTTAAAGCCGATGCACAGGTGGCCCTCACGTCTATAGCGTGAAGGTATGAATGAAGCACCTGCGGTTTCCGCACACCGATTGTCCAAAACGTACGGCTCCGGCGAGAACACCGTCCACGCCCTGCGTGAGGTTTCCCTCGACATCGCCCACGGTTCCTTCGTGGCCATCATGGGCCCGTCCGGTTCCGGCAAGTCCACGCTCATGCACTGCTTGGCGGGCCTGGATACTGCGAGCGCCGGAGAGATTTTCATTGAGGGGCGCCTCATCACCGGGATGAAGGACACTGAGCTCACTGAATTACGACGACGCCGCGTGGGCTTTGTTTTCCAAGCTTTCAATTTGGTGCCCACACTGAATGCGCGCCAGAACATCGAGCTGCCGTTCTTGCTGGACTCTAAAAAGCCGAACGCGCAGCGCTTGAACGAGATCACCGCGATGTTGGGTCTTCAGGAGCGCTTGAGTCACAAGCCGCACGAGCTCTCCGGTGGACAGCAGCAGCGTGTGGCCATTGCCCGGGCCCTTGTCACCGAGCCGGCGGTGCTCTTCGCTGATGAGCCAACGGGCAATCTGGACTCTACCTCCGGACGCAGCGTCTTGGGATTCTTGCGTAGCTCCGCGGACGCCGGACAGACCATCATCATGGTCACTCACGATCCCGCCGCCGCGTCGTACGCTGACAAAGTACTGGTCATGCGCGATGGTTCCCTCGTGGACAGCATCGAGCACCCCACCGTGCAGTCCGTGACGGGCGCGCTCGCCGAGGTGGGTGCCTAACATGCAGACGATTGCTCTCTCCACCCTTCGCGCCTATTGGCGACGCTATGTTGCCGTGGCGCTCGCCATCATGGTGGGCGTCGCGTTCTTGGCGGCAACGCTCATGGTGCAATCCATTACGCGCGCGTCCTTGGGCGCCAGTCTGGGTGAGTCCTACCGGGGCTCGGCGCTCGTGCTAGAACGGGACGCCGCCGCATATCAGGACGGGTCCGCGGCCGACATGTCCGAACCGCCGATCCTGAACGACTCCCATCTGCAATTCCTTGAAGGCACCTCGCTCATCAGTGCAGCCCAGCCCGTGGGACTCACCGGCACCACTCTCCTCGTTGAGCGAAGTGGCGAGAATGGTGACGCGAAACCAGTAGCCGAATCCGCCATGCTGACCATCGCACCCACCGCCGCCGGAATCGGCGCGCTCAGTGTCCTTGAAGGCAAGGCTCCCGTAGGTGCAAATCAGGCAGCGATTCCTCGCTCTCAAGCAGAGCGACTCGAGTTGGGCGTTGGCGACACCATAAATGTGGGCGCACAAGCCGTGACCATCTCCGGTCTCTCGGCAGATAGCAACAACCCCACCAACACGTTCGGGGTGCAAGTCTGGGCAGATCTCCCCCTGGTGCGCAGCATCATGAAGAATGACCTGCGCTATGACGCCATCGCTCTGAAGTTGGCGCCGGGCGTCAGCATCGCTCAGGCAGAGAGCGAGCTATCTCAAGCGGCCACGTCCCAAGGCCTCACGGACCTCACATTTAAGACCCCTGACGAAGTGGTCAATGATCAAGTCGCAAGCTTCACGGGAGAATCTGATGTTCTCACCACTGTGCTGCTGATCTTCGCTGGTGTCGCCCTGTTTGTCATGACCCTGGTGGTCAGCAACACGTTCGCCGTGATTGTGGCGCAACGTACTCGCGAGCTAGGCCTGCTTCGCACCCTCGGCGCAGATCAGCGTCAGATCCGCCGCATGGTCCGAGTTGAAGCGGCGCTCTTGGGCATCGTGGCAAGCGTGCTAGGTGTAGTACTCGGCGTCGCCGTTATGGCGGGGCTGGTGGCTTGGGCGAAAACCCTTCCCGGTGCCATCTTCACCACGTTCTCTCTCACGCCGACTGCCCTATTAGTGCCGTTGGTCGTGGGCACCCTGTTGACGCTCATTGCTGCGAGCGCCCCCGCTCGCCGGGCAACCCAGGTCACGCCTCTGGAGGCGCTTCGTCCTCAAGATGTCTCCACCACCGATCAGGACTTCGGCCATGCCTCCACACTTGGCATGTCGAAGGGACTCTTCATCTGGTGGCTCCTCGTCTTCCTGGCGGGCACGGGCGCTCTCGTGACCTTCTCGGTGTTTTCCCCCAACCTGATCATCGCCTTCTTTGCGGGGGTAGTGTCCCTGACTGGCGTCGTCGTACTGGCTCCTACGTATATCCCGCGCACCGTTGCGGCGCTCGGTAAGCTCACCGGCACCCGCACCGCCCCAGCCAAGCTCGCCGCACTCAACGCAGTACGTCAACCTCGGCGCACATCGGCAACCGGTACCGCGCTCGTCATCGGTGTTTCCCTCGTGACCATGTTCCTCACGGGCGGAACCGTGGCGAAAGCGACGCTCGATGGCGCCGTAGCTACCCAATATCCCGTGGACTTCACCGTGAGCTCTGGCGGCAGCTTTGACTCGCAAGCGACGTCAACGCCTTTGACCGCCGCAGATGCGGACCGTCTCAAGACCATCTCAGGGATCGAAGCCGCGGCGCTCATGCAACCTGTGGGCGTGACCGACGAGTCCGGAGAAGTCCTCGCCGCCTCGGCTGCGGATCTCCGAGCCGTCCTGAATGATCCCGCTATGGTGCCGCCGGAGGGCTCGATCATTGCCGGAAAGGAAGCGATCCCAGCGGACTCTGTGCAGGTTGAACTGACGAGCGGGAAAACCATCACCGTTCCAGTGGTCCATGCCGGGGCAGACTACTTCCAGCCCATCGTGACCTTAGAAACGGCTCAGTCCTGGGGCGCGGTGTCTCCTGCGACCTCATCTGGTGCTTCAGCCGATGAAGACGCCATGTTGCCCACCCTCTACGCTCGGGGAAGCTCGGATCTGGATTCCACCACCCTGAATCAGATTCGAGACGACATCTCCTCGACCCTTGGCGTGGCACCTATGAACATCGGCGGTGCCGCCATGATGCGGGCATCCGTGGGCGGATTCATTGACATCCTGCTCATGATCGTCAGCGGACTGCTAGCGGTGTCCATTCTAATTGCCGTCATTGGTGTCTCTAACACCTTGTCCCTGTCCATCATCGAACGCTCGCAAGAGAACTCTCTCCTGCGTGCACTAGGTTTGACGACCTCCCAGCTGCGGGCCATGATCTCTCGAGAGGCGCTCTTGGTCAGCTTGACAGCCGCCATTCTTGGAACAGTGCTGGGTGTGGGCTACGGGCTGGCCGGCGCTCAAGCGGCCATGGGGAACTTCGCCCCGCTGGTGCTGGATCTACCTTGGATCACGCTCGGCGTGGTGTTGGTCTGCGCCATTCTTGCCGGACTGATCGCGGCGATTGTTCCCATTCGTCGGGCGGTTCATCTCAGCCCCGTTGCGGGTATGCGAGAGGCTGTGGCCTAACTCCTCGCCAGTTTTACCGGATTCCGTCAGCCGGATCGACCATGGCAGCTTTCCACGCAGGAATAGCCGCTGAGAGCGATCCGGCAACGACGCCTACGAAGGGCGCCGCTACCAAAGATGTCCATGGAACAACGGCTGTCCAACCTTGCCAGGCGGAGACCCCTACGCACCCCAAGAGACCCAGCGAGACTCCTGCCAACGCTCCCGCTAGCCCCAGCACAGCCCCCTCAACAACAAAGACAGTACCCACGGCCACAGGACTCATTCCTTGCGAACGAGCCAGTGCGAGTTCCTGGGTCCGAGTCTGCACCGTCAGAAACATGGCAGCGGAAACGCTGAAGATCGCCAAAAGCAGCACCGAAATCGATAGCCAGAGCAACAGGCCCTGCAAGTCGCCAGCGACACCCATTCGAAGATTCCGCAAGTCGCCGACTGTAGCCACGTTGACGCCGCCCGGGTTCCCGGGACTCACGGCAAACGGAACTGCCTCAGCAACCGCTGCAGGATAACCCATCTCGGTTTTCGCAATGAGCTGCATGTTTGAAGGGATATCCTCTTGCAGGGGAATCACAATCGCATGTTCAAGAAAATTTTCATTTGACGAACTAGTGACAATTCCCACGACAGTAAAAGGCCGTTGAGCAACCCAGATCTCTTGACCAAAACTAGATCCGGAAACGCCAATTGTTTTTGCCACTTGTGACCCAACCAATGCCACATGTTCATTCGTTCTGAAAGTTTGGTATACGTCATAGACCGGGCTAATTTTTGCCTCAAAAAGATTTAATGCGGACGCATCCAGCGCGTAAACACTCGCCGAAATGGGCGATGGACCCACATAACCTCCAGTCCGGGAAGGTTGCGCCATTGCCCCTTCCATAACGCCTAGTTCTCCAACGGCGTTGACACGTTCAAGCGAGCTAATTTTCTCCTTCCAACGAGCTCTTTCTTGAGGATGCATACCCACCGGGACATTGACGCGAACTTCGTCTCGCGCCGACTCTGAAATTCGTTCTGATACCTGCAAAGACGCGCTAGCGCCAAGTCCAGTTGCTATCACGAGCCCTGTGATCGCCAAACCGAACGCGAGCGCCAAAGCGAGAGATCTTACCGGTCGGCTCGTAGCGCTATTCACTGCTCGTGCCAGCCGATCGTAGAAAGTGGCTCGGCGCAAATAGCCAACCCTCTTGGGCACTTCAGAGTTCACCGCGGAAGTGATGCTCGCCGTGTTTTCGGTCGCTCCGTCACTGTGGGAACTGGCTGTTGCGGTGTCGTCCGCGAGAAGTCCATCTCTCAACGTAATAACACGATCGGCATGCGCGGCGACGTCGTCATCATGTGTAACCATGATGACTGTTGTCCCCTGGGCGTTGAGTTCGCGGAAAAGCTCCATGATTTTCATGGTGGATACAGAGTCCAAATTTCCAGTGGGCTCGTCAGCCAGAAGAATCCGCGGATGAGTGGAAATAGCCCGGGCAATGGCAATTCGTTGGCGCTCGCCGCCTGAAAGGTACCGTGCAATCGATGACGCTTTGTGCGCCAATCCCACGATTTCGAGGGCTTTAAGAGACACTTCCCGCTGGCTTCGGATGCTGGCGCCTCGCGCCGAGAGCGACGATGAAACATTTCTGATTGCAGTCGCCCACACATCGAGGTAAGAGGATTGAAAGACGAACCCAAAAATTTCGCCGCGCAATGTATCTTTTTGCCGGGACGTCAGGGCCTTTATGTCAACGCCTTCAAGTTCGTAGCTCCCCGTCCACTGTTCGTCGAGAAGCCCCAGGATGTTGAGCAGCGTCGATTTTCCGGAGCCTGACGATCCAATCACCGCCACGAACTCGCCCTCGGCTATATCTAGTGAAATATTGGAAACAGCGTTGCATTCCAGTTGTTCACCATAGGGCCTTGAGACTTGCGAGAGTGACAGAAGCGCCGTCATCACTGCCCTGAGACGAGCACGTGGTCGCCGATTTCTAAGACATCGGAATCTATTGACGTCCACCCGTCAGCACTTTGTTTTTGCGACACGTTGACGCGAACGTTCCCGGTATCCCGCTTCTGCAATACGTAAGATCCTGCTGCATCAGTTCGCACCGCAACGGTGGGAACTGCGATCGCCACTGTACCTACGTCCCCGAAAATTACTGAAACAGGCGTTCCTGACGCGATGGTTGATTCGTCCGGAATGCCTATAGTGATGTCACGCCCTGGGGGTTTTCCGCCAGCCGCATCCGCTTCTCGAAACGGGCTGATTGCCGTAATCTTCCCGACCAGCGGTTTGAGGTTATCGCTCTGGATTTTAGCGCTCGTGCCAACTTTCAACTTGTCCGCTTCGCGTACCGTCGCCCGAACCGCAACATAGGCCGACCCTCGACTTACAGTTGCTAGCGACAAATTGTCAGACAAGTCTTCGCCCACCGCCGCGATACTCCTCACGATTCCCGTTGTGCCTTTGAGGGATCTGAATTCGGCCATAGTGATGCTCGGACTTGACCCTCCTGGCACGGAGAATCCTGCCTGTTTATAGATGCTCTTGATGGAAGCCAAAGTTTGCTTACCGAACTCTCCGTCAGGCTCAATACCTAATGCCTTTTGGAGTCCAGCAACGTCCGAACCCTTTTCTCCATATTTCACATCGCGGTACAGCGGGATGTCAGAGAAATACACAAATATTGGTCTGTCCGAAACCACCCCTAACAGCTGAAAAGATGTAAGGCGGTCACCTATCTTGGCTCGCGTCGACGTAACGATGGGGAGTCCCGCTCCTGCCGGAGCTGGCAGAGAAATCGTCTCCACGACGGCCGATGCAACTTCTCCTTGAAGTCGCACAGAATCCGTCACCACGCGGGTTTCGACCATTGCATAGACCGAGATCCGTTCATCTTTCGCCTCCACCAGCGCCACATCGGAAGACTTGACATTGAGCCCTACGAGATAGGAAGCGGCAGCAACCAGCAAAACGATGACAATGAAGGCTAACGCCCTCCATGGGTGCGCAAATCTCCTCAGTTCAGTCACTCGGAGCACCACTATCCGGAGGCAATAATGTCGCGTGCTTTGGCGACGATTTCATCGGCCTGTTTCCGGTACTCAACCAATTCAGCCTCGTGACTTCGGATGTAGCCTGCTTGAATCACGGCCTCGGCGTCGGCAAGTTTTTGAACCACAGAATGTTGTTGTTTGCACTCCACGTCGCCGATAGCAATACGGATTTGTGACTCACCGGGTTCTGGAATCTTTGGCACGAGCACTCGAGCAGAGTCGTCCGGGCTAATGCCCTTGGACTCGATGCATTCTCGCCAAAAACCTCGAATTTCAGAGAATGCATCAGTGGCAATGAGCGCGTTGAAGGAGTCAAGCATTCCCCGGTCAACGGACGACGGCTGGCTTGGAGTGGTATTAACGCCCATCAACGGCAACCTTTCTACTTCGTCAAAGCACGAATACATTGCTCTCCACCAATCCTCCGCGTAGCCCCCCTCAAGTTGAGCGACCCTCTGACTTTCAGAGGACTCCGCCACTTCGTAGCCATTCGCTTCTGCTTCAGTCATGGACCATAGCCCATATCGTCGATCGGGGAAAACTGTCAGTTTGGACCAGTCTTGGTTTGCCCTCGGAAAGTCCCGACCAGTCTTTTGCATACACCGCGCAACTAAAATGGCATTAGCGTGAGACACCAACCGATATTCATCGGAGTTCATAGCGTACGCTTCAAGTGGCAAATCTATTTCACCTGAACTTTCATTAAGAACAGCCCGCGACGCGGCGACTTCGTTTATCGTTTCTGGTCCACACGAAGTCGAGACAGTTACTGTGATCGCAATAGCCGCCAGATAGCAGAAACGCCGAAACATGGTTTTCCTAGTAGAAATAGACTGAACTAATGCTGTTTTCCGCAATATGCGGCCAAACATAATAGCCGCCGACACCTGGTCCATAGATCATTGAAAGTCCTGAATAGCCAGCATCAGTCCACCATCCAATATCACCGCTCCGGTGATTCATGGTGGAACTTATCACATCGTTCCACCCAGACAGATAGGACTGGCTTGACGTCCAATATCCAAATGTTCCGGAATAATTCTGGTCCCACCATGCACAAGCCCTATTGGTACCACACTGACTTAACGCCGCCTCAGCCCGCGGTGCTCCCGACACGGAGAGCGACGATACAAGCGCGACGCTTGAAATAGCGGAAAGTGCGTAGACAGAGATTTTCTTTTTCGCACCCATTTTGACTTCCCCCCATTGCCAAGTGGCAGTAGTTCACTGTCAACTTGACGCTACCTCAACGGGTTTTTACTAACAACCGTTTTGAATGTCACATTTACATAACAATCGTGGGCCACTGTGATGGATTACGATTTCCCTATTGTTCCCAAACTAATTCGACCTGCGATGTGAAGAAGAAGCGGGAAATCGAACCCCTTGAGGGTGCGAGATCACTCTTACTCTGCCGGCTCCTCATACTTGGGGAAGATCGGCTGTGGGGCAGGAAGCTGAGTGCCGGCGGCCAGCGGAACATCAAAAGCCGCGAAGGTGCGTCCGGCGCCTTCGGACTGTCCGAGGGCGTCCAGCAACAAGCTCGCTGAGTCCGGCATGATGGGCTGAACCAGCAAAGACACGCGACGCAACACCTCAAGTGTCACGTACAAGACCGTTGCCATACGCGCGGGATCCGTCTTGCGGAGCACCCACGGCTCCTGCTCGGCGAAGTACGCGTTGGTGTCACCAAGAACCGCCCACGTAGCTTCCAGAGCACGGCTAAATTCCTGCGTTTCGTAGAACGTGCGGGAAACGCCCAAGAGCTCAGCAGCTTTCGCCAGAATCTCCTGATCCGCGTCCGTAAATTCGCCCGGCTCCGGAACAACTCCGCCCAGGTTCTTCGCCACCATGGATAGGGAACGCTGCGCCAAGTTGCCCAGGTTGTTGGCGAGGTCGGAGTTCATGCGGCCCACGATTGCATCGTGGGAGTAGTTTCCATCCGCGCCAAAAGGCACTTCACGCAAGAGGAAGAAGCGCATCTGGTCAAGGCCGTAGGAAGTCACCCAGTCCTCAGGTGAAACTACGTTTCCGAGGGACTTGGACATCTTGATGCCGTTGTTGTGTAGGTGGCCGTGGATCATGATGCGCTTGGGCAGCTCGATCTTGGCGGACATCAAGAACGCTGGCCAGTAGATGGCGTGGAAGCGAGAGATGTCCTTACCGATTACGTGAACATCGGCTGGCCAGAACTTCTTGAAAAGCTCGGAATCCTTATCCGGGTACCCCACACCGGTGAGGTAGTTCGTAAGAGCATCCACCCACACGTACATCACGTGCTTGTCATTGCCAGGGACCGGAATGCCCCAGTCAAAGGTGGTGCGGGAGATCGACAGGTCCTCGAGTCCGCGTTCCACGAAGCGAATCACTTCGTTGAAGCGTGAGCGGGGTGCACCGAAATCGGGCTGGTTCTTGTAGAGCTCCAGAAGCTTGTCCTGGTACTTGGAAAGGCGGAAGAAGTAAGACTCTTCTTCGGTCCATTCCACCTCAGTACCGGTTTCCTTCGAGTACCGCACACCATCGCGGATCTCGGTGTCATCTTCAATGTAGAAGGCTTCGTCGCGCACGGAGTACCAGCCAGCGTACTTGTCGAGGTAGATGTCGCCGTTGGCTTCCATCTTGCGCCAAATATCCTGACACGCCACCAAGTGATCGGGATCCGTGGTGCGGATGAAGCGATCGAAGCTGATGCCCAAGCCCTGCTGAGCACGCTGGAAGCGATCAGAATTTCGCTGCGCGAGCTGGCGAGGCGTCAGGCCCTCTTTGGTAGCGGTCTGGAGCATCTTCTGACCGTGCTCGTCCGTTCCGGTGAGGAAGAAGACCTCGAACCCGTCCAAACGCTTAAAACGTGCCATTGCGTCAGTGGCAATGAACTCGTAAGCGTGGCCCAAGTGAGGGTCACCGTTCGGATAGGAAATCGCCGTCGTAATGTAGAACGGCTTCTGCACGGTAGTTGATTGCTGCTCAGTCACCATAAGAATCTACCGCAGTTCCGCGCCACGACTGTGGTTTTCATCGCCACTTGACCCACATGACCGCAACATCACACGCATTCGTCAGCACACCAGCGTTAGAACCGGTAAAACTGCGGTGCGGACACAGCAAAGGTGCGGTGCGCTCCCCCGCCATGTATTCGGTCACGCGTAGTGAAATACACGTACCGAAGAACACGTAGGAGGAACGTTCACCGCACCTTCACACGTTGTTTTCTAGTTACTCGCTGAGGTTGATCTCGCGGGTTACCGTGGCGCCAATGCCGTCGCGCACGCGCTCGAGCAAGCCTTCAGGAAGGCCGTTGTCCACGGACAAGACGGCGAGAGCTTCGCCAGCCTTGCTGCGGGAGACCTGCATGCCAGCAATGTTGACGTCTTCAGCACCGCACAGCGAGCCCAAGCTACCAATCACGCCGGGGCGGTCCTGGTACTGCAACACGATCATGTGCTCGGATAGCGGCATTTCGAGTTCGTAACCGTTCACGGCTACGAGCTTCTCGATCTGCTTAGGACCGGTGAGCGTACCGGAGACAGAGATCTGGGCACCGTTGGCTTGAGCACCGGAAACGGTCAGCACGTTGCGGTATTCCTCAGAAACGGAGGTGGTCACCAAGCGGTGAGCCATGCCGCGCTGTTCGGCAAGAAGCGGCGCGTTCACGTAGGACACGGAATCGGATACTACGTCCATGAAGACACCCTTGAGAGCAGCGAGTTCAAGCGCCTTTACATCGAGGGAAGCGATTTCACCGGCAACTTCAATGTCCACGTTGACCACGCGGTCCGTGGCAAGAGCCGTGAAAATGCGGCCGAGCTTCTCCACGAGCGGGATACCAGGACGAACCTCGGAAGCAATCACGCCGCCGGCAACGTTCACTGCGTCCGGAACCAACTCGCCAGCCAGTGCCAAGCGCACAGACTTGGCAACCGCAATACCAGCCTTCTCCTGTGCTTCATCCGTGGAAGCGCCCAGGTGAGGAGTTACGGTCACGTTTTCGCGGCCCAAGAATGGCACGTCAGTTGCTGGTTCCTTGACGAACACGTCAATGCCGGCGCCAGCGATTTCGCCTGCTTCGAGGGCCTCTTCAAGAGCGGCCTCGTCCACGAGTCCACCGCGGGCCACGTTGATAACGAACGCGGACTTCTTCATCTTCTTGAACGCCTCAGCGCCCAACATGCCCACCGTCTCCGGCGTCTTTGGCATGTGGATGGTGATGAAGTCGGAGACCTCAAGGAGTTCCTCAAGGGGCAAGAGCTTCACGCCGAGCTGCTGTGCGCGAGCAGGGGTTACGTAGGGATCGTAGGCAACGATCTCCATTTCGAAGCCCTGAAGGCGGGCGGCGACGAGGGCGCCGATGCGGCCCAAACCGATGATGCCTGCGGTCTTTTCATACAGCTCGGTACCGGTGTACTTGGAGCGCTTCCACTCGCCGTTCTTCAACGACGCGTTGGCTGCTGGGATGTTGCGCGCCAAGGACACAATGTGGCCTACGGTGAGCTCGGCTGCGGAAATGATGTTTGAGGTAGGAGCGTTCACTACCATCACGCCGGCCACAGTGGCGGCCTTGATGTCAACGTTGTCCAAGCCAACGCCAGCGCGCGCGATGACCTTGAGGTTCTTAGCTGCGGCAATAGCTTCGGCGTCTAACTGCGTGGCGGAGCGCACCAAGATGGCGTCAACATCAACGATGTCGCGAAGCAGTTCGGCGCGGTTTGCACCATTGGTGTTGCGCACTTCAAAGTCTGGGCCGAGAGCTTCGACGGTTGCGGGCGAGAGTTCTTCAGCGATCAAAACGATGGGTTTTGCAGTCACGAGGGAAAACCTTCGGTTGAGGGGGGGTGTGGGGTTTGGTACTTACTTAAGGTAAAACGACGCCGCCGCGTCCGTAGGTGCGGAGCGGCGGCGTCGTCATTGACACATTTTGGGGACGGTCAGTCGCGAAGCGCGGAACGCTTAGCGAGCTACCGAGCCGTCGGTGTAATCGTCGTCAGCGGCAACCCAGCTGAACATCTTGCGCAGCTCGCGGCCGGTGGACTCGATCGGGTGATCCTCGCCCTTCTTGCGGAGCTCAAGGAATTCCTTGGCGCCGTTGGCCTGGTCATCCATGAAGCGCTGTGCAAAGGCACCGGACTGAATGTCAGCAAGAACAGCCTTCATGTTCTCCTTGACCTCAGGGGTGATGACGCGTGGGCCGGAAACGTAGTCGCCGTACTCAGCGGTGTCAGAAACGGACCAACGCTGCTTGGCGATGCCGCCTTCCCACATGAGGTCAACGATGAGCTTGAGCTCGTGAAGCACCTCGAAGTAGGCGATTTCTGGCTTGTAGCCAGCTTCGGTCAGAACCTCGAAGCCGTACTGAACCAGCTGGGAGGTACCGCCACAAAGAACAGCCTGCTCGCCGAAGAGGTCCGTTTCGGTCTCTTCCGTGAAGGTGGTCTCGATGACGCCTGCACGGGTTCCACCAATAGCCTTGGCGTAGGAAAGTGCAAGATCCTTGGCCTTACCGGTGTAGTCCTGCTCAACAGCGATCAAGTCAGGGATACCACGGCCAGCTTCGAACTCGCGGCGCACGGTGTGGCCTGGAGCCTTAGGAGCAACCAAGGCAACGTCAACGTTGGCTGGTGGCTGGATGAAGCCGAAGCGGATGTTGAAGCCGTGACCGAAGAAGATGGCGTTGCCTTCTTCAAGCTTGTCAGCGATCTCTGCCGCGTAGACCTTGGCCTGAACCTGGTCTGGGGTGAGGATCATGATCACGTCAGCTTCTTCAGCAGCCTGAGCCACGGAAACGACGCGGAGGCCAGCAGCCTCAGCCTTTGCGATGGACTTGGAGCCTTCCTTGAGGCCAACGCGGACGTCAACGCCGGAATCGCGCAAGTTCAGGGAGTGAGCGTGGCCCTGGGAGCCGTAACCAATGACAGCAACCTTGCGGCCCTGGATGATTGAGAGATCAGCGTCGTCGTCGTAGAACAGTTCAGTCACTTTTGTGTCCTTCATTCTTTGGGTGTGTTAGCACTTGCCGAACACACTATTGAAATTACTTACAGGTATTAAATTCGTGTCAGTGATCCGCGAAGGGTTTACGCAGACGCTTGACGAAGAGCTCGGTCAGACATCGACTTTGAGCCGCGTGCCACCGCAACGGTGCCAGACTGCACAATCTCGCGAACACCGAATGGTTCCAGTACGGAGAGAAGCGCGTTGAGCTTCTCTGCCCCACCGGTCGCCTCGATGACGAGCGAATCGTTGGACACGTCCACCACTTGGGCGCGGAACAGATCGGCCGCTTGCGTCACTTGCAAACGAGTCGCCGAATCAGCGCGCACCTTCACGAGGATGTGGTCACGCTGCACGGATGCTTCCGGCGCAAGTTCCACGACCTTAATGACGTTGACGAGCTTGTTGAGCTGCTTGGTAACCTGCTCCAACAAATCGCCTTCGGCGTCCACCACCACAGTCATGCGGGAGACGCCCTTGATTTCGGTGGGTCCCACCGCAAGAGAATTGATGTTGAATGCGCGTCGGGCAAACAAGCCAGCAACGCGGGTCAACGTACCGGGCACGTCCTCCACGAGGACAGACAGGGTATGACGGGCCATGATTTAGTCCTCTTCTTCCCACGTAGGAGTCATGCCGCGGGCAACTTGAATGTCATCGTTGGAGACGCCGGACGGGACCATCGGCCACACCATCGCGTCCCGGCTCACCACAAAGTCAATGAGCACAGGGCGGTCATTGATCTCGAGGGCCTTTTGGATGGTGGCATCGATGTCTTCGTCGCGTTCGCAACGCAAGCCCACCATGCCGTAAGCGTCTGCCAACTTTACGAAGTCAGGAACGCGTACCGTGCCGGCACCCGTGTTCAGGTCCGTGTTGGAGTAGCGGCCATCGTAGAAGAGGGTCTGCCACTGACGCACCATGCCCAGCGAGGAGTTGTTGATGACAGCAACCTTGATGGGGATGTTGTTGATAACGCAGGTAGCCAACTCTTGGTTGGTCATCTGGAAGCAACCGTCGCCATCGATGGCCCAGACCACGCGGTCCGGGTTGCCGACCTTGGCGCCCATGGCCGCTGGCACTGAGTAACCCATGGTTCCCAAGCCGCCGGAGTTCAGCCACTGGTGAGGGCGCTCGTATTTGACGAATTGAGCAGCCCACATCTGGTGCTGGCCCACGCCTGCAACGTAGACAGCCTCGGGGCCGGTGAGTTCGCCAATGCGCTGGATGACGTTCTGCGGAGCCGTGAGACCGTCTTCGGTGGGGGTCCAACCGATGGGGTAGGTCTCGCGGATGCGGTTGAGCGTTGCCCACCAAGCGGAGATATCCGGGCGACCGGATTCTGCGAAGGCCTGCTCCACAGCTTCGCGAAGCTCCGGGATGATCTCCTTGACCGAGCCCACGATGGGAACATCGGCGGTGCGGTTCTTGGAAATTTCTGCCGGATCAATGTCAGCGTGGATGACCTTGGCGTTTGGAGCGAAAGACTCCAAGACACCGGTCACGCGGTCATCGAAGCGCGCGCCGAGGGTAATCAGCAGGTCAGCCTGCTGAAGAGCGGTCACAGCGGACACCGAGCCGTGCATGCCAGGCATGCCGACGTGCTGTTCGTGCGAGTCAGGGAAGGCGCCGCGAGCCATCAGCGTGGTGGCAACAGGTGCGCCCACGAGCTCGGCCAGTTCCTTCAGTTCGACGGAGGCGTGACCCTTGATCACACCGCCGCCCACGTAGAACACGGGACGTTCTGCCGCAGCAATCAGTTTCGCAGCTTCGCGAACCTGCTTGGCGTGGCCGCGGACCACGGTGCGGTAGCCGGGCAAATCGATCTTGGGTGGCCATTCGAAGGTCATCTTGGCCTGCTGGGCATCCTTGGAGATATCCACCAAGACCGGTCCTGGGCGTCCGGAGGAGGCGATGTAGAACGCTTCGGCCATGACGCGTGGGATGTCATTAGGGTTGGTCACCAAAAACGCGTGCTTGGTGATAGGCATCGTGATGCCCACGATGTCCGCTTCTTGGAAGGCGTCGGTGCCGATGAAAGCGCTGTTGACCTGACCGGTGATTGCGACGAGCGGGACAGAGTCCATGTGCGCGTCGGCGATCGGGGTGACGAGGTTGGTAGCTCCGGGGCCAGACGTGGCAATGCACACGCCGACTTCTCCGGTGACCATGGCGTAGCCTTGCGCGGCGTGGCCAGCTCCTTGCTCATGACGGACCAAGATGTGGTTGATCTTGGACGAGTCCATGAGCGGGTCGTAGGTGGGGAGGATAGCTCCACCTGGCAACCCAAAGACGTCTGTGACGCCCAGTTCTTCCAATGAGCGGACGATGGCTTGTGAGCCAGTCATCTCCGTGGGAGCAACTATGTTGTTCGGCCCTTGAATAAGGGACGACGCTTCCACGGCGGAAGAGACCGGAGCAGGATCCTTGGACCACCCAGCAGCCTTAGCTGCCTGTTGCGGACTCACAGGTTTTCCCTGACTCATGTGTTCTTCCTTTGCTTGTTCTGTGACCTGCACATAAAAAGAACCCCTCCGGCCGTGTTTGGCGGTTGGGGTTCGCGCGTCACCGGTTACGACGAAGTGGTCATTCAGAGACGCGCTCACGAATGACTAGGACGACGGATACCAGCTTCTGCATGTGATTAGTCTCCCCCGCGATTGTTGCCTCGTCAATTACCGAAACACCAATCTCATTATTTGGACAAAGCGTCCATTCTTTGGACGCACCCCGCTCGGGTCGAGCCCGGATTGCGGTCCGGGGTGGCACCTTGTGTCAGCGAGGCACCGGGGGCGAGCTGCGTCGTCGTAATCCCTAGAAAGGACGACGACACAGCTCACTTCACGCGGTACTGCTGAGCAGCGCCGTGCTAACTACTTAGCCGGTGTAGGCACCCTTGCTGGCAGAGTTCACCAACTTGGCGTACTTCGCGAGCACACCCTTGGTGTAACGAGCCGGAAGCGGCTCCCAGCCCACCCTGCGGGCCTCTAGCTCAGCTTCGTCTACGAGCAAATCGAGGGTACGAGCCGCGATATCAACGCGGATCTTGTCGCCGTCCTTCACGAAAGCGATAGGACCGCCGTCAACGGCTTCCGGAGCAACGTGACCGATGCACAAGCCGGTGGTTCCGCCGGAGAAGCGACCATCGGTGAGCAAAAGAACGTCCTTGCCCAAGCCAGCACCCTTGATGGCGCCGGTGATGGCGAGCATTTCGCGCATGCCCGGTCCGCCCTTAGGGCCTTCGTAGCGGATGACTACGACGTCGCCGGCCTTTATTTCGCCGTTGTCGAGTGCCTTCAGCGCGCCCTGCTCGCGGTCAAACACGCGGGCGGTGCCTTCGAAGATGTCCGCGTCGAAGCCAGCAGACTTCACCACAGCTCCTTCAGGCACCAAGGAGCCGTGAAGGATGGTGATGCCACCGGTCTTGTGGATGGGGTTATCCATCGCACGGAGCACCTTGCCATCAGGATCTGGTGGGTTGATGCCCGCGAGGTTCTCGGCAACAGTCTTGCCGGTCACGGTGAGCGCATCGCCGTGGAGCAGGCCTGCATCGAGCAGCGCCTTCATGATCACGGGAACACCGCCGATCTTGTCCACGTCATGCATGACGTAGCGGCCGAACGGCTTGAGGTCACCCAAGTGCGGGATCTTGTCGCCAATACGGTTAAAGTCCTCGAGGGTCAGATCAACCTCTGCTTCACGAGCAATCGCGAGCAAGTGAAGAACAGCGTTCGTGGAACCACCGAAGGCCATGGTGACGGCGATGGCGTTCTCGAAAGCTTCCTTAGTCATGATGTCACGAGCCCGGATGCCCTTGCGGAGCAACTCCACCACGGCTTCGCCGGACTGGCGAGCGAACATGTCGCGGCGGCGGTCTGCCGATGGTGGGGCGGCGGAGCCTGGCAAAGACATGCCAAGAGCTTCACCGATGCACGCCATGGTGTTAGCCGTGTACATGCCGCCACAAGCGCCTTCGCCTGGGCAGATGGCGCGCTCAATGGCATCGAGGTCCTTCATGCTCATCTTGCCGGCGACGCATGCGCCAACGGCTTCGAAAGCGTCAATGAGGGTCACTTCTTTTTCCGTGCCATCTTCAAGCTTGGCGAAGCCCGGCATGATGGATCCGGCGTACAAGAACACCGAGGAGAGGTTGAGGCGAGCAGCTGCCATCAGCATGCCCGGGAGGGACTTATCGCAACCAGCCAAGAGGACGGAGCCGTCGAGGCGCTCGGCCTCCATGACGGTTTCTACAGAGTCAGCAATGACTTCGCGAGAGACCAGCGAGAAGTGCATACCTTCGTGGCCCATGGAAATGCCATCGGATACGGAAATGGTTCCGAACTGCATCGGGAAACCGCCACCAGCGTGGACGCCTTCCTTAGCGCCCTGGGCCAAACGGTTGAGGGACAAGTTACACGGCGTGATCTCATTCCAAGAGCTCGCAATGCCGATCTGGGGCTTCGAAAAATCCTCGTCGCCCATGCCCACGGCGCGGAACATTCCGCGTGCCGGAGCCGCGTGAATGCCGTCCGTAACAGTACGACTACGAGGCTTGATATCTACTGTGGATTCCTGCGTCATGAGTCGATCCTACGTCCGCCCGCGACTCGCGCTGAACCTGTGACCAATTCGTGAAACATTCGTCTCCGCCTAGAATCGAGAGCATGACGGATCCCCAGCAAGAGTCACCCGTGGACGCTGAACTCAAGCGCAAACTCAGGGAATCCTTCGATTCGCAGATCCCGAACTTCGGTAGTTACAACGTGGTGTACGCCACGGGAATCGCCGGGTCCGGGGGAAGCTTTTTGGTGGGATACCGCACACAACCGCTTGAGTGCATCGTGGCGCCCATAGACCCTTTGAGTGGCGAACCCCTGGGGGTGGCCCGCACCATCAACCTCACCAACATCAATGAGGTGGGCGTGGATGGCATGAACCAGGTTCAGCTGGCAACCACCACCGGCCACGTGTACCGCTTTACTGTTCCCGCGTCCCTCTTGGTGCGGTGGCGCCCGGCAGACTCCCCTGACGATCGCGAGTCATTCATCCTCCTGGAGCAGGCAGTGGACTCCGTGGACTTCATCGCATTTGTTGACAGCCTGATCCTCGCGCTCTCAGAGTGATGCGTTACACACCTCTTATTTTTGGCTACCAATGCGCTTGAGGAGTTGTTTGATGGCCTCCACCAACACTCTCAAAGCCCCAATTCCCCGGAAATTCGCGGAAAACTCTCGGTGAGCACCATCACCCACTCCTCGATTTTGGTTTTTCGCCAACTTTCCGGTAGAGTTTTCTGTCGTTGCAGGAACGCCGGAAAGCGAAAAATGCAGCATTGAGAATGCGCCTCTAGCTCAACTGGCAGAGCAAATGACTCTTAATCATTAGGTTCCGGGTTCGAGTCCCGGGGGGCGCACCAAAACCAAGAATTCCCTGATCAGCTTGCTGATTGGGGAATTTTTGTTATACGGCTTTCGTGGGTTTCACGGCCAGCCGGACACCCCACAGACCACCCCGCGAAGAAGCATCGAAGCAGAAGCACCACAGCGAAGGAACTCATGACTCAGGCATCAGCAGCTCCCACCGGTCACCGCTTCACGGTAGGTCAAGAAGCTCCCGATTTTCAGATTCAAGACCACCAGGGCAACACCGTCTCCAAGCAGAGCCTTCTCGGCACCCGCTATGTGCTCTACTTCTACCCTGCCGCCAACACGCCCGCCTGCAACCAGCAAGCGTGCGATTTCCGTGATCACGTCGAAGATTTCGGAACGCAGGGGCTGCCCGTCTATGGCGTATCTCCAGATTCGGTGGAGACGCTCTCCAAGTTCGCGGCAAAGCATGAGTTGAATTTCACAGTGTTGGCCGATCCTGAGCATGAGGCTTCGGTGGCTTTTGGCACGTGGGGCGAGAAGAAGAATTACGGCCGCACCTACGAGGGCCTGATCCGATCCACCTTCGTGATCAACGAGCAAGGTGCGTTTGATCTGGCGCAATACAACGTGCGCGCAAAAGGACACGTGGAGAAGTTGCTCCGCGACCTCCAAAATCTCGGTTAGACTATTACGAGCTTGAATCACTGAGAGCGGTTAGCCCAGCGGGTTGACGTAGTATCTTGTGGGTTCAAGAACATGCGGGCGTGGCGAAATTGGCAGACGCGCTGGATTTAGGTTCCAGTGTCTTCGGACGTGTGGGTTCAAGTCCCTCCGCCCGCACTCACAGCAGGTACTCGGTCAGCAGTGATAGCTGACCGAGCTGCACTTTTTGGGAGGACAGATCGGTTGTGGCGTTGAGCAGCGACGATCCTCAACCTCATGGCGTCTCTCGCCGAACTCTCCTTGCTTGGTCCGCTTTAGGACTGCCCACCCTCGCGTTGACTGCGTGCACTGGTGGCGACGGCGCGGCTGGCTCCGGTACTTCTAGTACGACGACGCAGCCCACCATCCGCTTTCAGTTTGCGGTTCCGTCCTACCCCGGTTCCTTTGATCCATCGCTGGGTTTGGACGTCGAGACCTTCCGGTTGTCTCGGCAGATCTTCAACAATCTTGTAGGTGTCGATGCTGAAACCGGCGCCCCAACTGCCGAGCTGGCAGAGTCCTGGAGGGCCAGCGAGGACGGACTGACGCACCGATTTATTCTGCGCAAGGACGTCAAGTTCCATTCGGGAATGCCAGTCACCGCCGATTCCATCGTGAAAAACTTTGAGCGCTGGGCGGCCATGGAAGCCACCGAAAGCGGAGCCCGTCGCACCCCGTTCGAAGTGGTCTTCCACCATCACGCCACCGTGCCAGAAGATGTGGTCCCCCGTTTTCGCACCTCAAGCGCCACGGAGGAAGAAGGCACCCGTCCCTCCGCTAGCTTCTATGCGGGAGCACGCGCGGTATCTGAGTTCGAGTTTGAACTTACGTTACGTCGCCCGCTCACCATGCTGATCGAAGCGCTCACCCACCCAGGTTTCGGAATCATCGAACCGGGAACGTGGGATGACGAATTCCCCACCGGATCCGGCCCCTACCGCATCCACTCCGCAACGGAGCAGGAAATCGTGCTGAACGCGGCGTCGTCGTACTGGGGCGGAACCCAAACCGTGGACCAAGCCACCGTGAAAATCTTCCGCCAAGCGCACGCCCGCTTTAGCGCGCTGCACCGCGGCGACGTTCACGGCTATGACCTGGTCACCGTGGAAGAGCTCAAAACCATCGTCCAAGAGGGTCGGCAGATGCTGCAGCGCGATCCTTTCGCAATCCTCTACTTGGGCATGAACCAGCTCAATTCGGTCCTCGAGGATCAGCAAGTCCGTCAAGCCGCCGCGTACGCCATTGACAACAACAACGTGGCCAGCGAATTCTTCTTGCGCGGCACCAACGAAGCCAAGAGCTTCTTGCCACCCAGCCTCGCGATTCCAGATCCCGAAACGGTGTACGGCTACGACGCTACGAAGGCAGCCGAGCTTCTCTCCACGAGCACCTACCGTGGTCAAGAAATCCCGTTCGTCTACCCCACGGGCACGGCGCGCGCCTATCTTCCCCAGCCAGAGCGCATTTACGCGAGGATTGCTCGTCAGCTCACCGCTGCCGGATTCTCCATCAAGCCAGTGCCGATGGAATGGAACAACGACTACATCGCCAATATTGCTGCCGGAAAAAACCCTGGGTTTCACTTGTTGGGACTCTCCGGCGTCTACCGTGATCCTGACTACTTCTTGTCCACCCTCTTTGCGCAGTATTCTGATGAATTCGGATACGACTCCCCCACTGTTCAAACGATGATTCGTGACGCGCGCTCCACACCGGCCGGCGCCGAACGTACAGCGCTGTACGGGCAGATTCTGGAGACCCTTGCGGTTGATCTTCCCGCATATCCACTGCTCTACCCGATCTCCGCGTTGGCTCTGAACAACGATGTGGTGAACTACCCGGTAAGCCCTGTCCTGGATGAACCCTTCGCTCGCGTCGAGGTGACTCCCACGAGCCCGTAACCTACGTCAAACTGCCCGGCGGATCCCACCCCACACGATTGCTCAGCAATTGTAGGAGGAGCCGTGTATCGCGATAGCCTTAGCCCAATAGAGATAAAGGGAGACGAATTTTGTCCTCACAAGAACCCGCAAAGAATTACGACGTCGTTCTAGTTGGCGCCGGCATCATGAGCGCCACCTTGGGTACGTTCATCAAGCAGCTCGAGCCATCCTGGACCATCGGCATCTTCGAGAACCTAGATCAGGCTGGCCTTGAGTCTTCGGACCCATGGAACAACGCCGGAACCGGTCACGCAGCACTGTGCGAGTTGAACTACTCGCCGCTGGGCAAAGACGGCAAGGTGGATCCGGCCAAGGCCGTCACCATCAACGAGCAGTTCCAGGTGTCACGCCAGTTCTACTCCTTCATGGTGCAGCAGGGTCTGATCGGTAGCCCGAAGACCTTTATCAACCCGCTGCCGCACATGAGCTTTGTGATTGGCGACGATCACGCTAACTACCTGCGCACCCGCTACGAGGCTTTGAGCGCTCAGCCGCTCTTCGCCACCATGGAGCACAGCGAAGACCTTGCCAAGATCGGCGAATGGGCACCTTTGGTTGCCGAAGGCCGCGACTCCGGCCGCGTCGCCGCTTCCCGTGTTGAAGGTGGCACGGACGTTGACTTTGGTTCTTTGACTCGCCAGCTCACCGCTTACTTGGGCACCACTGGCGCCGATCTGCACTTCGGCCACCGCGTGACCAAGCTGGACCGCAACTCCGGCGGCTGGAGCGTAGGCGTCAAGAACCGCGCTACCAAGCAGGACTTCACCGTCAACGCGAAGTTCGTCTTCGTGGGTGCCGGTGGCGGCGCACTGCACTTGTTGCAGAACTCCGGTATCTCCGAGGCCAAGGGCTTCGGCGGCTTCCCTGTCTCCGGTCAGTTCTTGCGTTGCACGGATGAGAACGTGATTGCACGCCACCACGCCAAGGTCTACGGTCAGGCTTCTGTGGGTGCCCCACCGATGTCCGTGCCTCACCTTGACACCCGTTTTGTGGATGGCAAGCGCTCGCTCATGTTCGGCCCCTACGCCGGATTCTCCACGAACTTTCTCAAGACCGGCTCCTTGCTGGACTTGCCGTTGTCCATCCGTCCGCACAACTTGTTGCCGATGCTCAACGTGGCCAAGGACAACCTGAGCCTTGTGACGTACCTGGTCAACGAAGTGGTCAAGACCCGTAGCAAGAAGAACGAGTCCTTGCAGGATTACTACCCACAAGCCATGGGCGAGAACTGGGAACTGATCACTGCTGGCCAGCGCGTTCAGGTCATCAAGAAGGATCCTGCCAAGGGCGGCGTCCTGCAGTTCGGCACCGAGGTAGTCACCTCCGCGGACGGCACGATGGCCGGTCTGCTGGGTGCTTCCCCAGGAGCCTCCACGGCAGCACCGATCATGGTTGGCCTGCTCAAGCGTTGCTTCCCAACACACTTCGGTGGCTGGGAGTCCAAGATTGCAGAAATGATTCCAAGCCACGGCGAGAAGCTGAACACCAATGTGAAGCTTCTGGAAGAGGTCACGAACCACACCAATAAGGTTCTTGAACTCGCATAATTTAGATCTCTCACCAGAGAGACGCTAGCGATACCCAGGGGGGACCAGCGCATGCATCGCCTTGCCAACTTTTCACTCGGCAATAAGGCGCTCATAGCGCTGGTCTCCGTTTTTATCTCCATCTTTGGAGTGTTGGCGATGGGTGGACTCAAGCAAGAGATCATTCCTAGCCTCGAATTCCCGCAAGTCGCGGTGGTTACGCAGTTGCCTGGTGCTTCGCCTGAAGTGGTGGATAAGCAGGTCAGCGAGCCGCTTGAATCTGCACTGCAGGCCGTTGAGGGCCTCGAATCCTCCTCCGCCACCAGCCGCCAAGGCGTGTCCACGGTGTC
The DNA here is from genome assembly GCF_014201135.1 of Neomicrococcus aestuarii. Classification (NCBI taxonomy): domain Bacteria; kingdom Bacillati; phylum Actinomycetota; class Actinomycetes; order Micrococcales; family Micrococcaceae; genus Neomicrococcus; species Neomicrococcus aestuarii. Next base: position 14,324 of record NZ_JACHDR010000001.1, on the reverse strand, counting down.
GTTGTCCTTCGTCTACGGCACCAATCTGGACCGGGCACGTAGCCAAGTGGACCGCGCCATCAGCAACGTGCGAGCACAATTGCCCGATGACGCTAATCCTCAATCTTTCTCCGGTTCGGTCAGCGACTTCCCTGTGGTGTTCATGGCAGTCTCTTCTGACCAGGACCTCAGTGAGCTGAAGTCTGATCTAGAACGCCTTACTGTTCCTCGCTTGACCAAGCTTGAGGGCGTCCGTTCTGTGGACGTCTCTGGCGGTACCGAGCAGCGCATTTCCATCGCTCCCAATGAAACCGAGCTCACCGCTCGCGGCTACACCACTCAGAGCATCACGGACGCGCTGAGCAAGAACGCCGGGCTGTTCCCCGTAGGTTCCCTCAACGAGGGAAAACAGTCCCTTCCGGTTCAGGCCGGCACCACGGTGAACTCGATCGAGGACATCCAGAACATCCCGCTGGCTGCCAATGACAGCGTCGCCCCAGCTGTCCCGGTCCCAGATCCGGACAATCCCACGGCAACCCCCTCGACCCCGTCGACGCCTTCGATGGAATCGCAGACGACGCTCATCAAGGACGTTGCCGACGTAATGCTCGCTAACGCGCCTGCCACGTCCATCACCCGGACCAACGGCGTCGAGACGCTGAGCCTCTCCCTCACCAAGACGCCCGAGGGTGACACGGTCCGTATTTCCCACGCCGTAGCGGATCTGGTGGATGAGCTCGAAACGGAACTCGGAAACAACGCCACCATCACCACGGTCTTCGATCAGGCGCCGTTCATCGAGAAGTCCATCAAGGACTTGACCGTTGAAGGCCTTCTGGGCCTCGGCTTTGCGGTGATCGTGATTCTGGTGTTCTTGATGTCGCTGCGTTCGACGATCGTCACCGCAATCTCCATTCCACTGTCTTTGCTGGTCACGTTCATTGGTTTGCAGGCGTTCGGCTTTTCCCTGAACTTGCTGACCTTGGGCGCCTTGACCATTTCGATTGGCCGTGTGGTGGATGACTCGATTGTGGTCATCGAAAACATCAAGCGCCACCTCGAATACGGTGAGCCGAAGGGCCGCGCCATCTTGCAGGCTGTGCGTGAAGTGGCCACAGCCGTCACCGCAGCGACGCTCACCACGGTTGCGGTGTTCTTGCCGGTCGCGTTCGTGTCCGGCATTGCGGGCGAGCTCTTCCGTCCCTTTGCGATCACCATGACCATCGCTTTGTTGGGCTCGCTCTTCGTCTCCCTCACGATTGTGCCCGTCCTCGCGTATTGGTTCTTGGGCCGTGGAAAGTCGGCGAAGGCTTCCGCTGAGGATGTTCAGGACGACGACGCAGCTCGCGAAGGCGCGCTTCTCGCGGACACTGGCGTTGGAGTAGCGCCAGGGACCGGCAAGCACCGGGCGGTGTCTTCCCTCGGGTCTAAAGTATCTACATCGCGCGAATCTGTGGTGCATGAATCTGAGGCGCAGAGCGAGTCGCTCCCGGACGTCAACGAAGTACATCAGCGCGAGCGCAACACGTGGCTGCAGCGCGGTTACTTGCCCGTTTTGCGTTCGACCCAGAAGCGCCCGGTCATCACTTTGGTGACTGCCGTGCTGATTCTGGTGGGAACGGTGGCCATGATTCCTTTGGTCCCCACAAACTTGTTGGGAAGCTCCGGGGAGAACTCCTTCCGTCTTACCCAGAAGGTCCAGGCGGGTAGCTCGCTGGCTGAGACCACTCGTCTTGCCAAGCCGGTGGAGTCCGCACTCCGTGGCGTCGAGGGCGTCGAAGACGTCCAGCTCACCATTGGATCCGGCGGAATGTTCGCCTTCCTGGGCGGCTCCACCGCAGATCAAGCGAACTTCACGGTGACCACGGCTGAATCCGCCGATCAGCAGGCTATTCAGGATGCTGCCCGGGATGCCATTGCTGCGCAGAAGCCTTCGGGAGAAATCAACTTCAGCACCAACCAGGGCCAGGGCTTCGGCTCGAGCGTTAGCGTCAACGTGTCCGCTCCTTCGCCGGAACTTCTTGCCGAAGCGAACGCTGCGGTGGTGAAGGGACTAGAAGGTATTGAAGGCACCAAGAGCCTCGAATCCAACCTGACCACGGAGAGCCCAGTCATCACCATCGATGTAGACCGTGCCAAGGCGGCCAGCTACGGCCTGACCGAGGAAGCGGTCGGCGGTCTTGCCGCCTCCAAATTGTCAGCCGTTCCCGCTGGCAGCGTGCGCTTTGGTTACACCGACTACCCGGTGGTGATTACTGGTGACAAGATCGTCAACACCATCTCTGAGCTTCAAGCAGTAGAGATCCTCACGCCTCAAGGCATGATCACGCTTTCGGATGTTGCCGAAGTGACGGAAAGTCAAACGCTTTCTACCATCACGAGTTCCAACGGCGAGCGTATTGTCACCGTCTCCGTCACTCCTGAGGAGAACGCCCTGGGCGCAGTCTCCGCAGAAGTAACCAAGCGGCTTGAAACCATCGAACTCCCCGCGGGCACTACCGCAGAGATTGGCGGCGCTGCGGTCCAGCAGGCCAACTCCTTCCGCGACCTTGGTCTCGCGCTCATCGCGGCCGTTGCGATTGTGTACGTGATCATGGTGGCTACCTTCAAGTCCCTGATTCAGCCACTGATTCTGTTGGTCTCCGTGCCATTCGCTGCAACGGGCGCTATCGGCATGTTGCTCATCACGGGCGTACCCCTTGGTCTTCCGTCCTTGATCGGCATGCTCATGCTCGTGGGAATCGTGGTCACGAACGCCATTGTGCTCATTGACCTCATCAATCAATACCGGCGACCTCGCGGGGCACTGCCTCCGATGAGTCTGGACGAGGCCATTGAGCAAGGTGCTCGTCAGCGTTTGCGTCCCATCATCATGACCGCAGCTGCCACGATCTTCGCTCTCACTCCTATGGCCATGGGTCTCACCGGCGGAGGCGGATTCATTTCGCAACCACTCGCCGTCGTCGTCATTGGTGGACTGATCAGCTCTACCTTGCTGACCCTGGTATTGGTGCCCGTGCTGTACCGCATGGTGGAGCGATTGCGGGAGCGTCGCACGCGCGCCGCGTAGTCGTTCGCGTTTTGCTGAGTCGCTCGCGTTTCGTTTCGTGGCACTCGGTGACGGAAGCCACCGGAATAATTTGGAGCGGATTCTTCTTATTATATTCAGTTGCATATAAACTGATGTGAAGCATAAGGAGAGAATCATGCAGTTTGGCGTATTTAGCGTTTCAGATATCACTCAGGACCCCATCACCGGGAAGTACCCTAGCGAGCAAGAGCGCGTCAAGGCGATGGTCGCTATCGCTAAGAAGGTCGAAGAAATCGGTATGGACGTCTTCGCCATTGGCGAGCACCACAACCGCCCATTCTTCTCCTCCTCCCCCACTACGACGCTCGCCTACATCGCGGCACAGACCGAGCGCATCATTCTGTCCACCGCCACCACCTTGATCACCACGAATGATCCCGTGAAGATCGCTGAAGACTTTGCGATGCTCCAGCACCTCTCCGATGGTCGCGTGGACTTGGTTCTGGGCCGAGGAAACACGGCACCGGTGTACCCATGGTTCGGCAAGAACCCACAAGACAGCGTTGAGCTCACGGTGGAGAACTATCACTTGCTTCGCCGTCTCTGGGATGAAGATGTGGTCTCGTGGCAGGGTAAGTACCGCACCCCGTTGCAGAGCTTCACCTCTACCCCGCGCCCACTAGATGACGTAGCACCGTTCGTCTGGCACGGTTCCATCCGCACGCCTCAAGTGGCCGAAATCGCCGCCTACTACGGTGACGGCTTCTTCGCCAACAACATCTTCTGGCCAAAAGAGCACTACCAGCAGCTCATTGGCCTGTACCGTGAACGCTTCGAGCACTACGGTCACGGTCGGGCAGACCAGGCATTCGTGGGCTTGGGCGGACAGTTCTTCATGCGTGAGAACTCGCAAGACGCCGTCAACGAGTTCCGCCCATACTTCGACAACGCTCCCGTGTACGGCCACGGACCGTCCCTCGAAGACTTCACGTCGCAGACCCCACTGACCGTGGGCAGCCCGCAAGAAGTCCTCGAGAAGACCCTCACCTTCCAGGAGTACTTCGGCAATTACCACCGCCAGCTCTTCTTGGTTGATCACGCCGGCCTGCCGTTGAAGACCGTCTTGGAACAGCTGGATCTCTTCGGAGACAAGGTGCTTCCAGAGTTGCGCAAGGAACTGGAATCTCGCACCCCAGCGGATCACCCGGCTCCCCCAACCCACGCCAACCGGGTAGCTGCCAAGGAAGCCCAAGCTGCGTCGTCGTCATCCGAAAATTCTGAAACCAAGGAGTAATCCAGCATGAGCCCCGAACAGCAAAAGAGCGTACGGGCCAGCGCCGAAGCTTGGGAAGCTATTTTCCGCGCTCAGGTCAAGGTCATGCGCGAGCTACAGCGGGGGCGCGCATTTGCGGACTTATCCATGTCTGAATACGACGTCCTCTTCAACCTCACGCGCTGTCCCGATGGAACATCCCGCCTCACTGACCTCAATGAGCACCTGCTCATGAGCCAACCTAGCCTCTCCCGCACCGCGGAACGGCTAGAGAAGCGCGGTCTGGTGACTCGGCAGAAGGACCCTAGCGACTCGCGCGCCGTGTTGGTCTCCCTGACAAAGGAGGGACGCGCCAAGCAAGCGGCCGTAGGTCGCGAGCACGTACGGCACATTCACCGCCTATTGCAGCCCCTGCTCACCACCGAGCAGCTGCAAGAGATCAGCCGACTCAACTCGATCATTGCCGACGCTGACCTTAGCCACGCAGAAGCTTGTACCGAGTAACTCTCGCAGTCACACGCGCATCAGCGCACAAAAGTGCTCCCCGTTCTTCAAGGCGGGGAGCATTTCTTTGTTATGGATTCTCTTTACGGCCGAGGTCTCCTTCGACAAGCGAAAGTTGGCTGACCTGGCCTAAATTCGAATTAGCGAAGGACGACCAGTTCTTCGAGAGAGGGATCCGTGAGCTCTTCGTCGATCTCCGCGGTGACTCGCATCCTATTGAAGATGATGGATCCGCGTACCGTGCTCAAGAACGCGGTATCGGTGGCATCTTCGCCGGTGGCGATGCGCACGAAACCTTGACGAGGTGCAAGCCCGGTGGCATCTGCCACGCGCCATTCACCGTCAATGTACGCTTCCACCACGGCATGGAAGTCCATGGGATCCAACTGCGGCGCGTAAACGGCCACCATACGAGCCGGCACGTTCCTGGCGCGCAGCATCGAAATCAGCAGGTGCGAGTAATCTCGGCACACGCCGCGGCGCGCGAGCAACGTGTTGACGGCGCTGTCCGTAGCGCGCGAAGAGCCCGACACGTAGGCAAGTTCCTGGTTCACCCAGTTGCGCGCAGCGTTGAAGAGTTCCTTGCCGGTCATCTGGCCGAAGTTAGCGATAGACGTGGAGAACAAGGTGTCCGATTCGCAATAGCGCGACGGGCGGATGTAACGGATCAAGTCCGCTTCCTCCACCACGGGCACGTTCGCTTGGCCCACGATGGTGGCAGCGTAATCAATCTGAATCACGCCACCTTCTTCAGTTTCCACCACATGGAAACGTCCGCCATGGAAATCAGCGACCTCGGTAACTTCCAGAGGTTTGCCATCGATGGTTGCAATCAGCTCCTCCTCGAAGGAGTCATACCCGGGATCCTTGACCGGGGCGATCGCGTAGACCAGTTTGGTATCTGGCTGCGCGGTGGCGATCAAATGAGCGGAAACGGTGCGCTTCATTGACTACTTTCTCAATCAGTATCGATGGACTGTGTTGACCTAGCGACGATCATTTTCAGGCCCAGGGGTGTGGCAAGAACGGAACGTCCTGCACCATGGTAGCCCTCTTCTGAAATTAGCGTTTCGTGTCGTGAGTTCTGCCATGATGCCGAGCGTTCTTAAGCGCTCTGGGGCTTGCTGTAATGGCGCGAGGTGAGCACCGCACATGCTGCAGCAGCGAGGATGACAAATGCCGCTACAAGCGCAATCTGGTAGGACGCCGTGTAGCCGATTGTGTCCGCGAAGTAACCGGCCAGCGAGTTACCGATGGAGGTGCCGATAGTAATGCCAGAGGCCAGCAGTCCCATGACGAAACCCAGCCGACCCTGAGGGGTCACGGTGTTTCCGAAGGCGAACATGGTGACCAGAATCGGTCCAATGGGCAAGCCGATGCACGCGAGCGCAATCACTACAAGCACCACATTGTCCGCGAACTGTAAGAAGAGCGTTGCTGGAACCAGGACGATAGCTGCTGCCAGCCATCGTGAGGTAAACGTGAAGGACGCCGGCCACGCGACGACGGAGAGGGCTGTCAGTGCCGAGACACTTCCGAGGGCGGCGTAGATGAGTCCACCGCCGCTAGCGATCCCGTGTTCATCGGCGAAGGCAAGAGTTCCGGAAGCGGTCGAGCCAAAGATGGTGCCAAGTCCCACCATGGTGATGCTTGCGAGGGCCACGCCTACACGCTGACGCATGGTCCATTTCGCGGCTACCTGGCCCTTTTCACGTCGCGGAGCGGCCAGCGCTGTGCGGTGCATCGCGAACGCGGGAACCAAGATAGCTGTGATGATGCCTGAGATCACCAGCGGCATCCACGGGGTGATCGGTGCGGCGACGATGCCGACGATGGCAGGGCCAAGGGCGAAGGTAATCTCGTCCACAGTGGACTCGTAGCCGAGAGCGGCGTTGAGTTCGCGGCCCTGGGTAGTCCGTCCGTTCGTGAGTCCAACCCAGCGCGAGCGGGACATTGGTCCCACTTGAGCGCAGGTTGCGCCGGCGAGCAGCGCCGAGAGCCAGGTCATCCACGGGGCGGCGGTGGTGGCATCGCTTTGAGCAAACTGGGCGCCTTCGGTGAAGCCGAAGAACAGCAAGAGCGCAAGTGAGATCACGTGCAGCAGCGACAGTGCAAGGAGCACGCCGCGTTGCCCGCGGGCATCGGAAATGGCGCCCGCCAACGGGGAACCAATTGCTGAGCCGACGCCTACCAGTGCAGCAGCAATACCGCCGGCCGTGTAAGAACCGGTCGTGGACACCACAAAGGTGATGGAACCGATGGTGAGCATGCCCAGTGGCACACGAGCGATCAGTGCTAGCGGGAAGAACGCGGGACCGGCGAGTCGGCCAAGTGCCGAAAACGCTGATCCTGACGGCGCCGGAGATGAAGAATTTTTGGGGGCAGGGGAAAGGGAATCTACGCGTGACGCAGACATTTTGGGTTTTCCTTTGTACGTGCGCGCCGTCCCAGCCTCCCGACGCACTGAACCCTCAAACTCTTCCTATTATAGATCCTTCATCTCCGGGTGGCCATATCAGGCAGCGTCTCCCAGGATCACACTGGTGGTGGATCCTCGTTGCGTTTTGTGTACTTGAATCTGGGCCGGAATCCGCTGTTTGAGCTCCTCCACGTGAGACACCAACCCCACCACGCGTCCGCCTTCGCGGAGGTCGTCGATGGCGTTCATGACCTGCTCAAGACTGCCTTGATCGAGTGTGCCGAAGCCCTCATCGACAAAGAGCGTCTCCAACGAAATTCCGCCTGCTTCGGCTTGAATCACCTCGGCAAGACCCAGCGCAAGCGAGAGCGAGACCATGAACGTTTCGCCGCCAGAAAGCGAGTTGGTGTCACGCTGCTGTCCAGTCCACGCGTCACTGACCGCGAGATCCAGACCGCCCTTGCCGCGCCCCTGCCGATCATCAACGTGGATCAACTGGTAGCGGCCATCGGTCATCTCATGAAGCCTGACCGTGGCGGCGGACGCCACCGCTTCAAGCTTGGCCGCGAGTACGAACGAGGACAGTCTCATGCGCAGACGGTTATCGCCTTCGCCACGCGCCACCTTGGCCAACCCTTCGAGCTCGCGCAGAACGGCACGGCGAGGTTCGAGCGCTTCTCGATCTTTCGCATTCCGGGCAACACCAGAATCGAAACCTTCTCGTTGCGAGGTCAACAAAATCCGCGCCTTGGACGCGATGTTTGCGGTTCGGAGAGTGGACTCAACGAGTTTGCCGGCGCTTTCGAGTTCGGCCGGAGTCACGGCCGGCTCACCCTCTTGAACCCGCGTGCGGTGCCGTGTCACTGGCGCTGAAACTTCAAGTTCAGCCACGCGAGATTGCTCATCCGCATAGGACGTCACTTCGGCCTGGTGCGCTTCTCGCACAGGATCTTCCAGGAGTGCCTCGACGAATTTGGCTTCGCTACTGGTTTTCGTAAGAGTGTCAATGAAGCCTGCGGCGAAGAGCCGGTCGCCCCACAACTTGGCGGCCTCCACCACTCCTTTGAACGCCCGGTCTTTTTCATCCTCGGTTTCCATTTCAGCCAAGAGCAGGGCTCGCGCCGCTTTCTCCGCGGCAACGCGTTCGCTCACGCTTCCGTACTCGCCGCGATCCTTGACGATTTCTTCGGTCAACACGCCCACTTCTTGATCGAGTGTTTCGACGTCACGAGCGAGGGATTCCTCGCGAACCCGGGATGAGGCCAGCTCAACCTCGGTAGCTGAAACAGTCTCGTGGGCTCGCTTGAGGTGCTGAGCGGCCGCGTCCGCAGCGGTCACGGTCCCTTCGGCAGCTTTTACAGCGGCTTTGGCAGTGGACACTGCTGTGGCGGCGTCTTCCAGCGTGAGGTCCCGCGCATGCGCAGCAAGTTGCGTCTCACGATCCTGCGCCGCACGGAGAACCTTTTCTGCGGCGGTTTCCGCGAGCCGGCAAGATTCTGACTGCGCGGCGGCTTCCTCGCGCTCATCATCGGTGACAATCTGCCCTTCCACCAACACTGCTGGCGCCGGGTGCTCTGCCGAACCACACACGGGGCACGGTTGATCATCTTCAAGAATAAGTGCGAGCCTCGCAGCGACTTGGCGATGCGCCGTCTCCGTGAGGAGACGCTCCCGTTCCTGAGCAGAGCGCGTCGCATCGCTTCGCGTTTGCCAGTGGAGCGCCAGCTCCGCAACTTCCGCCCGCACAGCCTCGAGCTTGGTGGCGGCGTCGAGGATTTCCCCTGCTTGCGTCAACTTCAATTGCGCCGCTTCAACACTGAGGACGCCAGCTTGCGCAACGGTGAGTTGCTCTTCCAGTCCTGGCAATGCGGCCACGCTCGCCTCATAGGACGCCGTCAGCTCAGCAATTTTGGTACGAACGGTCTCAAGCGCCGTACCGGTGGATTTCCGCTGCGCCGTCTTTGCGACGAGCAGTTCCTCTTGTTTCGCCCGTTCGGTCAGGACGGCAATGCGCTCGGCTAGGGTGTCAACGATTTCGTCGAGGTAGCCTTCGTGCTTCTCGTAGATAGCATTCGCGAGCGGTGAATCGTGGCGCTTGGACAATGCTTCGTTGAAGGTATCGCGCTTTGCAAAATAGAGATGGCACGCTTGATCGCGCTGTTCTTGGGCGGGTCGAAGAGCACGCGCCCGTTCGTCCCGCTCCAAGAGGGCGCGCAACTTCACGACGTGAGACTCACGTTCGGTGAGTTGAGTACGACGACGCTGCCACGCCTCGAATGCCTCAGCGTCGGCGAGCTTCTCCTTGCGTTGCTCGAAGACTTTCTCGGCGTCGTGATAGGCGGTATTGCTTGCAGCGGACCACGCCTTGGCAACAGCCTCGGCCGCTTCGAGCTGTTGGGCTCGAAGTTCAAGGGTGAGATCCTCGAGAGCTACGACGGTTTCAGGGTCATCCGTGAATCCTGCGGCAATGCGAGTTTGGCGCCAGGCAGTCAGTGCATTTTCGGCGGCCTCAAACAACCGTTTCTCGTCCGTTCCCAAGCGGATCTCATCCGCTCCAATGGCATCGCGAGCTTCGGCAAAGCGCTGCCACAAAACTTCTTCAATGCGCGCGAAGGTTCGAGTGTCAAAGAGTTGGCGCAGGATGGCGTCCTTCTCATTCGCGTTGGAGCGCAAGAATGCGGCGAACTCGCCTTGAGGCAACATCACCAGCTTGGTGAACTGGTCACGCTGCAACCCCAGCACAGCCGTGAGCTGTTGCCCGGCTTCGTCATTGCGGTTGGTCAGCGCAACCCAAGACCCGTCCCTGAATTCTTCCAGCAGCGTTTTGGCTTGCTCGGTGGTGTAGCCCTCACCGCGGCGTTTGGGACGCTTGACGGCGGGCGAACGATTCACCCGGAAGCGTCGAGACCCCACCGAGAACTCGCACTCAACGTACGTGGGCTGGTAGGTCGCAGGGTCATCCGAGGCATGATCGCTGCGCACGCGCTCTTTGGACATGCTGTCTCGAGCACCGGGTAAGGAGCCATAGAGGGCGAAGCAGACAGCGTCCAGGATGCTGGTCTTGCCAGCACCTGTCTCGCCGTTGAGCAAAAACAATCCGGCTTCTGCGAGCGCGTCAAAATCGATCCGTTCCTTGCCGGCGAAGGGACCAAAAGCGCTTAATTCAAGGGAGTGAAGTCTCACTATTTAGCTCCTGCCGTCAAGGAATGGGTCAGTACGTCCTGCATGATCGCGGACTCGCTGGCATCTAGCTCGCGGGCGCGGACATGGGAGTAGAACTCCCCGCAGACTTCTTCGGGGGTCGCTTGAACACGCACGCGATCCGCGTAGCGACGCTGCTCCCGGCGTTCACTCGGTTCCCAGCGGTACACCAAGATGCCCGGGAAACGTTCTCGGAGCCTGTCCATTCCACGCTGAGGCTGGTCAACATCCGTGACGGTCGCTTGAACAAACGCCTCTTCGGCAGCTGCGTGGGCAGGGTTGGAGAGCAAGTCCTCAATGGGACCCTTGAGCGTGGCCAAAGCTCGCGGCTGCTTGAACTGAACCTCGGTGACGTCCACGAGTCCGGACGCATCCACGTCGACGAGCCAGGCCCCCTTGCGATGCGTGGCTTCAGAGAACGAGTACGCGAGCGGTGAACCCGAATAGCGGACATTCGGCGCTAGGGTTTGGCGTCCGTGCAAGTGCCCGAGCGCCGTGTACGTGAAGTCGGAAAACACTTGGTGAGACACCTTATCGAGGCCGCCCACGCTGAGCTCGCGCTCGCTTTCACTCGGAGCTCCCCCGGCGGCAAACACGTGAGCCATCACCAACGGAACCTGTGCCCGTACAGTAACAGACTTCCGTTCCGCGAGATCCTGCCGGATGCGATCAAGCGCAGCAACAATGATGGGTTCGTGCCCCGGAGCCTGCACTCCCAGCTGCTCAGCGACCAGTCGCGGCTCGAGATACGGCAGCGCGTACACGAGTGCATCAAAATCCGGTCCCGGAATCACGATGGGCCGGTTCAGTTCCTCCACGCTTGCCCGGATATGCACGCCGGCTTTTTCAAACGCTCGGGAGCCGAAGCCCAAGCGCACGGCGGAGTCATGGTTGCCACTGGAAATAATGATGGGGATTCCTGCACCCATGAGACGACTCAGCGCCTCATCAAACATCTCCACCACGGCAACAGCGGGAAGTGCGCGGTCATAAACATCGCCGCTCAACAACAGTGCATCAACTTGACGCTCAGCGATGATCTCGCTGACTTGCTGGACAAAGTCCCGCTGATGGTCAATCACGTCCATGCCGTGAAAGGACCGGCCCAAATGCCAGTCGGAGGTGTGTAGGAATCTCATACTTCTACTCTAGGGACTCCCCCTGACACCTAGAATCTGGCGCAGTGCACGGTGGAATTATCGGTAGGCTATCGGGGTGACTTTTAGCGCTGAAACCCATCCCGCCCCGGTTGTCCTTGAATCGATCGCGACGACCGCTTCCACCGAAACTCTGACTCAGACCGTCATCGCTTTCGCGATTTTTGACGGTCTCTTGGATGCCGTGGAATGGGCCAATGATGGCATTGCTGCGGATGAGCCAGCGTGCATGTGGCTCAGCACGCTGCGGTGGGTGCGCGCACTGGATGGCAGCGTTCCGGCTGGGGCTCCTGAGCCGCCGACGCGTTGGACGGACGCACACTTCACCGCTGTGGCCCGCGCGCTCACGCCCGAGCAGCGCACCGCGGTTAGCGAGCACCCGGACACGGTGTCTTTGCGTAACCCGGAGATGAGCATTCCTTCGCGCCCGTTCGGTATTCGCCGCGGCCCGGAAGCGAATTACGCGAACGACGACGCAGCTCAGCTTGCGTTGCGATCGTTTGTTCTGGCGCTACTACCGGATGGGGACGGATCCCTCATGACGCGGCTTGCACGCGATGCTGCCGCCCTCACGCATGGGGCCGAAGCCAGCTATCAGTACGCTCAGGGTGTGGGTGTCTGGGCTAACAAGTCATTCTGGCCTGAGGTCCACGGCCAGGCCGCTAGTGAAGCCGGGGATATCCCGCTAGAACTTGGGTCAAGCCTGACGCAAGCCACTGCGGCCTTGAAGAATCTGCGGGACCCAAGCGGCGTCGTCGTACCGAAAAATGATGCAACGCTCGCCGCACTGCACGCTTTCGCTCAAGAACTCGCTGCCCGCTGGGTCCGCGCTACCACTTAAGCCGCGGTAGGAAGACCTAGACGCTCAGCGGCCAGGGACCGCCCACCATTTGCAGGAACTCTCCCTCAGAGACCACCTCAATGTGCTGACCGCGCTCACGCAATTCAAGCGCCTTGCGCGCCTTGTTGGTGACGCGGCCCGAGTTGAGGTCGCTCGCGACGAAGCCGTCGCCCACCACCAGCACGGTGGTCTGGCGCGTCACGCGGCTAGCGGTAATGGCGCCCACGGCAGCGGCACGGTTCTTAGCGTCCTGACGGCTCATCGCCAGATTCCCCGTGAACACCACGTTCTGCCCGAACAACGGGTGGCTTGGATCGGCGTCGAGGTTCGGCTGCGGGTTATTGCCCTCGTGCGGCCAAATCTGCCAATCGGGAGGCTGCGGAATCTCACGCTGCGCGGACTTCCAACGCAGTCCATCCGCACTCGCCCGCGACAGCGGATCGCCCACGTGATAACCCTCAGCATGCCCCAAAGAAATCCTCAAGGACTCATGCAACGCTGGAACTGTGGCAGCCTCTTGACGTTGAGCAATGTCCGTCATGATGTTGGCGCAGGCTGTGGCATCCGCCAGAGCCTCATGGTGATTCTCTAACGGGGCGCCGGCCGCTTCTGCCACGAACGGCAAGGAATACGACGGAAGATCGTAGGTCTTGCGAGACAGAATGACGGTGCAGGCGAAATTGCGAGGGTCCACGTTCAGCTCTGACATTTCAGCGGCCGAACGAATCACGCCGAGGTCAAAGGCGGCGTTGTGCGCCACCAGAATGTCGTCCCCCACAAAGTTCATCAGAGGCGTATAGAGCTCTCCAAAGCGTGGTGCGTCCCGCACCATCTCCGGGGTAATGCCGTGAATCTGGACGTTGCGCGGATCGAAATGATCGAAACCGGGAGGCGGCCGCATGAGCCAGCTCGCCGTTTCCACCACGCGCGAATCCCGTACTTTTACTACACCGACAGAGCAGGCCGAACCGCGGAATCCGTTCGCCGTCTCAAAGTCGATGGCCGTGAAATCAACGCTCATCTGTCGAGGAAACCTTTGCGCCGCGGCGCTTGTTCAGCTTGTAAATCACCCAGCCGATGATCGCGAGGACCACCACCACAATCACGATTTTCTGGAACACGTTCGCGTACTCTTCCACGATGTGCCAGTTATCCCCCAGGTAGAAACCTGCCAGGACGAAGATGCTGTTCCAGATCGCCGAACCGGCGGTGGTCAAGAGCACGAACTGACCGAACGGCATCTGGGTGACGCCGGCCGGAATGGAGATGAGCGAGCGGAAGATCGGCACCATGCGGCCAAAGAACACGGCCTTGGGACCGTGCTTGACGAACCACGCCTCCACTTTGTCCACGTCGCTGATGTCCACGAGAGGAAGCCATCCAAAGATCTTGCGGGTACGTTCGCGGCCCAGCAAGCGACCCACCCAGTACAGGGCGACAGCGCCCACCACGGAACCCACGATGGTCCAGATCAGTGCCTCAGCGAGAGTGAAGGAACCACGTGCTGCCGCGAAACCCGCCAGCGGAAGGATAACTTCCGAGGGCAATGGTGGAAAGAGGTTCTCGAGCGCAATCGCGAGAGCAGCTCCCGGAGGGCCGATGATCTCCATAAGGCTCACGGCCCAATCGGAGAGCTGGGTCAGCCAGCTTCCCGAGCTACCGGTGGAGCCGGTCTGTGCGGCCACACTTCCTACGAACAGCAGTGATATAAGACTCGTCATACGGTGGTGTCTTACCTCTCGGTGGCGCTTGGACGCGCGGTTAGTTGTTCTAGGGCTCGTTGCACGTGCGGCACGAGCGCGGCGAAAGCTTGCCCGCGGTGGCTGATGGCGTTTTTCTCATCCGCGGTGAGCTCTGCGACGCTTCGGTCATGACCCTCAGGCAACAGGATGGGGTCATACCCGAATCCCCCGTCACCG